>NZ_CP115670.1:2434419-2738721 GCF_027886475.1 Corynebacterium sp. SCR221107
TTCGAGGACGTCTTTCATAAGGGGAACATCGAGGATTTCGGGGCAGTTCTTCAGCACCGTGGTTCCCTCGGCCAACAGTGCTGCCGCCATGAGCTTGAGCACGCTGTTCTTCGCGCCACTTACTTTCACGGCACCACGCAGGGCGGCACCGCCGGTCACGAGAAATTTGTCTTTCACCCCCCTAACCCTACCCAACTGGCGGACACGGCGCGTCCGCCTCGTCTACGGTGGGCATTATGGCAGTTCACTTGACCAAGATTTATACCCGCACCGGCGATGACGGCACGACCGCGTTGTCCGATTTCTCCCGAGTTTCCAAAAACGATCCCCGGCTTGAGGCCTACGCCGACTGCGATGAGCTCAACGCCACCTTGGGTGTGGCCGTGGCCGTCGGCATGCCGGACAAGAACGTTGCCGATTGTATTGCGCGCATTCAAAATGAACTCTTTGATGCAGGCGCTGATCTTGCGACCCCGAACAGGCAGGATTTGGGCTACGAGCCTTTAAGGATCACGCAGGACTACATCGATCGCCTCGAGGCCGATTGCGATCGTTTCAATGAGAAGCTTTCCAAGCTGGACTCGTTTATCTTGCCCGGCGGCACCCCCGCGGCGGCCTATCTTCACCTAGCGCGCACCATTGCCCGACGCGCTGAGCGCGCGGCATGGGTCGCGTTCAACGCCTTCCCCGAGACCACCAATGTCGCGCCGGCCAAATATCTCAACCGCCTTTCTGATCTGTTGTTTATCCTCTCCCGCGTGGCCAATAACAGCAACGACGTACTCTGGGTGCCCGGCGGTAAGCGTTAGTTTCTGCGTTGTGCTTGCCGACGATGACCAAAGGCGGCCACCTTCGCGAAGAAGATGGCCGCCTTCTATTATTTGATAAAACACATCACGGCAAGGCTCCGATGCGGCGGGCCGCGTTGACCGCTTCGTAGCGGGTGTGCGCGCCCAGCTTGCGCATCACCGACCGCAGGTAGCTCTTGACTGTTTCAGCGCCGATGCCCATTTCTTCGGCCGCTTCAACATTCGTATGACCGAGAGCCACACACGACAAGACATCGAGCTCGCGGGCCGACAACTTGGTGGTCTGCTTGACTCGCACCGGTGCGACCATCTGGTCGCACAGCTCCTCCAGCTCGGCGCGAATGTCTTCCTGCTCGATGCGATTGGCCAACATGCGCAGCTTGGAGTGAGTGGAACGGATCTGCTCCCACTCGGCACCATTCATGAGCCGACCCTGCTTGTTCGCACCGGCGCGCACTCCCTCGGAGCGACGGGCTGCCGCATTGACCGCCAAGTCCTGCTCGAGGGTACGGGCGGTCATGGTGACCTCCTCGATGACCTTGTCACCGAGGCGGACCGGGGAGTGGACGCCGACATACAGCACGCCGCGCACCTCGCGGTTGACGATCACCGGCACCGCCACGATGGAATGCAGTCCCTCGTCTTGGATGATGGCGTCATTCTCATGGGAAATGACATTGGCGCGGGTGTAGTCACTGACGCCAACCGGGCGACGGGTAGACAGCACGCGACCGCCGACGCCCACGCCGGATTCAATAATGAGATTCTGCAGCGCAGGCGTGCGCAGGCCAATCCACTGGCTGATCTGCAGGCGATTCTCCGGCAGAACGGTTGCATACATTGTGACTGGAATGCCCGTTGCCGTCTTCAACGATGCCAACGCTGAGCGGATTGCGTCATCGTCTTCCTTGGCGCGCTGAACTTCCACTTCCATCCTCCTGAAATTCCCCCCGCCGATTGGGGGTGTACCACGCTATTGTGCTGAAGTATAGCCACGATCCGGGGGTAATGGAAACCCATCATTTCAAAAATCAAAATAGACAATTGCACACCGGGAACACATCTTCGGGGGTATTTACCTGAACCCATACCAGTCAACGACCTACCCCTCACTCCCAAGCACATACGGGATCAATCCTTAGCCCCATCGAGAGCTCGGGAACATGTACATGGTTCCTACCTTGATCAATCACTATTTTCCGAGTGAACTGGGAGGGGCTTTTTCTATTCCTTTCCAATTGACACGATCTTTACTACCCCCTTGGAAGCTACACATCCCCCCACACCCCCACTTCCCACACAAACGGACACCTCTCTCACCACATGGGACGCAACACCCACTTTTACTGTTATCAAAATCACTTAACAGCGCAACCGCGCCGGTTGGAGCGCCTAGCCCGACCTAAATAGACTGCTCTGTTCGACAGAATAAACCACTCGGTCTAGCGCTGGCCGCCACCTCGTTGTAAGGTGGTGTCATCGCCCGCGATGCCACGTCGGCACGCTGGGCAAATATTCGTCAATCAATCACCGTGAAATCAAGGAGCCACCAGTAATGGCAAAGGTTTATGACAACATCCTCGACACCATCGGCAACACCCCGTTGGTTCGCCTTAACCGTCTGACCGAGGGCCTCGGTGCCACCGTCCTGGCCAAGATCGAGTTCTTCAATCCTGCTAACTCCGTCAAGGATCGCATCGGCAAGGCCATCGTCGACGCCGCCGAGGCAGCCGGCGAGCTGAAGCCGGGCGGCACCATCGTCGAGGCCACCTCCGGCAACACCGGTATCGCACTCGCACTGGTCGGTGCGGCTCGCGGTTACAACGTTGTCCTCACCATGCCTGAGACCATGTCCCTGGAGCGTCGCGTCATGCTGCGCGCCTACGGCGCAGAGATCGTCCTGACTCCCGGCGCCGCCGGCATGCAGGGTGCTGTCGACAAGGCAAACGAGATCGTTGCCGAGCGCGACAACGCCATCCTGGCCCGCCAGTTCGCCAATGGCGCCAACCCGGAGATTCACCGCCAGACCACCGGCGAGGAGATCTGGGCCGACACCGAGGGCAACGTTGACGTCTTCGTCGCAGGCATCGGCACCGGCGGCACCGTCACCGGCGCAGGCGAGACCCTAAAGCGCCACAACCCAGAGATCAAGGTCTTCGGCGTCGAGCCAGCAGCCTCCCCGCTGCTCAACACCGGCAAGGCTGGCCCGCACAAGATCCAGGGCCTGGGCGCGAACTTCATCCCTGAGGTTCTCAACCAGAAGAACCTCGAGGAGGTCTTGACCGTTTCCAACGAGGACGCCATCGCGACCTCCCGTGCGCTCGGCGCTCAGGAAGGCATCCTGGGCGGTATTTCCGCTGGCGCCAACGTCAAGGCTGCCCTCGAGCTGGCCGCTCGCCCTGAGTTCGCCGGCAAGACCATCGTGACCGTCATCCCTGACTTCGGTGAGCGCTACGTCTCCACCGTCTTGTACGACGACATCCGCGACTAATCACATTCCACCTCGCTGCCTGTTACTGCGTGACCTGCGGCGTCCCCATCACCCCCGGTGCTTGAGCGCTGGGGGTGATGGGCGTTTGCGCCCTCCCATCGGAGTGGAATTTTATTCATCCACCGCCTGTTGTAGGGAACACATGCATGCCCGGGGTGGTTTGCAGCTAGTAGCGCCAATCACAGTTCGAGGGTCGGGTTGGCCTTACCTTCGCTTTCTATGGCGCGTCGAGGAAATGTTTCATAAGTTTTAGTGCGCTGATAGGGTCAACAACCATGTTCCGTATTGTCCAGATGATCCGTGAGGATCTCGCAAACGCCCGGGAGCACGATCCCGCGGCGCGTGGCGATGTCGAAAACGCCATTGTGTACTCGGGTCTGCATGCTATTTGGGCTCACCGAGTCGCTCACTGGCTGTGGACTCGCGGCTTCCGCGGACCGGCACGCGTGCTTAGTCAGGTCACGCGTTTCCTGACCGGCATCGAGATCCACCCCGGCGCCACCATCGGCCGTCGCTTCTTCATTGACCATGGCATGGGCATCGTCATCGGGGAGACCGCCGAGATCGGCGACGGCGTCATGCTCTATCACGGGGTTACCCTAGGGGGTCAGGTGCTGACTCAGACCAAGCGCCACCCAACGATCTGTGACAACGTTACGATCGGCGCCGGCGCAAAGGTCCTTGGCCCCATCACCGTCGGCGCCGGTTCTGCCATTGGCGCGAATGCCGTGGTCACCAAGGACGTGCCACCGGATCACATTGCAATTGGCATTCCTGCCACCAACCGGCCTCGCGGGAGGAACGAGAAAATCAAGCTCGTCGACCCGGACTACTACATTTAGGAAGTTCTTAGGCCCCGCCAGCTCGGTGGGGCCCTTTTATCGTTACACGTTTGCCAGCAGGTCCTGGTATTCCGGATTCTTTTTGATAAATCCTTCTACTGCCGAGCAGGCGGGGATCACCTTGCGACCGTCCTTGCGGGTCTCGTCCATAGCGAGCTTAATGAGCGGTTTGCTCAGCCCCTGCCCTTGGAACGCCTCCTTGATGACCGTATGGTCAAACAGCCGGTTTTCACCCGCAGGATAATCCCGGTAGACGGTAAATCCGGCAAGTTCGCCGTCGACATAGATCTCGAATCGGTCGAGCTCGGTATTGCGCTTTACTTCCTGGCTCATGGGCCCTCCTTTTTTTTGCTTTCCGACGTTCCAAGCGCCACGGTTGTCAGGCGCTTGTTAATATGCAGCGTTGCTTGCCCGGTGTTCTATTCCCAATCTGTGGGAAATGCTGGCGGCCGCCACATCGCAAGCTCATACATGGAAAAACCATCCACCCTAATGGCCCCCAGTGGCACGAAGCCCAGCCGCGCGTACAGCGCCGCCGAACGCGGGGTGGTGGCTTCCAGATACACCGCGCCGTCGCCGGCGCGGGCAAGCCCCTCCTCTATCAGGGCCTGCCCCAGTCCTTGGCCTTGTGCCTCCGGGGCGGTGGCGACCAGGTGGAGATACCAGTGTGAGAAACGCGGCTGGTACTTCGCGGTGCGCGCCTCACGCAATACACTCGCGGGAATCTCCTTGCCAAGGATGCGCACGTAGTCGCCTAACATGCCCAACTGTGCCGCCAAGGTGGAGTGCCTGCCGGGGCCATCCCACAGCGCCACGGCGACGATGCGCCCGTCTGGGGACTCCACGACGTCGATGAGCCCTTCCGGAATGAAATGACGCCGCAACTGGAAAATAAAGATCTCGCGCAAAGCCTCGAAGGCATTAGCGCTAATCTTCGACGTGATGCGCCCGTAGGCCGGATCGTTTTCAAACGCCCGCGCCAGAACCTCGGCCACCTCAGTCAGTTCTAGGCTGGTGGCCTCTCTAATTGTGTAACCGTCCTGCATATGGATGACTCCTAACCAACCGGACTAGCAACCTTAGTGCCCATTGTGCCACCACCTCAGCACAGGATTCTAGGGATATTTTTCGCATCAACCCACGCCCCTGGTTCAGATAGTCCTTCTACCTGTAGGGATGCCATCTCTGGTGAGTTCCTTCCACGGAGACTGTAACAATTAGATAACGGGGCAAAGTTATCCACAGGTTGAAAACCGCAGGTCGCCCGAGTTATCCACAGGCACGCAACACCAATGCTTGCACGCCCGTGCCCTTGCTTCTTTACTGGTGGGCATGAACCCCGTCGACCAGCTTGCAGCAGTACTTTCCAACCCGCTCGCCCTCATCCAGGACGCCGCCGGGTGCACAATTGCTGCGCTTGTCGCACGCGGACTACCCGAAAACACAGCCACCGACCTGAAAACCCTCGCCACGGTGTACTACGGCACCACCTCCTACACCAGGATGCAAGCCACCTGCCGGGAAACCATAGACTCCCTCGGGCTCACCCTCGCCCACCTCGAAATCATCGAAACCTGCACCCGCAGAGTCACAGGCGAAAAAACCACATGGCAACTACGCCGCGACCTAGTAAACCTCGGCAACCTGCCCACCGGACAGTTCGCCACCCGCGCACGCGCAATCACCAACGACTACGCAACCCCACCGGCAAGGTTAGTCAAAGGCGTGAGCATCAACCGCAACCGCAACAACCTCTGGCAACTAAAAATCAACGGCGAACCAGCCGATATCGACACACTTTACGAAACACTCAAAGAACTGCCCGACCCAGCCAAAAACTTCCCCCACACCGGCACCATCACCAAAACACTTCGCCCCATCGTGGCCATCCCCCTAGACAAACTCACCACCGTCCTGGATGCCACAGGAGACGAAACCACCTTCACCTGCTCCGATGGGGTCACACGCACCAGCACCCAGATCGTTGCCTCCATCCTTGATGACCAGTGGGGGTTCGGGCTTATCCACCCCGTTGACGGACCCGTCGACCTCGTGCGCTCCTCCAGGTTTGCCAACAAAAAGCAACGCGACCTAGCCACCCTCGAATCCTTAAGCTGTGCCCACCCGGACTGCAATAAACCAGCCGATGAGTGCCAAATCCACCATATCCATGCGTGGAATCGGGGCGGGACCACCGCAAGTAAAAACCTCACCATGCTATGCGCCTTCCACAACGGAAGAAACGACGATGACCCCAGCACACCCAAACACGGCCGCATCCAACGCACCAACGGCCACCCCACCTGGACCTACCCACCCTGGCACCCCAAGCACTCGGGCGGGTAAGAACCCCGCGACGTCGAAAAGCAGGCCCCACGCGGGCCTGCGAAGCATGCGCATGCAAAAGGCCCCAGCCCTAAATTCTAGGACTGGGGTCTTTTTCGTGGTGGCACGGACCAGGATCGAACTGGTGACCTTCCACTTTTCAGGCGGACGCTCTACCAACTGAGCTACCGCGCCACTGCCAGCTTTTCAGCTGGCGAGCGACCCTGACGGGACTTGAACCCGCGACCTCCGCCGTGACAGGGCGGCGCGCTAACCAACTGCGCCACAGGGCCATTGCTTTTCAGGGAACTCCCTGGCAACGAGTTGATACTTTACACAGAAGCGCGAGAAGTTAGCAAACCCGCATGTCACACCCACATTCGCCCATCTCCGCCCCGAAGGCATCCGCAGCTCCGGCCCCCGAATCCACCCCAAGTGAGGAGAAACGAAAAGACCGCACCGATTTCTCGATGCGGTCTTGGCTGCGACCCTGACGGGACTTGAACCCGCGACCTCCGCCGTGACAGGGCGGCGCGCTAACCAACTGCGCCACAGGGCCATATTCACATTATCCAGCTAACCGAGAGGTAACTGGTACTCCCAACGGGATTCGAACCCGTGTCGCCGCCGTGAAAGGGCGGTGTCCTAGGCCCCTAGACGATGGGAGCTTTGGCAATAAGGCACAGGTGCCTTGCTGACCGAGATGAACTTTACTAGAAAACGTGACAAACACAAAACCCCTGCATATCACTTGTTTTCAGGCCCACAGACTAATGTTGCTGTTATGAGCCCATTCAGTACTTCTTCCCATCCTGTTAGTCCGCTCGTATCGCCGTGATCGGCGATAGCATCGCCTATGGTCAAAATGATCGTTCGGGCGGTTGGTCGCGTATCTTGGCCGCGGAGTTTCAGTCCGTTGATCAGCCGGGGCGTCGCTGGTGGAATCTGGCTATTCCGGGAGATACTTTGGTGAACTTGGAAAGCTACGCAGTCGATGAGGTCCGTGTCCGTCAGGCTGATACGGTATTGATTTCTGCTGGTATCAACGATCTCACGTTCGGCACGTCGCCTGAGCGGTTGATGGTGGAGTTACGCAGTTTGGTACGCCGATTGGATTTCTTAGGCGCTCGATCTGTGGTGGCAACGCCGATTTGGTACGACGGCGCTGTGCGCTCGCGGGAGTACAACCCCATTCCTGATGCGGCGGTCGCCCAGTTCCGCGAGCTGTTGCTGGACTGGGGCGTGGCCGAGCAGCGTCGCGTGCTGGACCTGTGGCCGGTGCTTAAGCTGCGCCCGGACTTGCTCGATCATGGCCTGCGCCCCACTGCGCAGGGGCATGTCTTGCTTACCGACGCCTGGCGGGCCGCATTGGCTTCGCGTTTCTTTTTTCGCGCCCTTCTCCTGCGGTAGCGGGTTAGCAACTTCAGGCATCGCCATCACAAGAACTGAACCGGCAGCTCTAAGACATTCGCTATTTTTTGCGAAACCAAAGAAGTGTTGCCGTCAAATACAATCGAAAATGTCCGAGATATCCCGTCGATTTATCTTAAGCAATTCTGATTCTCGCCCATAAAAGATCACAGCAATCACCGTGCCATCATTAGGTAACGCCATTCCCATGCTGTCGTAGGCTACTTACTCGCCACCGACGCACGACCGCGATACATGTCATCACACAAATACCGGTGAGATCTCCCAACAACCACGGCGGTATCAAGGCTCCGCAGATTGTTTGGCCGATTAACGCCATGTTCGCAGCAATGGTGTGTTGGGCCTGCTGAGGAAAGCCACCCCCGAAGAACGAAGCTTCCATCGAATGCAAACCCACAGCACTCCACCCAGATTCAACCCGAACTAACCACCGATTCGCTTGAGCATTTGATAGGACTACCGATGACCGCAATACTGTCACGAAGTGAAGGCGCCTCCTGACTAATATCGAAGACTTCTCCGCGAAAATAGTTCGAGAAATTTAGAAGGCAGGCGGAAGACTCCGCAATTTCTTTACCCGCTAAAACCATGACGCTAGCAATTACCGGACAGGCGAAGATAATTGCGGCGAAGAAAGCAAAACCCATATTCTTTGGCACCTATCGGATAGGAACGCTAGTCATTATTCCCAACTCGCCTTGTACAAAGGGGGTTGTCACACACTGCGAGACGCAGGGGCAACGCGCATATTTTCCGTGAGCGGATTGTTGCAAACTTCCTCAGTAGCAGACCCAGAAAAGACACCAATCGTAAGATAAAAATGCCCCGCAGCACACGCTGCGAGGCATCATTGGTGGGCCCTGAGGGGCTCGAACCCTCGACCTGCGGATTAAAAGTCCGTAGCTCTACCAACTGAGCTAAAGGCCCACTCAAAAACGGGGCACGCTCCGCGCGCTTTGCTTTTGACCCCATTAATTTAGCAGTTTGCTTACGGATTTGTGAAATCAGGTTGCCCTCACCACAATAGTCGGTAGTTCGTACTACTTATTTGCCAATTTCAGGAGGTCATATGCCCAAAACAGCCCGTGAAAAGCTCCTCGGAGCCGCCGCAGAAGAGTTTTACGCACATGGCATCCACGCCACCGGCATCGACACGATCACCAACCGCGCCGGTGTGGCCAAGAAGAGCATGTACAACAACTTCCGCAGCAAGCAAGAACTGGTAGCCACCTACATCGAGGCTCGCCACCAGCAATGGCTCGATCTCTACGCCCGCCGCGTCGCGGACACCACCGACCCCAAGGAGCGGTGCTTGGCCGTCTTCGACGCCTACCTCGACCACGCCGGCGCCGATTATCCGGAGGGCTTTCGCGGTTGCGGCCTCCAAAACGTCGCCGGCGAGCTGCCCAACGACGATCCTGGCCGCGCCATCATCCGCACCCACAAGCGTGAGATCGAGCAGATGCTCGAGCAGGAAATCGCCCGGATTCCCGAGGCCGAAGGCGATGCCCCCCACCTCGCGGAACTGCTCATTTTCCTGCTCGAGGGCGCAGTCCAGCTAGCGGGGCTCGAAGGCACAACCACCCGACTGATTCATGCGCGCGCACTGGCCGCCGATGTAATTGGGGCGCTATGAGCAAATCAACAGGTGTCGTTGCCTTACTTCTGGCTTCAGTGTTGTGGGGAACTACCGGGACAGCGGCGAGCTTTAATTCCGCCTCCCCGCTGGCCATTGGCGCCGCGGCGCTCGGCATTGGCGGGATCTTGCAGGCGATTGTCGGCTGGCGAAAAGTCGCCGAAAGCGCAGCCCGCCTCCCCCATACGTTGCTGCTTGCCGGGGCGGCCGGGATCTTCGTCTACCCCTTGTGCTTTTACACGTCGATGGATCTGGCAGGGGTTGCCGTGGGCACCGTGGTCTCTTTGGGGCTTGCGCCGATGTGTGCCGGTCTCATCTCCCGCGCCCTGTGGGCGACGGCATTGGAATCTGCATGGTGGGCGGCCTCGGCGCTCGGTGTGGCCGGGTGTATTGCACTTTCGCTTTCCGACGATCCCAGCGCCACAGACAAAAGCTCCCTTATCGGCATCGGCCTCGGCGTGCTCGCCGCCGCAAGCTACGCCACATATTCGCTCATGGTCGGCGAGATGATCAACACAGGCATTCCCCGTCAGGCGGCGATGGGCTCGGTTTTTGGCCTTGGCGGACTGGCGCTACTGCCGATCATGGCCATAACCGGCGACGGGCTGTTTGCTACCCATAACCTTCCCAGCACGCTGTACCTCATCTTCGTCCCAATGTTTGCGGGATATGTCCTATTTGGAATTGGGCTGGCCTCGGTGCCAGCCCACACGGCGATGGTGATCACGCTGGCAGAACCGGCAATCGCTGCGGTCTTCGCAATGGCGATCGTGGGCGAGCGGTTTGTCGCACTCGACCTGGTGGGAATCGGCCTTGTCGCCGGCGCGCTGGGTCTTAGCGTGCGACGCTAGGCGTCGGCAAGCAATAAAAAAGCCCACCCGAAGGTGGGCTTGTGCGCTATCGGATTAGGACAGCTTCATGGTGCCAGTCTCCTGGAAGCGCTGGTGGAAGCTCAAAGCCTCGCCCAGCAGGTGCGGGGTCTGCATGATCTTCTTCTCCTTGGCGAATGCCAGGGCACGATCGTAGTAGTCCTGCAGCAGCGGACGGTAGTCCGGGTGAGCGATGTCGATGATCTTCTGAGCACGCTGGCGAGGAGCCAAACCACGCAGGTCAGCGTAGCCGTACTCGGTGATGATGACCTTGACGTCCTGCTCGGTGTGGTCGACGTGGGAGACGAAAGGAACGATCGCGGAGATCGCACCGCCCTTCGCGTCGGACGGGGTGATGAAGGAGGAGATGAAGCCGTTACGGGTGAAGTCAGCCGAGCCGCCGACACCATTCATCATGCGAGAGCCGGTGACGTTGGTGGAGTTGACGTTACCGTAGATGTCCGCCTCGATGAGGCCGTTGGTAGCGATCAGGCCTAGACGACGCACAACCTCAGGGTGGTTGGAGATCTGCTGCGGACGCAGGATGATCTGCTTGGCGTACTTGGAGGCCTCGTTGTTCATGCGCTCCGCGTACTCCGGGGAAAGGGAGAAGGAGGTTGCGGATGCAACGGTCATCTTGCCAGCATCGATCAGGTCGACCATGCCGTCCTGGATAACCTCGGTGTAGGCGCGGATGTTCTCGAACTTGGAGTCGAGCAGGCCAGCCATCACGGCGTTCGGGACGTTGCCCACGCCGGACTGCATGATGTAGCCGTCATAGGTCAGGCGGCCTGCGGCGACCTCGCCCTCGAGGAAGTCGAGGAAGTGGCCGGCGATCTGACGGGACTGATCATCCAGCGGCTTGAACGGCGCGTTGCGGTCAGGAGCGTCGGTCTCGACCACGGCGACAACCTTGGACAGGTCGATGTCGATGTAGGTGGTACCGATGCGCTGGCCCGGCTCGGTGATCGGAATCGGCTGGCGGTTCGGCAGGCGGTTGATGCGGTAGATGTCCGCCATGCCCTCGAGCTCCTCGGACTGCCAGGAGTTGACCTCGATGATGATCTTCTCGGCATTGTCCAGGTACTCAACGTTGTTGCCGATGGAGGAGGAAGGAATCAGGTGACCTTCCTCGGTGATGCGCACGGCCTCAACGATGGCGACGTTCATCGGGCCGAAGAAGCCCTGCTCGACGTACAGCGGGGACTCGGACAGGTGGTAGTCCACGTAGTAGGAGGTGCCGTCGTTGATCTTGTTACGCAGGGTCGGATCAGACTGGTACGGGGTGCGCAGGCGGATTGCGTCTGCCTCAGCCAAAACGCCATCGCAGTCAGGAGCGGTGGAGGCGCCGGTAAACAGGTTGATCATGTACTCGTCACCGCGGGCGTGAGCTTCCTTAGCACGCTCAGCGATTGCGGTCGGCAGTGCCTTCGGGTAGCCAGCACCGGTGAAGCCGGAGATACCGACGTTGTCACCGTTATTGACGAACTGTGCTGCTTCCTCAGCAGACATGACCTTGCCACGCAGCTGTGCATTGGCAATACGATCGGACATTGATCCTCCTAGGCGGACAGTCAAAGATGTGATAGTTCCGGCGGATCACGCAGCCCTCACGCAGCGACAACGCTGGCAAGACCCGTACAAGCCTTTACCCGTTGCCGTGTGTGAGACAGCCCATGCACCCGCTACATAGTTACGAGGAACACAATAACAGCTATACGTTTATAATGTGTTCCGTTTTACAGGCTACCCCCCTTTCGTCCCACCCGATACCGGAAATTCACACAAAATTGCGTGGGTAAATTAGCAGGTCTTTACACTTTTGCATTGCCCGACCTCAATCGGCCACAAGTTTGAATTCCATACCCCGCGCGGGGGACAATGTGGGGCGTGACTTTAACTATTGGTTCCTTAGAATTGCAGTCCCCCGTGGTCCTGGCCCCCATGGCGGGCGTGACCAACGTGGCCTTTAGAACGCTGTGTCGCGAGCAGGAGCTAGAAAAGACCGGAACCGTGTCGGGTCTGTATGTCTGCGAGATGATTACCGCCCGCGCCCTCGTCGAGCGCAACGAGAAGACCTTGCACATGACCACCTTCGGCCCGGAGGAAACGCCTCGTTCGATGCAGCTCTATACGGTCGATCCCGAGTACACGTACAAGGCCGCGAAGATGATCGTGGACGAAGACTTAGCCGACCACATCGACATGAACTTCGGCTGCCCGGTTCCCAAGGTCACCCGCCGCGGCGGTGGCTCGGCGCTTCCTTACAAGCGCCGGCTTTTCGGCAACATCGTCGCAGCGGCAGTCAAGGCCACCGAGGGCACGGACATTCCGGTCACCGTGAAGTTCCGCGTCGGCATTGACGACGAACACAAGACCCACCTCGATGCCGGCCGCATTGCCGTCGAGGAAGGCGCCGCCGCCGTCGCCCTGCACGCCCGCACCGCCGCCCAGCGCTATTCGGGCGAGGCGGACTGGAATGAAATCACCCTCCTCAAGCAGCACCTCGCACACACCGGCATCCCGGTCCTCGGCAATGGCGACATTTTTAAGGCCGAAGACGCCACCAAGATGATGGAACAAACCGGCTGCGACGGAGTGGTCGTTGGACGCGGGTGCTTGGGCCGTCCGTGGCTGTTCGCGGAGCTTTCCGCCGCCTTGCGCGGTGAGGGGATTCCGGCGGAACCCACCTTCGGTGAGGTGACCAAAATTATTCGTCGGCACGCGCAGCTGCTCGCCGAACACGACGGTGAGGCTAAGGCCTGCCGCGACCTACGCAAGCACATGGGATGGTACCTGCGCGGTTTCCCCGTCGGCAGCGAACTGCGCGCCGAGCTAGCAAGAGTATCCACCCTCCAGCAGCTTGAGGAATTGCTTGCCCCCTATGCAGACTCCCCCGCTCTCGCCGCCGACGCCGACGGCGCCCGCGGACGCCAAGGTTCGCCGGCGAAGGTGCTCCTTCCCGAGGGCTGGCTCGACGATCCCGAGGACGCCACCGTTCCGGAAGGCGCGGAACTTATGCATTCTGGCGGATAGGTAACCTCCATTTCTCAGCCATCCATTAGGTAATTGCCTCCGACAGGGCGCGAAGATCGCCGTAGTGTTCTATAGTTTCCACATGCGTAGTGCCTACAAAGAGAACCTAGAAGCGTTCGCACATGACCTCATTATCATGTGCGATACGGTCACGGAAATCTTAAAGAATGCCTCCGCGGGTCTTATTGAACAAAATCTCCAGTCCGCCGAGGAAGCTCTCTCCCTCTCGGATCCCATGGACGAGATCCGCGAGCGCTCAACCGCACGCGCCATCGAGCTTCTGGCCCTGGAGGGTCCGGTAGCCCGCGACCTGCGGCAGGTCGTCAGCTCCATTTACGTAGTCGAAGACTTCGACCGCATGGGTGTGCTAGCCATGCACGTGGCCAAGACCGCGCGTCGGCGCCACCCGGAATCGGTGGTGCCGGAAGAATACCTGCCCTACTTCGCTGAGATGGCACGACTGTGCCTAGAGATGATTTCGAAAGTCCGCGAGATCCTCGTCGTGCCTGACGCGGACGTTGCCGTTTTCCTCGAGCGCGATGACGATGCCGTCGATGATGTGCACTCCCATCTGATGAACGTGCTCACCGCCCGCGAATGGCCACATAGCGCGCGTGAGGCCGTGGACATGGCCCTGATGTCGCGCTTCTACGAGCGCTTTGCTGACCACTGCGTCAACGTCGCGGCCCAGATCGTCTTCCTTACCTCTGGGCTTAACCCCAGCGCCTACCTGGCCAAGCGCCGCCAGGACGAGGAAAACGCTGACATGGAGCGTCGCCTCGAAGACATCGAAAAACAGTTCCGGGACCGCTAGTCCGGAATTTTTGGCTCGCAGGCGGCGTTGAACCCCTCATGCGAATTGATCTTTGGTCCGACGTTGTTTGCCCCTTTTGCCTGATCGGCAAGCGCCACCTCGAGCTCGCCCTCGAGCAATTCCCCCACCGCGACGAGGCCGAGATCGTTTGGCACAGCTTCGAACTCGACCCCAACGCACCTACCATCTCCACCCAGTCGCTGGTGGAGATGGTCGCCCACAAGTATGGCGCAACCCCCGCGCAGGCCGAGGCTTCGCAGGTGGACATCGCCCGCCGCGCGGCAGCCGTTGGCCTCGAATTCAACTGGCGGGAGGCCAAGCCGGGCAATACCTTCAACGCCCATCGCCTCATCCACCTCGCCGCCGCAACCGGCGGTGGCGCGCTTGCCGACGTTGTGGCGAAGGCACTCATCAAGGCCTACTTCACCGACGGGGTTGCCATCGGTACTGATGCCGAGCTACGCACGGTCGCCATCGACGCCGGTCTTTCCGCCGCGGACGTCGACCGCGTGCTGACTGGAAGCGATTACACCGAGGAGGTCCGCGCAGACGAGGCTCAAGCCCACCAACTGGGCATCAGCGGGGTTCCCTTCTTCCTGTTTGAAGAAAAATGGGCCATCAGCGGTGCGCAGCCTGTGGAGGCTTTTGTTCAGGGGCTTCACACCGTTTGGGAGGCAACCCACCCGCAACCCCAGGCGCCGGCCTTCGTCGACCTTGGCGGGCAGGACAATAATGCGCCCTCCTGCGGTCCCGAGGGCTGCTAATTTGAGCATTCGTTAGCCAAGCGGGGGGGCATCCACAGATTGTCCGTCATGCCGTTGGCGATCTGGTGTGGGCAGGAATCGCATCGGATATCGCTTGGCCGTTTTGATTAAACAACACGACCCCTCGCCACGGTCTACCATGGCCCCACCACTGGGAAGCTGTGCTGCGACCTCATCACGAAGAAGATTCTCACCAAACCACAAGGCCCCCTGGGGGGCCTCGTGGTTTCTATCCGAAGCGACCGGAGATGTAGTCCTCGGTCTCCTTCTGGTCAGGATTCTCGAAGATCTTCTTGGTCGGGCCTACCTCAACGAGGCGGCCGGGCTTGCCGGTGGCCTCGAGGGAGTAGAAGGCCGTCTGGTCGGACACGCGGGCTGCCTGCTGCATGTTGTGCGTCACGATGACGATGGTGAACTCTTCCTTCAGCTCGTGGATTAGGTCCTCCACCGCCAAAGTCGAGATCGGGTCGAGGGCCGAGCACGGCTCGTCCATGAGGAGAACCTCCGGCTCGACGGCGATGGCGCGCGCGATACACAAGCGCTGCTGCTGACCGCCGGACAGGCCCCCGCCCGGCTTGTCGAGGCGGTCCTTGACCTCATCCCAGAGGTTGGCGCCGCGCAGGGACTTCTCTGCCACCTCGCGCAACTTCTTCTTGTTCTTTTCACCGGCCAGCTTCAGACCAGCAACCACATTTTCCTCGATCGACATGGTCGGGAATGGGTTTGGCTTCTGGAACACCATGCCGATGGTGTTGCGCACGGAAACCGGGTCAACCTTGGGTGCGTAGATGTCCTGGCCATCCAGGAGAATCTTGCCCTTGACGTAGGCACCCGGGATGACCTCGTGCATGCGGTTGATGGAACGCAGCACGGTGGACTTGCCGCAGCCGGACGGGCCGATGAAGGCGGTGACGGCCTTCGCGGGGATGTCGAGGTTGACTTTTTGCACGGCATGGAAGTCGCCGTAGTAGATGTTGACGTCGTCGAGAACGAGCTTAGACACGTTGTACTCCAGGGAATTTTCTCTTGTGAAAGCGCCGAAGCTGTTACTGCTTGACGGAGAACTTAGCGGAAATGAAGCGAGCTGCGATGTTGAGGATTGCGATGATGAACACCAAAGTGAAGGCGGCGCCCCACAGCTTGTCCAACACGGCATCGGACGTACCGGCCTTGTACATATCGAGCATCATCAGCGGCAGCGAAGACTGCGGGCCGTGGAAGGCGTCCCAGTTGATGGCCTGGGTCGAACCCACGAGGATGAGCACCGGTGCGGACTCGCCCATCACGCGGGCGACGGCGAGCATGATGCCGGTGACGATACCGGAAAGGGCGGTCGGTAAAACGATCTTCGCGATGGTCTTCCACTTCGGCACGCCCAAGGCATAGGAGGCTTCGCGCAGGTCCATGGGGACTACTCGCAGCATTTCCTCGGTGTTACGCACCACCACGGGGATCATGAGTAGCACCAGGGAGATGGCCACGGCCATACCGGAGCGTTCGAATCCGAGCAGCACGATCCACATGGAGTAGACGAACAGCGCGGCGACGATAGATGGAACACCGGAGAGGATGTCGACCATGAAGGTGGTCACGCGCCCGAGCCTGCCGCCACGGTCATATTCGACGAGGTAGACGGCGGTGAAGATGCCGATCGGGATCGACACGATGGACGCGATGCCCACCTGGACCAAGGTGCCGATGATGGCGTGGAGCGCGCCGCCGCCCGGCTTGGTGTACATGATGCCAAGCTGGGAACTACCCCACCAATCGGCGCTGAGCACTGGGCCAAGGCCACGGGTGACAAGGTCAACCAGAACCCACACCAACGGGATGAGCGCTAGGACCATCGTGGTGTAAATGAGGACGGTCATCACTTTGTCGGTGACCTTGCGGCCCGTTGCGATGTCCGAGAATGTCTGCTTCGTAGCAAGTTGATTAGTCATGTGTCTTTCCCCTACTTGCTACTTCTTGGAAACCAAGGATCGAGCGAATGCGTTGACGATGAAGGTCAAGGCGAACAACACGAGGCCTGCGGCGATGTAAGCACCGGCCTTGATGTCGCTGTTGAACTCAGGTGCAGCGTTGGCAATGGCGGTTGCGAACGTCGTACCGCCGTCGAAAAGCGAGAAGCGGAAGGCCGAGGACGGGGAAACGACCATGTACAAAGCCATCGTCTCACCGAGCGCGCGGCCGAGGCCGAGCATGGAGCCGGAGATGAAGCCCGACATACCGAATGGGAGCACGGTCATGCGCACCACTTCCCAGCGGGTCGCACCCAGCGCCAAGGCGGATTCGATGTGGCCGGGCGGGGTTTGAACGAAGACCTCGCGGGCGGTTGCGGCGATGATCGGCAAGATCATGATGGCCAGCAGCACGCCACCGGTCATGATGTTACGTGCGGTGTCGAACGACGGAGAGTTCGAATAGGTGGCAAACAGCGGGAAGCCGCCGCCCCAGGAATTGATCCACTTGAAGAAGCCGGAGAGGAAGGGGCCGAGCACCTGCCAACCCCACAGGCCATAGACGATGGAAGGCACAGCCGCAAGCATGTCCACCAGGAATCCAAGAGGCTTGACAGCCTTCTTGGGCGCGTAGTTGGTCAGGAAGATGGCCACGCCGAGCGCAATAGGCATGGCAATCACCAGTGCCAGGACCGAAATCAACACGGTGACTGCGAAGAGGTTCGGAATACCGAACTTCATCGAATCCAGGTTGGAGAGATCCCAAGCATCGCGGTAGGTGAAGAAGCCGACGAGGCCACCTTCGTTGCGCATCAACGACGGGACAGCGCGCCAGAGGAGGAAGGCACCAATGGCGGCGATGAGTACCGTGATGATGGTGGCGGATGCCGTTGATAGGAACTCAAAGATTCGGTCGCCCGGTCGCTTGACGGCACCGGCGCCCGAAGCCAGGGCTGGCGCAGCGGTGTTAGCGGCGCCCTCCTTAGTTCCGGAGGCCTGGTCCGCCTTGCTATCAAGGCGATCCCTGGTGGACATGTTCATGAGGAAATCCTTGCGGTTGTAAGGAAGGTGAAGGTGTTACTTGATGGCGGCGATGGCGTCAGCCAGACGCTTGCCGTGAGTGGAGTCCTTCGCCACTGGGATGAAGCCCAGGGACTCGAGCTCGGAATCCTGGCTGTCCAGTGCCACGGTCAGGAAGTCCTTGACCATGTCAGCGGTGCCCTCGGCGTCGCTGGTGCCGGAGTAGTCGGAGCAGACGATCTCGTAGGTGGTCAAAACCAGCGGGTATGCACCCTCGGAGTTGGTAGCGAACAGCTTGTCGGAGTCAACGACCATGTCGTTGCCGGTGGTCTTGAACTCCATGCCGTCGATGGCCTTGCCGACGGTCTCGGCATTGAGCTCAACCGCGCCCGCGCCGAAGTCGAGGTTGGCGATGCCAAGCCCCTTCTCCTGAGCGAAGCCAGCCTCGACGTAGGTGATGGCACCGTTGGTGGCCTCAACCTCGTTGGCGACACCGGAAGAGCCGTTAGCGCCGGCACCGACGGTGTTCGGGAATGCCTTGCCCTCGCCCTCCCAGTCGCCGGTGGCGGCCTTCAAGAACTTCTGGAAGTTGTCGGAGGTACCGGACTCGTCGGAGCGGTAGACGACCTTGATGTCGGTGTCTGGCAGCTCAATGCCCTCGTTCTCAGCCTTGATCTCGTCGGCGTTCCACTTGGTGATGTCGCCCTTGAAGATCTTGGCAACGGTGGCGGTGGACAGGTTCAGGGTGTCAACGCCCTCGAGGTTGTAAGCGATGGCAACTGGGCCGATGACGAAAGGCAGGTGCCATGCGTCAGCACCGCCACAGCGCTCGGCAGCCTTGGTGACCTGGTCCTCCTTCAGGGCGGAGTCAGAACCGGCGAACATGACCTGGCCGTTGATGAACTGCTCCTGGCCGGAACCGGAACCGGTCGGGTTGTAAGCCAAGTTAGCACCTGGAACTGCAGCCTGGTACTGGACACCGAAGTAGTCCATAGCCTTCTGCTGGGAGGAAGCGCCCTCAGCGACCAGCTGGCCGGTGGTGCCGGACAGGCCGTCTGCGGAAGCGGAAGCGGAGTCGGAAGAACCGGAGGAAGCGTTGTTGCCGGTCTCAGAGCAGGCGGTAAGAGCCAGTGCGGAGACTGCGGTGAGGGCAAACAGGGAGCGCTTGAGCTTAGAGTTCACGGGAAACCTTTCAAGATGGTTGTGCCCAATTTTTCAGGCAAGTCCTTGGAGGAATGACACACAGTCATTCACAGGAGACAACCTAAGGTGACTTGGTGACCAGTTATAGCCCAAACGGTTAACGGTGCATGAACAACATTTGAGTTCTTGGAAAACCTTGGAACGACACGGGAAAAATGTCCGTTTAACGGTCTGCTTTTCGTGGAATGCAGACAAATCGGGGCTGTTCACTGTGGTTTCATTACCGAGTGACAGCCCCCTTTCTCCGCTTGCGCTTTCCCCCGCATCTACCCCTATCACCTCACTATTTACAGCTCGCCTTGTGGTTCATAGACCACATGGCGCTCGTGCACCTGAAAGCCCAAAGCGGTATAGGCATTGACTGCGGGCTTGTTATCGGCCTCCACATATAAAATGGCGCGGTTCATGCCCAGATCGTGCAAGTGCTTGAGGCCAGCGCGCACCAGCGGATCGCCGAGCCCCTTGCCGCGGAAATCCCGGGCGAGCCCCACCACGTAGATTTCCCCTAGGGTCTCGCTGTGGCGCTTGAGCCAGTGGAAGCCCGTAATATCCCCGTCGTGGACGAGGAAAAGGACGTCCTCAGGGCGAAACCACGTGGTCTTTTGGGCGCGCGCCAAGCGATCGAGGTCCCAGCCACCTTGCTCCGGATGCCAGGAAAAGGCCTGGTTGTTGGCCTTGAGCCACTGGCCGTCGGCGTCGTCTAGCTCGGCGCGGGCTTGGGTAAGGTTCATGATTGTAAAGCCTTCGGGAACCACCACGGAGACGTCAATGTCGTCGGAGCCCATGACCAGCAGGGTGCGGGTTACCACCATGTGGTGGGTCGCGCCTATGTGTTGGGCGCCTGGCAGGTCGCCGTGGGCCCAGATCTTGGTGACACCGTGGGCGGTGGCGGCGTCAATAAGCTTGGAGCCAAGCCCGTGGCGGCGGTGGGAGGGATCGACCACCAACTCCACGCTATCGCCGTCGACGGCGGCAAATCCGGCCAGTTGATCGCCTAGGTACACGCCAAAATGGGTGTGCCCGAAATGTGGGTCGTCCAAGCCCAAGAGGAACTGTTCGGAGATGGCGGGGACGCCGTCGGCATTTTCAGCGCGCGATGCGATAGCGTGCGCGGCCGCGGGGTCAATGCCGGTACGGACGCTGGCTTCGTCGTAAAGCGATGGAGCAGACATGTCGGTGCTGCCTTCCTTTCCACGTTTTTCTTCCTATTCTTACCAACATTGCATAGCGTTGGTGGGCAAAGCGATTATTCCTTGCGCGACTGGTAAGAATGGAAAGGTGAACAAAGCGCAACGTGGCCTTATCTCTGCGGTCTCCAGCCTCGCACTGCTCGGCGGTGCCGGGTGGCTGGTGGATACCTCCGCGGCCGCGCGCGCCGAGAACGCGATCTCGCAGCAGGTGCGCGAGCAGGCGCGCCTGGATACCACCCCGAACGTCAATATCATCGGGTTCCCGTTTCTTTTGGCCTACGGCAATCACACCTATAAGGAATTAACGGTGGGAATTTCCGATATTACGGTGCCCACCTTCGGCCTCGTGCGCACCACCACCGCGCTGACCAAGGTCACCGTCACCAGTGAGCAGATTGCCAGCGGACAGCTCGAAGGCGCCCAGGCGCAGCTGATCTCCCGCAACGTCGGGCTCGACGGGGTGTCCATCGGCCACCTTTTGGGCATTACCGATCTGGACGTATCCAACCCCTATGACATCTCCCCCGCCGGCGGCAATGTCAGTGAGGCGCAGCTGATGGGGACCCCGGAGGGCTTTGACGAGCCGGTTGCAGTCCGGGTCAAGCTGCGGCTGAAAGGGCCGATGTTCCAGATGACCCCCACGGAGCTTGTCGACGGCCCTGCCGAGCGCACGGAGGACATCTTCGATGCCTTCGATCTGCAATTCGATACCAATACCTTGCCTATGGGCGCGCAGGCCAGCTACGTCTTCTTGACCGGCGGCACCATTTATTTCCAGTCCCAAGAACGCAATGTCACCGTGCACATGGGCGACCTGTCCCCGATCGTTGCCGCGCCGGCGGCCGTTGCCATAGATTAGGGAGCCAAGAAATTCAACGGGCAGTTAGATTCGAATGTCGAAGAATCCCACAATCCACCGCAGGGTAGAGATCGGTGTGGGCTTGATCGTGCGCTCGGGCGCGTAGACCTCGATGGCCTTGGGCACCGCCCCCAGCGTCACCGAGCTGAGAGTGCCCACGTATTCCCCATCGACCTGGAAGCGCCGTGGTTCGTGGCAGTCGAGTTCGACCTGCATGGCGTCGTCGAAGGTGAGGGTACGCCGGTCCACGAGGTGTTGGACCCAGGGGCGCTTACCGAGGCCAACCAGGTGCATCATCGACAGCGCACCCCCGATGCCGTCGAGGGAGGAGAGCGCAAACAGGCCCAATCCTAAGTCGAAGGAGTTGCGCGGATTGGTGACCACCGGCAGCGGTCCGAGGAAAGTCCAGGGGTTGGTGTTGGAGGCTACGCACAAAGGCAGCGCCGTGCGCCGGAAATCATTGCCGTTGCGGTCGCTGGCGGTGACGTCGATGCGCGGCGGATACTTGCGCGTAAGGCGCCAAGCATGCAGGGCCACGCGCAGGTAGCGCAGCGGGGTGGCCGCAAAACCGCGGCGTCGGGCGCGCTCGACGCCGGCGATCACCTCGGCGTCGATGCCAAAACCGGCGTTGACGGCAAACCACTTGTCGTCCCAGGTTCCTAGGTCAATGGTGCGGTATTCCTCGGCAGCGATGGTTTCCGCGAGGACCTCGGTGGCGTGGATCGGTTCCGCTGGGAAGCCGAGTGCACGGGCGAACACATTCGCCGAACCGGTGGGAATCACCGCCAGCCGGGGTCGCTTCCCCAGCTGTTCCACCGGCTTGCCGGAGTCGCCGAGCAAGCCATTGATGACCTCGTTGACGGTGCCGTCGCCGCCGACGGCAATGACCACATCTACCGGCTGGCGAGTGCCGTTGGACTCGAAATCGTAGCCGTCGGCAAGCATGGCGCAGATGTCACGAGCATGCCCCGCGTAATGCGTGAATAGCGCAACCAACTGCAATCCGGGCACCTTTCGCAGACGCGGGATCACCCGACTAAACAACGCCGGGGTCTGGCTGGTGGAATTCGGATTGACAATGAGCACTGCGCGCATGGTGTCACCTTAGGGCAGCGCGCGCAGGGAAACCACCCGGCGCGCCGCTTGTTGCCCCGTTGGTAGTGTGGGAGACATGAGTGACAAGCAACCAGAAACCCCCAAGGTATCGCTTGCGGGCAGCGAGGCCGTCAACCGCGCCGCGCAGCAGTGGAAGGACACCGCCCACCGCAACATCCCCGGCCTGGGCGATCTGCCCATCCCGGATGACACCGCCAACCTGCGCGAGGGTCCGAATCTGCACGATGGGCTGCTCGCGCTGCTGCCGCTGGTCGGCGTGTGGCGCGGCACCGGCCAGGCTGTGGGCTCGGATGAAGGCCAGTACAACTTCGGCCAGCAAATCACCTTCGCCCACGACGGCGAGAATTACCTTACCTACGAGTCGCGGATCTGGAAGATCGGAGAGGATGGCGAGCCAGCCGGGCTGGATGTACGCGAGTCCGGTTTCTGGCGCATTAGCCTCAAAGACGAGATCGAGGTGGTCGTGAGCCACTCCACCGGCGTGGTGGAAATCTTCTACGGACAGCCGGTCAATGAGCGCGCATGGGAGATCGAGGCCGCGTCCACGATGGTCACCGAGACCGGCCCGGCAGATCTCGGCCCCGCCAAACGCCTGTATGGCCTGATGCCCAACAACAACTTGGGTTGGGTCGATGAACGCCTCGTCGACGGCGAGCTGCGCCCGCGCATGTCCGCCGAGCTTTCCCGCGTGATCGGCTAAATGCATAACCGGATGCCTTGTGCGTCCGGTTTTTCTTTTGCTTGCCGACGGCTAAAGTATGCGGCCTAATTCGCGCCCAGCGCGCCCATGATCAGCTCCTTGATCTCCTCCTCGTTGTCAGGGCGCTCGAGCTTCGTGTCGTCGATGCGGCGCACCCGCGCCGCGATGCGCACGCTGGAGACGAGCCACACCGAGTCCGCGCGCACAAGGTCGGCGACAGAAAGCTCCTTGGCCTTGCAGCGCCACCCCCTCGCGGTGGCGTGCTCGAAAAGCGCCGCCTGGGTGGTACCGGGCAGGATGTCACCACCGGGGATGGGCGTGCGCAGCTTGTCCCCGCGCACGGTGACCACGGTGGAGGTAGCGCCCTCGAGAACCTTGTCCCCGTCGACGTAGATGACGTCGTCGAAGCCGTGCCCGCGGGCCCAGCGCAGCGCCGCCATGTTCGCCGCGTAGCTTAAGGTCTTAGCGCCGACCACCAGCCACGGCGCCACGGGTGAGGACTCGGCAACGAGGTTGCCGGCATCGTCGGCGTGAGTGGTGGTAATGCGGTCTATGGAGTAGCCGCGCGGGCTGGTCATCACCTTCACGCCGTTAGCCCGCTGCTCGAGCACCGAGTCGCCGATGGCTTGGACCGTGATCCATGCGGTGGGGATCCCCGTGGAGGCGCGGCCGCGGGTATAGGTCCAGGAACACTTCGCGTCGGCGTCGCTGCGCTCGCGCCACTGGGCTAGTGCCTCATGGGTGGCGGAGATCCAATAGTCAACGTTGGGTTCCGGGAGGTCGAGCAGGCGCGCGGAGGCCTGGAAGCGCTTGGCATGACGCTCGAGGTTGCACGCGTGGTCGCCGTGGAGCAACAGCGTTTCGAAGACGCCATCGCCTCGGGTCACCGCCGCGTCGTCGAAGAAGACCAGCGGGAGCTGCGGCCGGTGGTTGCGGACCGAGCCGCCAAAGGGCTCAACTGCGAGGATGATGGGTTCTACTTTTTGTCCGGGATAGATCGGCGCCATATCAATCAATTATGCCCGCTATTTCGCGCTACCATCGGAGCTTGTGAACAATTCCTCCCCGCAATCAACTCCTTCCGATGACTCCCAGGAGCCTGCACCGATGTACGCCTCCCCGCTCTTGGGGCTACCTGGTGCCGCCCCGCTCCAAGATCCAGAGCGCGAGGGCGCCCACCCAGTGCCCACGGCCTTGGCCGGAGTAGCGTGGCACTATGGGAACCCGCTGAGTGAGCAGCGTTTCTTTGAGTCCGGCTGTGGCATGGTGGATCTCAGCCACCGCCGTTTGATCAAGGTAGAAGGCGCCGATGCGGCTACTTTTCTCAATAACCTTTTGTCCCAAAAGCTCGATGACGCACCCGATGGATTCTTCGGCCAGGCGCTCGACCTCGACGGCCAGGGACATGTCCTGCACCAAATGCAGGTAAGTCGTATCGGCGATGCGTTTTATCTCGACACCACCGCAGATCGCATCGATAGCCTGCGGGAGTATCTCCACAAGATGGTCTTCTGGTCGCAGGTGGTCATTTCCGACCCCGAGCTGGCGATCATTGCCCTGATAGGCCCCGAGCGCGACGCCGTAATAAACCCAGCTGGCGTAGTTTTTAGCAGGCAGGCCAGCGTTGGTCTTGCCCGCAGGGAGCTCATCGTCTCCCGCGAGATGCTTTCCTACGTCGCCAGCGCGCTTGTGGCCCAGGGGGTCGCGCCCGTGGGGCTGATGGCATATACGGCAGCTCGCGTGCGCGCCCTCGAACCGGAGGCATCGCTGGACCTGGATGATAAGTCGATCCCACACGAGGCAGCCTTTTTTATACCCGCTGCGGTTCACCTGCACAAGGGCTGCTACCGCGGCCAGGAAACCGTCGCCCGGGTTGATAACCTCGGGCGCTCACCGCGGGTGTTGGTCTTAGTCCACATCGACGGCTCCGCGCCGGACCAGCCACGGTCAGGAGACGCCATCGAATCGGGCGGGAGGGTCGTCGGCAGGCTCGGCACCGTCGTCGATGACTATGAGTATGGGCCGATCGGGCTCGCGTTGATCAAGCGTTCGGCCTTGGGCTCGAGCCAGCTTGTCGCGGGGCAGGCTGCGTTGGCGATCGATAAGGATTCCCTGCCCTCCGATGGGGGCGAGCGACCCGGCCGGGCCGCGATTAACAAATTGCGCGGCATCTGATAGCGCCGACCCACCTTTGGGGGTGACAACTCCGTTGGGTTACAACAGCGGGCATGAGCGGGCAGTTGGTGGGTGGAACCCATGAAATCCCCACGGTAGTGTGTGAGAGTAGATGCGCAACTTGTGCGCCCACTTGGGTAAAAAACGACCGGCGCGAAGAAAAATTCGCCGAGGTCAACCCACCGGTGCGACAAATCGGCCTTATTCGGGCTATTGTGTCTAACAGGAATATATTGATTAGAAGCACACGGGGTATCCGAATTCCCAGGATCGCTCCGCACACTCCAAGGGGGTCATGCCATGGGTCGCGGTCGCGCGAAGGCAAAACAGACCAAGGTTGCACGCCAGCTGAAGTACAACACTCCGAACATGGATCTGGATTCTTTGCAGCGTGAGCTGGCGGGAAAGTCCCCGAGCCACAGCAACAGCCAGGACTATGACGACCTCCCCGTCGATGATCAGTACGCCGAGTACGCCGAATGGATCGAGGACGAAGAGGATTCCTACGATGAGGGGCAGGCGGGAAACCGCAAGTAGGCATGAGCCGCAGCCATCAGTAGTTGAAACGATTGCAGCGAGGATCCCGCGCGGATCCTCGCTTTTTCGTTTCTACTGTGAAGCTTAAAGGCCGCGCCCCTCCTGCGGGAAGGGCGCGGCCACTTTTCTATTTCTCGAGGTGGCGATTAGTAGCCCGGGTGCGCATCGTTGAGGATCACCGAGGCGGTATCCTCCTCGGTGGCGGTGCGCACGGTGCCTAGCTCCCACGCGTCGATGTGGCGGGCGGTGAGCATGGCCAAGGCACGATCGCGATCCTTCGGGGCAACGACGGCAACCATGCCGACGCCCATGTTAAAGGTCTTTTCCATCTCAACCTGGGGAACCTTGCCCACGGTCTCGATGAGGCGGAAGATCTCGCCCGGGGTCCAGGTCGCGCGGGACAGCTCGGCAACCAGGCCTTCGGGGATGACTCGGGCAAGGTTGCCAGCCAGGCCACCGCCGGTGACGTGGCAGAAGGTGTGGACCTCACACTCGTCGGCAAGCGCGAGGCAATCCTTGGCGTAGATGCGGGTCGGCTCGAGCATCTCCTCGCCGAGGGTGCGGCCGAGCTCCTCGACATGGCCGTCCAGCGGCATGCCAGCCTTTTCCAGCAGCACGTGGCGGGCCAGGGAATAACCGTTAGAGTGCAGGCCGGACGATGCCATGGCGATGACCACGTCACCCGAGCGCACCAAATCCGGGCCGAGCAGCTCGTCGGCCTCGACCACGCCGACCGCGGTGGCGGAGACGTCATAGTCGCCCGGCTCCATCACGCCCGGGTGCTCGGCGGTCTCGCCACCGAGCAGCGCGCAGCCGGCCTGGATGCAACCCTCGGCGATGCCGGAGACGATCTGGGCAACATGCTCGGGCACGACCTTGCCGATGGCGATGTAGTCCTGCAAGAACAGAGGCTCGGCGCCGCACACGACGAGGTCATCGACGCACATGGCCACGAGATCGATGCCGATGGTGTCGTGCTTGTCCATGGCCTGAGCCACCGCGAGCTTGGTGCCCACGCCGTCGGAACCGGCGGCCAGGAGCGGCTCGCGGTACTTGCCAAGCGCGAAAAGCCCGGCGAACCCACCGAGACCGCCGCGAACCTCGGGGCGGGTGGCCTTCTTTGCCAGCGGGGCGAAAAGCTCCACGGCCTTGTCGCCGGCCTCGATGTCCACGCCAGCGGCGGCGTAGGAAACGGTCGAATCAGTCGATGAGGTGTTGTCTGGGGTCGTCATGCCTTAGGCCCTACAGTCCTTTTATTGAAATGGGTATCAGAGTAAGTGTTTATCGTGCTGCCTGTTGAATGCTAGTCAATGCTAGCGCAGTTGCCTCGCTGCAAAGCCGAAACCAGCTCCGCGTTCTGGTTGCCCTTCGGCAGCCCCAGCGGGTAGACCCCGTCGAAGCAGGCGGCACATAGTTCGTCGGCAGGCTGCTCCGTGGCCTCGATCATCGACTGGGTGGAGACGTAGCCCAGCGAATCCGCGCCGATGGCAGCACACACGGAGGCGATCATCTCCTCCTCGTTGTTGCCGGTCACCGCGTTGGCCAGCAACTCACCTGGGCTTGCGAAGTCGATGCCGTAGAAACACGGCCACTTCACCGGCGGCGAGGCGATGCGCACGTGAACCTGGGCGGCACCTGCCTCCCGAAGCATGCGGATCAAGGCACGCTGGGTATTGCCACGCACGATGGAGTCATCCACCACCACGAGGCTCTTGCCTGCAATAACCTCGCGCAGTGGGTTGAGCTTGAGCCTAATGCCCAGCTGCCGCAGCGTCTGGGAGGGCTGGATGAAGGTACGGCCCACATACGCATTTTTGACCAAGCCCTGGCCGAAGGGGATGCCGGATTCCTGGGCAAATCCCACTGCGGCGGGGTTGCCGGACTCAGGCACCGGAATCACGAGGTCGCCGTCCGCAGGCCACTCGCGGGCGAGCCTGCGGCCAATCTCCAGGCGAGTGGCGTTGACGTTGCGGCCACGGATGGTGGAATCCGGGCGGGCGAGGTAGACGTACTCAAACACGCACCCCTTGCGGCGCGGCTCGGCGAAACGCTCGGAGCGGATGCCCGCCTCGTCGATAGCGACGAGCTCGCCCGGCATGATCTCACGCACGAAGGAAGCACCGATGATGTCGAGCGCGCAGGTCTCGGAAGCGATCACGTAACCGCGATCGAGGCGGCCGAGGCACAGCGGGCGCACCCCCTCAGGATCGCGGGCGGCATACAGGGTGTGCCCGTCGGTGATGGTGAGGCAGAACGCACCCTTGATGTGCGGGAGCACCTCGCGCGCGGAGTCCAAAAGGGTCTTGCCGTCAGCGATCTTCTCGGCCAGCAGCGCCGTCATCACATCGGAGTCAGAGGGGTGCTTGTCCTTGCTGACAAGGTCTTTCTCGGCGGCCTCATCAAGAAGCTCCAGATAGTTGACCAGGTTTCCGTTGTGGCACAACGCAACATCGGTGCCATCCGGAGCCACGCGGAACATAGGCTGGGAGTTCTCCCAGGTCACTCCGCCAGCCGTGGAGTAACGGGTGTGGCCGATGGCCACATCGCCTTTGAGGGAATCCAAGGTGGGTTCGTCGAAGATCTGGGAAACCAGACCCAGGTCTTTGTACACGACGATCTGGTCCCCATCGCCGACGGCGATGCCAGCGGCCTCCTGACCACGGTGCTGGAGCGCGAAAAGACCGAAGTACGTCAGCTTTGAGACTTCTTCGCCCGGCGCCCACACGCCAAAGACACCGCATTCCTCGCGGGGGGCTTGCTCCCCAAGGTCATCGAGATCCCCGGCTAATAAGGATGCAGTGCCGGGGGCTTGTTGGACAGGGACTTGATATTCAGGCTGCTCAGTGTGTGCCACTTGCCTAATGCTAGTATCTCGCCTGCGTTCCGAACAAGCTTTGACCAGCATATGCCCCTGCAGCACCCCGCACGCTGGCACTTCCACGAAGCGAAAGCAAGGCCGGCTGGCTGGGCGTCGGAAAGCAAAGAAAAGGCGCGGGGAATCGACTCCCCACGCCTCATGCACTCACCTTAGGCCGCCACTGTGGTGCCCAACAGCGCGCCAATGACGTAGGTGACGCCAAACGCCAGGGCACCGCCGACGACGAGGCGGATGACCGAGCGGGTCTTGTTTGCTTCCGAAAACTTCGCGGAGATCGTTCCCGTGACCGACAGCGCCAGCAAAGCCGAGACGAGCACGGCCGCAACCCGCCAGCCATCGGGCACGATGAGCGAGACGATCAGCGGCAGCAGGGCACCGATGGTGAACGCGACCGCGGAGGCGCCTGCGGCAACCCAGGGGTTGGTGAAGTCTTCTTCATCCATGCCCAGCTCGAGCTGCAGGTGGGCACGCAACGCGTTGTGTTCATGCATCTGCACGGCAGCGACCTCGGCCGTGTCCTTTTCCATACCTTTGTCCATGAGAATCTGGACCAGCTCGGCATGTTCTTCCTCAGGGAGGTTTTCGAGCTCCCAGCGCTCCTTTTCCACCAGCATCTTCTCGGTATCGCGCTGGGCGGAGACGGAGACGTACTCGCCGAGTGCCATCGACACCGCACCGGAGATCAAAGCGGCCGAACCGGCGACCAAAATCTCGCGCCCTCCTGCGCCCGTGGCGGCGACGCCCGTGAGCAGACCAGCCACGGAAACGATGCCGTCGTTGGCGCCGAGCACGCCTGCCCGCAGCCAGTTGAGCTTGGATCCGACCTCAGTTTGGTGCGGCTCGGCGTTGGCACCATGCGGTGATTGTGGTGTGGTCATGATTTCCGACTTCCCTTCTGACCCAACTTGGTCTAAGAGATAACAAAAACGGGGTGTATCGGTTTGCTAATGACAAACCATACAACTGCTTCAACCACCATGCTGCCACGTTTCTTCCCGCACCGCACCCAATGAATACCTACCCTAAGCTGGGGTTATAAGGTTATGGTAGCCAATAATCGGCAGCCAGTTAGCCACCTCTTTGGCCCGAGTCCCAGAGGAAGATACCCGCGGGTTGTCGGCGAGCGTTTCCAAACCCAGCGCTAGGCGCAACCAGGTAAGCGGATCACATTCGACAACGTTGGGTGGGGTACCGCGGGTGTGCTTGGGGCCTTCGATGCATTGCACGGCAGCATAGGGCGGCACGCGTACCTCCACCGAGTTTCCCGGCGCGGTCTGGCCAAGGGTGCGCACGCTGAGCCGGACGGCCTCGGCAAGCACGCTGCGTGGGGGTTTGAGTTCGCGTTCCGGGTCTTTGGCCCAGGCGGCAACGGCTGCGAGCGCTCGGCGAGTGTCGGCGGGATCGGCCTTTTTCACAGCAGGCATGGGATCGACTCTTCCTTCTCTAGTGCTTTAGGAAACATTGTGTCGCGGGGTTGATGTACATTACCCGTATGGTTGACTCGAACTTGAATAATCGCTCCCCTGAACTTACCCTCCGCTTCCTCGCCGCCCCCACAGATGTCCTTTTGGCGGGCAGCCACGGTGTGGGCGGCGGTCGCGTTTTGGAGTGGATTGATAAGGCCGCCTACGGCTGCGCGGTGCAGTGGTCGGGCACATATTGCGTCACCGCCTACGTTGGCCATATTCATTTCACCCGCCCGATCCCCTCGGGGCACATGGTGGAGGTACGCTCCAGGATTGCGATGACGGGTCGGTCCTCCATGCACATCGTCAACGAGGTATTCTCGGCGGATCCGCGCGATGGCGTGTTCACCCGAGCCTGCGATTGCCTGGTTATTTTCGTTGCCAAGGATACTGAGACCGGTCGGCCGGTGCCGGTGCCTAAGTTTGTGCCGTCCACTGATGAGGAGCGTCGCCTAGAGGCCGCGGCAATGTCGCGCATTGAGTTGCGCGCGGCCATCGAGGAGGAAATGGCCAAGCAGACCTACTCAGGGCCGTCGAACGCGCCACGGCTGATTACCCGCTTCCTAGCCAAGCCGACGGACGTCAATTGGGGCGGCAAGGTGCACGGCGGCACCGCCATGGAATGGATCGACGAGGCCGCAGCGGCGTGTACGCAGGAGTGGTCCGGCGAGCACACGGTTGCGGTGTATGCGGGAGGGATTCGCTTCTATCAGCCGATTCAGATTGGTGATTTGATCGAGGTGGATGCGCGCATGATGCGTACCGACGATCGCAGCATGCAGATGTCGGTGCATGTGCGTTCCGGAAACCCCCGCAATGGGCGCACCGCGCTTACCGACGCCATCCACGCGACCATTTCCTACATCGCCGTCGACATCGACGGCCAGCCATTGCCGGCCCGCCAATTCGAGCCGATCACCGAGGAGGATATTCGCCTCTCCGGCCACGCGCAGACCCTGCGAGGCCTGCGCGCGAAGTATTCGCCCAAGCCCTTGATCGTCAATCGGCTCTCGCAGCGGGTGAATTAGGACCCCTGGGCGTCGGCAAGCAAGCAACCTATTAGGCGACGACCATCCACACGGCGATAAGGTGCACCACAGCGGCGACGATGGTAGCCGCGTGGAAGACCTCGTGGAAGCCGACCACGCGCGCGTTGCGGCCCGGCCACCGGAAGGCGTACATGAACGCGCCCAGGGAATAAACGACGCCCCCGGCAAAGAGCAACCAGACCACAGCCGGGCCTGCGGTGCGCCACAGCTCCGGAATCAGTGGCACGATGAGCCAGCCCAAGATGAGGTAGACCGCCACGTCGAGCCAGCGCGGATGGTTGATCCACACCATGTTCAAGACAACGGCACCCACCGCCCCGGACCAGGCCACCACGAGGATCCACCACTGGTCAGGCAGGACGATCAGACATAGCGGGGTGTAGGTTGCGGCGATAAACAACGCGATCATGGAGTGGTCGGCCCGGCGCCACCAGTTAATGGTCTGCAGCGATTTCCACGGCCCACGATGATAGGCGGCCGAAACCCCGAAGAGGCCCACCAAGCCGAGGGCGTAGATGAGCACGCCTAAAGCCTCCGACCAACTGCGGGTCATAAAGGCGAAGGTGACCAGCACAGATCCGGAAACCACCGACAGCCACGCGGCGATGAGATGGAACCAGCCGCGGGTAATGGGGCGCTCGCCACGGTCATAGACAAAACGGCGCAGCTCCACCAGCGGGATGGCCTCACCCTTGTCTTCGTGGCCGGTTTGGCGGACAGCCCTGGGCAGATTTCGGTTATCTGGCGTGAATTCTTTTTGCGCACACTCGGCGCCTCGATGGGGCTCGTGATGCTGTTTTTTCGTGGTTGTCACTGGTGAATGCCTTTGGTGGGTCTGCCGATCAGTCATCGTCGAAAGCCTAACCAACGATTGCGTAGGTAACAACCCCCATTCGGGTTACCCGGGGCTTTTTGCCAGCCTGTTCACAGGTTCTTGTGAGTACTCCCCGTGCCAAAGGCGTGGTTTATGCCCAATTCCAAACAAGCTAACTCACCGCTGACACGTGATTCCAAGGCTACGCACAGCCGCGCATTTAAGAATCAAAGCCATGGTTATGGCATTGAACTCCGACACACCCGGCGCGCGCCGAGCCGACGGTAATACCACCCAACAAACCCCCCGCGTCCCTCACACCCAACGTCCGGTCTCCGAGCTGTTCGCCGAGCGCACCCGTCGCCCCATGGGCGGCCAGCGCGAGAGTTGGACGGCAACGGCCGTCTATTCCGACGTCTGGGCGTTGTTCGTGGCAACCATCTACATGTGGATCCAGGCAGGCGGCGTCCAAGAGCTCACCCAAGGACTCAGTCCCGCCCTTGGCTCGGCGGGCCGCATGACCGGACTGCTCGCCTCCATGGCCTTGCTGATCCAGGTGTTCATGATGTCCCGCGTGCCTTTCGTGGAGGCCTCCATCGGTCAGGATCGCCTCACGGTCATGCACCGCTGGCTTGGTTTTAGCAGCTTTAGCCTCATCATGATCCATATCGCGCTTCTGGTCGCCCAGGACAATGATTCGATCATGGGCATGGCCGCCACCTTCTGGGACATGACCTGGAACTACCCCGGCATGTTGCTGGCCGTGGCAGGCACCTTCGCACTGGTCATGGTGGTGGTTACCTCCTTCAAAGCAGCACGGCGCAGCCTGCGCTATGAGAACTGGCACCTCATCCACCTCTACGGCTACCTAGGCGCGGCGTTGGCCATCCCGCACCAGCTGTGGACTGGCGCCGAGTTCCTGGGACACCCGGTCATTACCGGACTGTGGTGGGCGCTCTGGGCAATGACGGCGACGAGCGTCATCGTCTTCCGCATCATCGTACCGATTGCCGCCTCATCCTACTACAACCTGCGCGTGGCTGAGGTGACCACCTTGCCCGGCAATCTGGTGCGCGTGCGCATGACCGGCCGCCACCTGAGCCGCATGCGCGTAGCCGGCGGCCAGTACTTCAACTGGCGCTTCGAAGGCCAAGGAATGACCCGCGCCATCCCGCTTTCCCTGTCCGCGCTTCCCGACGGCCACAGCCTGGAAGTCACCGCCGCCATGGTTGGCCCAAAATCGATGCGCCTGGCGACACTCAAGACAGGAACCCGCGTGTTCATCGAAGGCCCCTATGGGCGCCTGCACCGGTTGACGAAGTCGCAGCCGCACACCGTGCTCATGGGTGCTGGCACCGGTCTCATGCCGATCATCTCCTTGCTGGAGACCCTGCCCAGCCACGATCCGGCCACAGACACCGGCACCATTACCGTCATCGCCCGCGCATCCTCCCCCGATGAGCTTGCCTACGGCACCCGGCTGCCGGAACTGTGCGCGCTCAAAGGCGCACAGTTCTATCTCCTTTCCGGGCACCGCTGCCCGGGCTCCTGGCAGCCCCAGGGCCATGGCCTCGCCGACCATGTCGCCCTCCAGCGCTTGGCCCCCGACTTAGCCGAGTCCGATCTCTTCGTATGCGGCCCCAACGAGTGGATGAAGTCGGTCACCCGGGCCGCCCGTCGCGCAGGCACCGGCGACATCCACGCCGAGAAGTTCAGCCTTTAAGCGCACCAACTCAAGGGACCGGATATAGCGCCACTGCCAGCAGGTGTTCAGCAGTGTCCGACCACAAGTTCCACGAGAGTTCATAGCCATTCCCGAACTAACCCAACACCCACTAAAAAAAGAAAAGAAACCTCCCCATGAAAAAGATTGCCTGGTGGGCCATGAGTACCGTCACTGCATGCGCTCTCTTGCTTGGTTACCACACCTCCCAGCCAGCCGATGAGGTCACCACCGCCGCCTATGCTCCGCTCAACCCGGGCACCAGCGGTGCTGACGATGGCTCCGACGCCGACACAAGCCCCACCAGCACCGCCACCTCTAGCGACGATTCCGTAAGCGGTAGCACCACCTCATCCGCCTCCGGCGCCACCACGGGCGGCGACGTGAGTACCAGCGGTTCCACGGGCACCGCAACCACCGACGGCACCTTCACCGGTACTTCAGTCAACACCCGCTTTGGCCCAGTGCAGGTCCAGATCACCGTTTCCGGCGGGCAGATGACCGCAGCCGATGCGATCGTGTATCCGAACTCCGACGGCAAGGACGTCATGATTAACAGCCGGGCCATCCCAGTTCTCAATAGTGAGGCGGTCTCCGCTCAAAGCGCCACCATCGACTCCGTCTCCGGCGCCACGTACACCTCTCAGGCCTATATGCAGTCCCTTCAGTCCGCGCTCGATCAGGCAGGCATCTCATGACTACCCTTGCTTCCGTTTCCGCTCACCTGCGCCCCAGGGTCTTCGTTGCCCAGCACATGAACGTACCGTTTTCTCTACACATCAGGGCAGCTGACCCGCACGACGGCCTGATCGACGAGCACGTGCGTGAGGCTTTTGCCGCCATCACCCATGCCGATGAGGTCTTTTCGTTATGGAAGCCGGACTCAGATGTCTCCCGCCTGGCCCGCTTCGAGGCGCGGCTGGAAGACTTAGACCCCGACGTCGCGACGGTGTGGTGGCACTGCGAGCAGGCAGCAGATCTCACCGATGGTTTATTCAGCGCCTTTAACCGACCGGCCGCCGCAACCGAGCCCGGAAAACAACCCGCGATTTTCGACCCTACTGGCCTCGTCAAGGGATGGGCGCTGGAGAAAGCGGCATTCGTGCTGCGCCCTATTACCGGATATGGTATGGCCTTTTGCCTCAACGGTGGCGGTGACATCATCGCCGAGGGTGCAACGAAAGACAACCCGTGGCGCATCGGCATCGAGGACGCCCACCATCCTTCGCGGATCAAAACCACACTGGATGTCACCCACTTGGCGGTGGCGACCTCGGGAACCTATGCCCGCGGCCACCACATCTACTCCCCCGCGCTCGGCGGGCCAACCACCTGGGGTGGCTCTTTAACCGTTGCGGGGCCTTCGGTGATGTGGGCTGACGTCTTGGCTACCGCGTTGTTTGCCAACCCGGGGGATAACGCAAGCATTCTTGACCGCTTCCCCGGATACAGCATCGTCGCCGACCAGCGCGGTTGATACCATCACCACGGAAAACGTTTACATCTTCAGCATGACCACGTGCAGATGGAGCCCGAATGAATACACCCCCGCTGCTTTGCAAGCTAGTCGCGACCTCGTGCCTGAGCGTCGTGATCCTCAGTGTGGGCGCGGTGCCGGCCGGGGCGCTCGAGGCTTCCTCCGTTTCGGCTGGCTCCTCGAGCATCGATGACCCTTTGCTGGATCCGATCGCCATCCCCGAGGGGTCATCGGTGGAACACCTTTATCCCTCGACCTCCAGCGAGGTCGTCTCCGACGGCGCGGATGTCTCCGCGAGCCAGCCAGATATGGATGACGCAGACTACGGCCCAGCCCCCAGATTGATTGCCACCAGGCACGTGGAGGACAACTCCTACGAAATCGATGTGTGGTCGCCGGCCAGCGGCAAGGTGATCACCAACTTGCTCTTGCTACCCGTTGGCGGGCTAGACAACACCACGCCTCGGCCCACGCTGTATCTCCTGTCGGGGGCCGAGGGCGGCGAGGGCACGCAGAACTGGCGCGAGTCCTCCACCTACGAGCAATTCTTTGCCGACAAAAACGTCCAAGTCGTCACTCCAATTGGCGGACGGGGAAGCATGTACGCCGATTGGCAAAATACCGATCCCGCCCTCGGCGTCAACCAGTGGCAGACCTACCTCGGCGAAGAACTACCGGAGGTCATGGCCAGCAATTTCTACGCCAATTCCCGTGGCGCTATCGCGGGCCTTTCCATGTCCGGTGGGCCCGCCATCCGGCTCGCAGGTCTTTATCCCCAGCGTTTTTGTGCAGCCGCCAGCTTAAGTGGTTACCCGGCAAACTCCGGGGTTCTCGGGCGAATCTTTACCAGTGTGCTCATCCAGACCAAGGGCGGTGATCCTGCCAATGCCTTCGGCCCTGATCAAGACCCGGCATGGTTTGAACTCGATCCCGCCAACAACCTCGAGGATCTTCGAGGAATCAAGGTATTCGTGGGCACCGGCTTGGGCATCCCCACTCTCGCTGACCTGGGTGGGCAGTGGTTTGGTCCGATGTGGCTGGAGATTTTGAGCCAGATGTTTTCCAACTACTTCACCCGCAAGGCCGAGGCGGCAGGCATCGAGGTCGAACGTTATTACACGATATTTGGCGCGCACAATTACACCAATTTTGAGCAAGAGTTACGGGCTGCTTGGCACAGTACACTTGGCCCAGCCTTAGGCGAATAGTCCCCTTCCAATCCATGTGTTGATGGATCACTCAATCGGGTCGGACCTTTTTCTGCTACCCCCGCGCCGGGACTCTTGCGGGCAACCCCCGTTCTTCCGTTTAGCGTGCGATGTTGTTGGGACACTAAACAGCAAGCCAGGGGTAGTTTTATGCCCGTCTTCAATAAGCGCGGGAACCCCAGGCACCTGCTTTCCGACGACGACCGCGTGGGTGATATCAGCAATACTTTTCGCGCCTTTACCTACCGGTACCTACCGGATCCACATGCTGGCCGGCGTCATTGTAGCCCCGTTGCTCGTCGTTGCAGCACTCACCGGCCTGTCTAGGGTCTTCGCCCCCACGCTGGAGTAGGCCAAGTATCACGAGAAACTCACGGCCACTGCCACCTTGCCGGCCCGCCCGGTAGCCGAACAAGTCGCCGCCGCAGCCAAGCTGCACCCCGAGCTTCCCCTTGCCGCCATCGAGGCAAGTTCCGACCCCTCGGCCACCGCAGCCTCTGGCTGGGTACGCCCGGTCGGGTCTATGTCGAGCTTGCGGCCTCCTGGCTCGACGCGATCGCACTGGCGGGAATGGTGGTGTGGTGGGGCGACGCGAAACGTCGGAAAGCATCCCACCGAACGCAGTCCCCGCGCGACCAGATACGGCGGCACCACGACTGCTGGGGAACATGGTTTCTGCCCGGCTTTTTGCTCTTGACGGTCACGAACTTCGGTGGTCGCTCGTCGCCGGTTTTCGTGATGAGACAAGGATGGGACAGACGCGAACGCACCTCGATTGGCTCGAGCCGAAGCCAGCCGTCACCTTGAGCAGCACCGCGGGTGACTCCCCCAGACACGTTAGCCCCGCACGCAGTCTCACCGCACAGGCGAAAGGCGTCCGAGCGCACGGCGACGCTCCTGGCACGCAGCCTTGTGAGGCTTGCCGACGTCGACCGCGTATCGTCGCGGCGCGACAGGCAGGCCTAGAAGGCATGCTCGACATCACACCACCTGCGTAATAAAACACGGCCCGGACCGCGAAGGAGCCACGCGAATTTCTCAAGTCTTACAATTGCTCCGTGGCAGTCGACGCGGCCACAGGCGGGATCGTTGACTACGTCGAGTATACCTCGTGGCCTCTCGCCGTCAGGCTGTGCCACTGGCTCATTCAATTGCACATGGGAACGCTTCTTGGATTGGCTAATCAAGTTGCGCGGCTATGGAAGCCGCCCCGGGAGGATGTCTGCGGCCACCTGAATCGAAGGCAGCATATCGGCTGGCTACCATTTGCGCTTGCCGACAGTGCCCTCGCCCCACTGATTGGCGCAAGCCTCGTTGTCTTCTTCCTCATCGAGCTCGCCTGGCAATGCCTACCCTCTACAGCACTGCGCCCACGCACAGAGCGCGCATCAGACGCTGCTGCCGCTGAGCAGGAACCGGAACCGACCCGCCAAAAACGACCAATGCGCGACCGTCCGGCACCAAAATGTTTTCACCAAGGGACATTTAGGGTACAACCTCCGCATCTTCGCGCACCACCAAACCCCTTTGACCTGCACAAACAATCCGCGTAGAAAACTTTTCGCAGTTATCCAGCTTTCTCCCAGAATTGGCAATGCATGTCATCGATAACCCGCTACTTGCCCCATAGTGGCAGTTCAGAGCCTCATTTGTGGCTTAAACAGAACTGGAGACGCACACAGGGAACTGCCAGAAAACCCCATTTTTCCCGTTTTCCCAGCTCAGCACTAGTGAAAAGGTGGTTGCAGACTTTCCGCAGCAGTGGTTAACTTCATGTCATCGGCACGGAAACGAATCGCCGGCCGAGGCAAGATCCGCACTGATCTCCGCCACGTCGAGGTTCCCTTACGGGTGCTTCACACAGACGTTTCCGGCAGATCGACGAGGCAGCAAAGGAGTAGTTCATGGCAGGTGAAGGGAAATAGCTTGAGAAGGTTTTTCAAGCACTGGATGATAGATCCAGCGCCGCTGAGAAACTGGAACGGCTTTTCCACACGAGTTGATACTTAGGAACGACTCGCCCCCTGATGGGAATCACGGGGAAAGTTGCATAGACGTTGAGGGGCGTCGCTTTAACTGCAACAATTCTTAAGATGCATGAGATTCCTTTTTTGAGAGACATCCTTTCTTTCTGATGAAGAACATCCCAGCGCCACCACCTTGCAGAAGGTGGGAAACGGCCGCTGGGATTTCTTTGTGTGTGGCCAGGAGTCCGCGGGGCCACGCCCCCACCGCACCTAGATCGGAAGAATGTCCTCGAGCACGTCGATGACCTTCATGTCGTCCGGTTCGATGCGCGAGTCGAAGCGGGCTACCACCTCGCCTTGAGGCGAAACGAGGAATTTCTCGAAGTTCCAGGCAACGTCGGGGCCATCGCCCTTCAGGTAGGCGAACAAGGGGTGTGTGTTTTCGCCGTTGACGTCGGCCTTTTCCAAGATCGGGAATTCCACACCATAGGTGGTTGAGCAAAATGTCACGATGTCGTCGTTGCTGCCTGGTTTCTGGGCACCGAACTGGTTGCATGGCACCGCGATAACAAACAGTCCGCGCGGTGCATACTCGGCGAAGAGCTCTTGGAGGGTCTCCAGTTGCGGGGTAAATCCGCACTGGGATGCTGTGTTGACGATCATGAGGGCGTGGCCTTGCCAGTCCGCCATGCTGGTTTTGCGGCCATCGGCAAGCGTGACGGGGATGGAATAGAAATCTTGTGGAATGCTCATGCGCTTAAGCCTAACCCGCGGCTATCGGCCGAGGGAAAGGTGTGCTTGCATGTTGTCGGATTGCACGCCGGTACGCGCAGGTGAGGAAGGCAGCAGGCAGTTGTAGTCGGCGGGGATCGCCGCGCGCGAGGTCGCATGGGTGAGCGCACGCATGAAATCGGCGAAGACGTGCTCATCTTGCAGCTGCCGCGCAGAGACCGAAAGTCGAACGAGGTCGCTCGTTACCGCGCTACGCTCGGCGGAGCGGATGACGAACCTGCGCCACCATTTCTTTGCCCCGTAGCCCTCACCGATGGAGATGTTTCGGCAGCTAATCGATTGCCCGGTCTCGAGGAAGAACATGTGCTGGCGCGAGGCCACGACGCTAAAATCATAGCCCTGGCAGGCCTCCAGCGTACCTGCGGACAGTTCCCAGCGGGGCGGGGCGAAGATATCAAAGTCAAAGCCGAGTCGGTGCATCTGCCTTGTGGCACCTGCCAGCCGCAGGTTGGCTTCATGGCGCTTCAGGTTGGCGAATTCGCCGTGACGGCCGGTGGCAGCCTCGTCAAAACCATTGAGGATCAGGCAGCGCCCGGCAGCCTGCTGGGCAGACAGCCACGCGAGGCTGCGTTCGTCGCGGGCTAGGTGCCAGCTTTGCCCCACCTGCGGTGCGATGAGCAAGGAGACGGGGATCCCTTCGGCGTCGAGGGCATCAACCAGCTTGCGCGTGGGGTTTAGCGTGCGGTCGAAGATGCTGGATATGGATGCAAGAAGCCGGGTCATGGCTGCATTGTTGCATACCTTGCCCGGCCTGTCGCGCGATGTTGTGCGCCGGCTACGCGTGCGTTACCTGCACGTCATCTTGCTTGCCGACGCACACTGCGTCTCCCAGTACGTCACCGCTATTTCTCCAGCCCGGTTGCCTGGTTAAGCAGCCAGCCCCATTCGAAGGCGGTCTCGCGCCACATCGCATAACGCCCCGAGACACCACCGTGGCCGGCCGACATCTCGGTCTTGAGATAAAACTCCCCGCCGGTTGCGACATCGCGCAGCTTGGCGATCCACTTGGCAGGCTCGACGTAGAGGACGCGGGTGTCATTGAGCGAGGTGGTGGCAAGGATGTTGGGGTAAATCTTGGCCTCGATGTTTTCATAGGGGGCATAGGAGGCCATGTAATCGTAGACGGATGCGTCGTGCAGCGGGTCGCCCCACTCCTCCCACTCGCCGACGGTCAAAGGCAGCTCGGGTTTGAGCATGGAGGTCAACGGATCCACGAAGGGCACGGCCGCAAGCAGCGCTTTGAAGCGATCACCAGCCATGTTGGCGACGGCTCCCATGAGCAATCCGCCGGCGGAACCGCCTTCGGCCACGAGGTGCTCCCGATCGGTGATGCCCTGGGAAAGTAGTGCGTCGGCAACGTCAATGAAGTCGGTGAAGGTGTTGCGCTTGTGCTCCATCTTGCCGTTGTCGTACCAGCCACGCCCCAGCTCGCCACCGCCGCGAACGTGTGCGACGGCGAAGATCATGCCGCGATCGAGCAGGGACAGGCGCGCCACCGAAAAGGCCGGTTCGATGGACTGTTCATAGGAGCCGTAGCCATACAGCAACGTGGGGTTGGGCGCTGTCACGTCAAGGTCTGTGCGGTAAACCAACGACACCGGCACCTGTGCGCCATCGCGGGCGGTGACCCACAGCCTGCGGGAGGTGTAGTCGGCTCGGTTGAATCCGCCCAAGACCTCTTGTTCCTTGAGCAACGTGCGCTTTCCGGTCTCGATCTCTAAGTCCCATACCTGCGCCGGGGTGGTAAAGGAGCCGTAGGACAGCCTAATCACCGGCGCGTCCCACTCGGGGTTACCCTTCGAGCCTGCCGAGTACAACTCCTCATCGAAGGTGAGCTCCTCAAATTGCCCAAATCCCTCATCGGCGCTGGTGGCCGCGCCGTCGAGTTTCATGACCGCCAACTGGCCGATGGCGCCACGCCGGTAGCCCAGCGTAATGTGATCGCGGTAGGTATCCACGCCTTCGATGCGTACGTCATCGCGGTGGGCGACCAGCTCGTGGAGCTGATCGATGTTGATGGGCTCGTCAAGGTTGACGGGGGTCCAGCCAACAGCAAAGTTCGGCCCGGTGGCGTTGTGAGTGACCAGCCACACGTCTTGGCCACCGACAACAGCGTGGTCGATGTCAACGTCGAGGCCTTCCTTGCGCTTGTGGATGAGGCGGAATTGCCCTTCCGGATCGTCTTGCGGCAGCGCCCAGATCTCGGTGGTGGTCTTGGAACCGGCCGCGATGGTGAGGAACTTTTCCGAACGAACGCCGCCGACGCCAACGTTGAAGCGTTCGTCGGGCTCGTGGAACACGCGCACATCCTGCTCGACTGGCGTGCCGATGCGGTGGCGCCAAACAGTGTCGGGGCGCCAAGCATCGTCCACGCGCTGGTAGAACAGGTACTCCTCCCCTACCCACGTGGCTCCATAAAAGACGCCTTCGATCTCATCGCTGAGGTGTTCACCGGTGCGCAGGTCTTTGACGCGCAAGGTGAAACGTTCATCGCCTTCGACGTCGATCGAATACGCCAAGAAATTGCCACTCGTGCTCAGCGAAGAAGCGCCGAGGGAAAAGAACTCGTGGCCGTCGGCAAGCGCGTTGAGGTCGAGGATGACTTCTTCCCCGTCGGCGGGCACGCCCTCCTCGATGACCGGCGGCACCCAGCCATTCTCTCCACTTGCCACGGGCTTGCGGCAGGAATAGCCATAGCTTTTCCCTTCCTCCGTGCGGGTGTAATACCAGTAGTTGCCCATGCGCTGGGGAACGGACATGGCCGTTTCTTTCACCCGCGACTTGATCTCTTGGTAGATGTTTTCCCGCAAGGTCTCTAGCCCCTCGGTGGCCTCGGTGACGTAGGCATTTTCGGCCTCGAGGTACGCGCGCGTGTCGGCTGCGTCTTTGTCGCGCAACCACTCGTAATTGTCTACGAAATCATGTCCGTGAAAACTACGTACGAAGGGGATCTTTTTTGCTACCGGCGGATTAAGAGTCATGTGTGACTATCGTAGCCGTTTGCAATGGCTCTTGTTGCTTGCCGACGGCCATGGGCCAACGTTTATTGGATGCTAAAAAGCTCCACCCGCTGGGAAGGAATCAGCGGGTGGAGCTTTGTAGGTATTGCACTGTATCGACGGACTAGTCGTTTCTGCGGGATCGGGTGATGAAGCGGATACCTGCCAGTGCCAGCATGCCTGCCATTACCATCAGGTGCCAGACACTGGCACCGGTGTTAGCCAGGACACTGCGGGCCTGCTTCGCGATACCACTTGCCGCTGGTGCTTGCGCGTGATCGGCCGTCACGGTTCCCATGTCGCCAGTGCCTGCTGCAGCGTAGGCAGCGACATCGGTAGTTGCTACGCGATCATTCGTCGCCGGCGTAGACTGCCCTGTGGAACCAGTTGAATCGTTGGTGTTCTTATCAAGCTGACTCTCATGCTGCGCAGCGTAGGTGAAACTTGGAACCTCGTTGCTCTTGACTACCGGCCAGGTAAAGCCGCCATCGGTCTTCGTGGATGGAACGGCTGGCGTGGAATCAGTAGGCGCATTCGGGTCCTCGACCTCGACGATGGAGCATTTACCGATTCTCCAACAGAATTTCAAGCACTTTGATCCCGCGCCAGACCGAAAAGGCGCACAACCATTCACCTATGAATTCCATATTTAGGGCACACATAGTTGCCGGTCATCATATAGAAAACAATCGAATAGTAGGTTCAAAATTCGATTTTGAAACGGATTCATACGAACCTTAATTCACCCTCAAGACACCGAGCCCCAGATTAAGAAACCAGAGCCCACACTTTTGTCAAAGCGCCAGCATAAACCGTTAATTAGGGCCAAAAATCTAGCTTTCTGCCATACATAGCGCGAAGGCTTTTTGAAACACCCACACTCAAGGAGTCGACAAAACATCAAGGTAAGACGACAGCCCTTTCGCTAAAGCCACCTTCAGTTTCTTCGTCTTTTCCACAGCACTTCATCCAATTAGTCGCAGAATTTTACTCAACAGACTGGAAAGGATGTGCACAATTTAGTGCCATAAAACACACTTTTCGAGACTGTGACTTATGTGACTCTCAAATATGGATTGGCAGTTATTTTCCATTGCTGAGTGCAAAAGCCCATGATCAGTCCCGTGTGGCGAATCGCCGAACCCATTTTCACGCGTTAGACCCCACTACCAAATTCGACTACCACGCACCAACATGCCTACCCACCAGCAGAGCAATCGCAATGAAAGCGCCCATGCAATGACCCGGGAATGACTGCCGAATGATTAAGTCCCGCTCCCTGTCACACAGCACAGGAGGCGGGACTTACATTTCGATGAAACTCGTGCGCTTTACACGCAGCAACCAATCCATTCGTTGAACTTATGCCCAGTGATGCGCTCAAATGCCTCGACGTATCGCTCGCGGGTGGCCTCCACCACGGAGCCGGGCAGCACCGGCGGGGGCGTGGTGGAGTTGACATCCCAGCCAGATTTCGGACCGGTCAGCCAGTTACGGACAAATTGCTTATCAAAGCTAGGCTGCACGCGTCCTGGCTGATAACCGTCGGCTGGCCAATAACGAGAGGAATCCGGGGTGAGGACTTCGTCGGCAAGCACAAGGTTGCCCTCCTCATCGAGGCCGAACTCGAACTTGGTGTCGGCCAAGATAATGCCGCGCTCCTCAGCGATCTTCGCCGCCTGCGAGTAAATCTTGATGCTGGCATCGCGCAGCTCCTCCGCGCGAGCCTGACCCAACCTCTCTACAACCGCCTCAAAGGTGACGTTTTCGTCATGGTCACCGAGCTCCGCCTTGGTTGCCGGGGTAAAGATCGGTTCCGGCAGCTTGGAGGCCTCAACGAGACCCTCCGGCAGTGCAACGCCGCAGACGGACTGGCTCTCCTGGTATTCCTTCATGCCGGAGCCGGTAAGGTAGCCACGCACCACGCACTCGAAAGGTAGCATCTTCAGCTTCTTGACCACGATTGCACGCCCGAGGACCTCCTCAGGAATACGTGGATCATCGATTGGACCTGCGAGGTGGTTGGGAAAGTCAATGTGGTTGAAGAAGTACATGCTCATAGCTGTGAGCACGCGCCCCTTGTCCGGGATTTCTGGATCAAGGATGTGATCGTATGCCGAAATACGATCGCTGACGACCATGAGGAGGGTCTCGTCATCGATCTCGTAGATCTCTCGCACCTTGCCTGCGGAGACATGGTTGTACTGAGAAAGTTCAGGACGCATAAAGATGAAGTCTAGCCCTACATGGGTACTTGCGGTAATTGGCGAGGCATTCCAGCCTGCTTTTGCTTGCCGCACGCTCCCCCACGGGCGCCCGCTCTTGCAGTTGCTTGCCGACGCCAAGGGGGCGCGCCTTTCGGGAAAGCATCGGTGTGAGCAGGGCGTTCTCGGACCGTCGAACCTGACTTGTGTCATTTTAGTGCGGAAATCAGGGGTTCATGATGGTGTCCACGAGATTTTGCACCTCAGGCGGTAGCGGCATGGTGACGTGAACGGTGGTATCACCTGCCCCCAGCTCAATCGAGCGGTACTTCTTGAGTGCCCACACGACCCGCACAGGCAGCTGGGGCACTTTCGTAGCGCGAAAATGGTCTAGACCAACTTCGACAATGACAGTCTTGTTGCGAGATAAAAACATACCTTTACCAGCAACAACGGTTATTCTCTCAAGGCTGTAGGCCGCTGTGAATGCCTCGATCATCGGCGGCATTGTTTGGGTTTCTTCCTTGTTGCCCTTGTACGTCCCGACACGCAGCGGGAAGCCGGACAAGGATTTGTGGCTCTCCTCGGCGCTCTTGGGAAAATCCGGTCGACATGGAAGATGCCGGTTCTACGACCTCAAGAAATGGGCCACCCGGGATCAAGTACGCAAAGCCTCTCACTTGGTGGATCGAACTGGTCCACAACCGAAGAAGACTGCACTTCGCACTCGGGATGCAAACACCTGTGACCTTAGAAAACACCCATCAACAACAACTCAAACGAGAACAACTCGGTTCCCCCTAATGCCGCTTAACTAACTGTCCACAAAGTTGGGTGGGCAACCCCAGCCAGACCACCACTTGGACGTCAGTAGCACCAGATGCAGTCGTGACGGTACGGATGCACGATCTCATGAAAAATCACACCACAACTAAACTCGACCCGACCCGCATCGCACAAAAACTGCCATCCCCGAACCAAACCCGCAGGTCTACATGTCAAGGGCTAAGATGACCACACCTCTGTGACACAAGTCAGCTCGAACGTGAAAATCCTGCAAGGGAAAGCCCCATGTCCTAGGGGCATGGGGCCAGATGCGCTTGTGAGAATCGCGGGCTAGAGAATCTCACCCGGGTTGTAGTTCGCGGCCTCCGGGTAACGGCCAACGAGATCCTTGATGCGTGCAAGCACGCGGTCAACCTGGGACTCGGCCGAGCCGATGAAGGCGTGGCGGTCGGCAAGTGCCTCGTCGAGCTGTTCGCGGGTCATAGGCAGGCGCTCGTCAGCGGCCAGGCGCTCGATGAGGTCTTGCTCGCCACCGTTTTCGCGCATGTTCAGCGCCACGGCGACCGCGTTTTCCTTGATGACCTCGTGGGCGGTCTCACGCCCGACGCCCGCACGGACGGCTGCCATGAGGATGCGGGTGGTGGCCAAGAATGGCAGGTAGCGCTCGAGTTCGCGGTCGATCATGGCCGGGAAGGCGCCGAACTCCTTGAGCACGGTCAAGAAAGTCTCGAACATGCCGTCGAGGGCGAAGAAGGCGTCCGGCAAGGCCACGCGGCGGATGACGGAGCAGAAGACGTCGCCCTCGTTCCACTGCTGGCCGGACAGGTCAGCAACCATGGTGAGGTAGCCGCGCAAGATGACCTGCAGGCCACCGACGCGCTCACAGGAGCGGGCATTCATCTTGTGCGGCATCGCCGACGATCCGACCTGACCTTCTTTGAAGCCCTCGGTGACGGTCTCGTTGCCGGCCATGAGTCGGATCGTGTGAGCCAGAGAGGACGGGCCCGCACCCAGCTGGACGAGTGCGGAGACGGCGTCGAAATCGAGCGAGCGCGGGTAGACCTGGCCCACCGAATCGAATACGCGCTTGAAGCCGAGGTGATCGGCGATCTGGGTTTCCAGCGCGGCGAGCTTAGCTTCGTCCCCACCCATGAGGTCGAGCATGTCCTGGGCGGTGCCCATCGGGCCTTTGATGCCGCGCAGCGGGTAACGTCCGAGCAGCTCCTCCACGCGCTCGATGGCGATGAGCATCTCCTCGGCGGCGGAGGCGAAACGCTTGCCCAAGGTGGTGGCCTGGGCGGCGACATTGTGGGAGCGGCCCGCCATGACCAAGGTCTGGTACTGCCCGGCGCGCTCACCGATGCGGGCGACCACGGTAACAGCCTTGTCGCGCACCAGTTCAAGGGAGCGGTAGATCTGGAGCTGCTCGACGTTTTCGGTGAGGTCGCGGGAGGTCATGCCCTTGTGGATGTGCTCGTAGCCTGCCAGGGCGTTGAACTCCTCGATGCGGGCCTTGACGTCGTGGCGGGTGACCTTTTCCCGCTCGGCGATGGAGGCCAGATCCACCTGGTCGATGACTGCTTCGTAGGCGGCAATCGCCTCGGCGGGGATGTCCACGCCCAAGTCCTTCTGCGCGCGCATCACGGCGATCCAGAGCTGGCGTTCCATGACGATCTTGGCTTCCGGGCTCCACAGGTTCGATAGCTCTGCGGAGGCGTAGCGGTTGGATAGGACGTTTGCGATCTTCTTCTTTTCAGCCACGGTGGCAATTATCGCACGTTAAGCGCGCCTAATCCATCACATGGGGTGTCCTTGTTATCCCGGGAGGTAGGCCGCCAGGCGTCGGCAGGCTTCTTGGGTGTCCTCGACGCTGGCGCACAAGGAAATGCGTACCCACTTATGCCCCTCGAAGGGGTCAAAGTCGACGCCTGGGGCCACGGCCACGCCGATGTCTTCGACGAGCCTGTGGGCAAAGGCCTCGCTGTCGTCGGTAAGCGATGCAACGTTGAGCCACAGGTAGAGCCCGCCGTCGGGTTCGGCGAAGGTGCGTAGTCCCATCTTTGGTAGTTCTTCGAGCAGGACTTCGCGCGAACGGCGGTAGCGTTCGACGTGGGTATCTAGTTCGCTTAACGACGCCGGGCTCAAGGCCGCAACCCCTGCTACCTGGCTTGCCGCGGGGGCACACAGCGACAACGACGCCTGCAGATTCGATAACGGTTCCACGAGATTGTCGGGCACGATCATCCAGCCCACGCGCCAGCCGGTCATGGAGAAATACTTTGACAAGGTACCGATCACGATGGCGTCATCGGAAAACTGCCGTGCCGTTGCCGTGGGGCGGCCGAAGGAGATCCCGTGGTAGTCCTCGTCGGAGATCAATACGCACTCATTGCTCGCGCACCAGTGGGCGATGTTTTTCAGCTCTGCCGGGTCGATGATGGTGCCGGTGGGGTTGCCCGGGCTGGTGACGATGACCAGTTTTGGACTTTCGCCCCTCGCCGCGAGCTCCTCAAGCATCGCCGCTGTCGGCTGGAAGCGGGTGGAGGCATCAACCTTGAGGTAACTGACCTGTGCGCCCATTGCCTTGAGGATATTGCGGTAGGCGGGGTAGCCCGGGGCGGTAATGGCCACCCGATCGCCGTGATCGAGCAGGGCGAGAAAGGCATTCGAGAAAGCCCCGGACGAGCCGGTGGTGATGATGACCTGCTCCGGGGAGGTGGCTACGCCGTAGGTGCGGGAGTGCCACCCCGCCACCGCCTCGCGCAACCGGGCATCGCCGATGACCTCGGTGTAGCCCAAGGGGTCCTCAAAAAGTACCTCGTGTAATGCCTCCAACGCTGGGCGCGGGGCGCCGGTGGAAGGCTGGCCCACACACAGCATGAGGGTGTCCTTTCCCTCCTGCCGCCGCCTGTGGATCAGGTCAAGCATCTGCATGACTCTAAACGGTTCCACTTGGCTGCGATTCGAGGGAGTAAGCATAACCGCAAGGCTAGTCCATCGTGCCAAATGCCTCCAGATCGGCGGGGGCTCCCGCTGCGAGAATCAGCGAGCCCGCGCCCAGAACGTCGTCGGGTTGAGCGTCACGGAAGGTTTGCCCCGGCGGGCGGATGGCGATGATCTGGACTTGTTCGATGTCGCGGACCTGGTTGCCGTACAAGCTCACCGGCGGTGCCACCTTGACGATGGCATAGTCGGCGTCGAATTCGGCGTATTCCTGGAGCCGGCCATTCATGAGGTGCGCGATGCGGCGCCCGGTGTCATGCTCGGGGCGGATGACGTGGTGCACTCCGATCTGGCGCAGAATCTTGGCATGGGAGGGACTGGTGGCCTTCGCCCAGATACTCGGCACCTTGAAGTCGACCACGTTGGAGGCACAGAGCAATGAGGCCCCCATGTCCGAGCCGATGGCCACCACGACCCGATGAGCCTCGTGGACCGAGAGCTGGCGCAGCGCCTCGGGGCTATTGGTGTCGGCGACCGCCGCGTAGGTAAGCACCTGGGCGGCCTCGTTGACCTTGGCCTCGGAGCAGTCGATGCCGAGGACCTCCACGCCGGAGCGCACCAGCTCCTCTCCTACCGCCATACCAAACCGGCCCAGCCCGATGATGACAACGGAGGGGCGGGGGTTGCGTCTGAAACTAACCAATGATCGGCCTTTCAACTGGGAAGGAATACTTACGTTTCGTGGTGCGCGCCGACAGTGTCGACACCAGCGCCACCGGGCCCACGCGCCCGGCGAACATGAGCAAGACCAACAAAAGCTTGGCTGCAGGCGGCAGCGCGCCGGTGATGCCGGTGGAAAGCCCCACCGTGGCAAAGGCGGAGATGACCTCGAAGCTGAGTTGCATGGTGCGAAACTCGGGTGCCACGAACAGCATGAGCATGACCGAAAATCCGACGAACAGCACCGCCATCATGAGCACCGCCATCGCCTGACGCGCAGTGCGATTGGGGATGCGCCGGTGGTGGATGAGCATGTTTTCATCGCCCCGGATTTCGGCGATCATGACCGCGAGCAGCACCGCTACGGTGGTGATCTTGATGCCACCTGCGGTACCACCCGAGCCTGCGCCGATGAACATGAGAAAATCGGTCATCACCAAGGTCGATGGGTGGAATTGCCCGATATCGACGGAATTGAAGCCGGCGGTACGCGAAGAAACGGAGTGGAAAAATGCGGCCAATAGCTGCGTCGGCAAGCCAAATTGAGCCAGCGCCCCGCGCCTTTCGATGGCAAACGTGCCCACCGTGCCAACCGCCAGCAAGAACACGGTGCCCCAGAGGGTAAACACCGCCGTCAGCGACAGCTGCCCGCACGCACGCCCGGCACGCCTCTTTCGGTAGCGCACATACAGTTCCAACAACAGGGGAAAGCCCAGGCCACCGAGGATGATTGCGCCCGCTATCGGCACGATGATAAACCAGTCACCCACAAACGGCATGAGGTTGGTGGAGCGCAGCCCGAACCCTGCGTTATTGAAGGCGCTGACGGCGTGAAAGACCGCCTCCCACACCGCCGCAGGCCACGACAGCCCCAAGGCTAAGAACCGAAAGAATAGCAACAACGCCGTGATGGCTTCGACTAAGAAGGTAAACACCACACTTGCCACCAGCAGGCCGCGGACCTCCCCCAGCTGGGTGCCGCGACCCTCGGCCTTCGCGTTGAGCCGGGAGCGAAGCCCGATGCGGCCACTGATCACCCATCCGGCGAAGGTGGCAAGGGTCATGATGCCCAGCCCGCCCAGCTGGATGAGGATCATGATGATGGCCTGGCCCGTGTGCGACCAGTACGTGGCGGTATCGACGACCGTGAGTCCGGTCAAACACACCGCCGAGGTGGCGGTAAAAAGCGCTGTAACGAGATCTGCCTGGGCATCACCTTCCCGTGAGACCGGGAGGAGCAACAAAACAGTGCCCACGACAACCAGCGCTGCGAAACACCCGGCGACCAGCCGGGCTGGAGTAACGCGCATTGCGGCAATGCTACTCGACTCTTTTCCTCCCGACAACTGAATGCACGCGGCGCAATATTCAAGAAGATGAGAAAGAAAAAGCGGGCGAGCATCCCACCAGAAATGGGGCGCTCACCTGCATGCACGGTAACTTCGGCAGCGACTGCCTCAAGGGGCTAGATCGTGATCTTTCCCTCCACGGCAGGAAGCGCGATGTCACTGCGGTAGTGGCCACCGTCGAGATGAATGCCCTTGAGGACGGCATAGGCCTCATCCCGCGCATCAGCTAGGGTGGCGCCGGTGCCAATCACGTTGAGAACCCGGCCACCGGCGGAGACGAGTTCGCCTGCCTCGTTGCGGCTGGTTCCGGCGTGGAGCACGGCCTCATTGTCGGCTCCGGTGATGACATCGCCCGTACGCGGGGACGCGGGGTAGTCCTTCGCCGCGAGCACCACCGTGAGCGCGTAGCCATCCTTCCACTTCAGCGGGGGCAGCTGCGCTAGCTTGCCGACGGCCACAGCGTTGAGAGTCTCGGCCAGCGGCGATTCCAGCAGCGCCAGCACCGCTTGGGTCTCTGGGTCACCGAAGCGGCAGTTGAACTCCACCACGGCAGGGCCTTCCTTGCCCCAGGCGAGTCCCGCATACAGCAGGCCAGAATAGGAACAGCCACGGGCGACCATTTCCTTGGCAACGGGCACGCAGACCTCGTCGACGATGCGCTGCACGCCGTCCTCCGGCAGCCACGGCAGCGGGGTGTAAGCTCCCATGCCACCGGTGTTCGGGCCCTCGTCGTTGTCGAAGGCGCGCTTATGGTCCTGGGCGGGCAGCAAAGGCACCACGGTTTCGCCGTCAACTAGGCAGAACAGGGACACCTCGGGGCCGTCGAGGAAGGACTCCAACAACACTGGGTTCCCCGCGGATAAGACGCTATCGACATGAGCCCGGGCCGCCGCGCGATCATCGGTGACCACAACGCCCTTGCCACCTGCAAGTCCATCGTCCTTGACGACGAAGTGCGGGCCGAAGTTATCCAGCGCCGCCTCGATCTCGGCGTCGCTTGCGCCAGGGTTAATCTGCTGCGCACGCGCCGTTGTGACCCCGGCCTTGGCCATAACATCCTTGGCGAATGCCTTGGATCCCTCAATCCGGGCGGCATCCTTATTCGGGCCAAACACGGCGAAGCCTGCCTCGCGCAGCACGTCGGCAACGCCCGCGACCAGTGGGATCTCCGGGCCGATCACGACCAGGTCAGCCCCAATCTCCTGGGCCAAGGACAGCATCGCGGCTGGGTCATCTACCTTGCCCGCCTCCGGGTGACAAGTACCCACAGCCGCCATCCCGGCGTTACCCGGCGCGATGTGCAGCTCGGTGGTTGCAGGGTCCTTAGAAAGGCCAAGGGCCAGGGCGTGCTCTCGGGCGCCCGATCCGATTACAAGAATGCGCATGGTTGTTGATCTTAGCCGGTACATGGCCGCTCGCCGACGCTTCCATGCCCACTGTCCAAGAAGGCGTGCCTCACACTTTGCACGCGCCCCCTTCATGCACGTCAACCCCCAGCGTGTGCTGGGGGTTGAGGCAAGACTGTTCGCGAATTGTTCGATCGTTGTGGCATTGGCCCTAGAGAACTGGCAGCTCCTTGATGACCTGACCTGGGATGGTGCCGCGGACAACGAGGGCGTTGTACACGGTGCCCCAGAAGGCGAGGGTCAGCCCGATGCTCAGGGCGGAGTAGACGAGGCCTCCACCCGTGGAGGAGAGGATGGCCGAGGAGGTTGCAGCCTCCGAGGAAACATCTTGTGCGTGTGCTGCGGGAACAGCGGTGGTGACCAGCGCAACGGAGGTTGCTGCTGCCACGAGACCACGGCGGAATTTCAGTGACATGAGTGTGCTCCTATTGTGTGGGGCCGGGCCCGCCGGTATGGCGAAATGGAAAAGCGGGTAGCGGGCCCGGCAATCTTGGGGGGGGTGTCCCTATGTTTTTGTCAAGGGGCAGGCGGTGTACTTCCCGAAGCGTTTCGGGGGTAGCTGCTGATCCTGATGATGGGCGTGGCTGATCGGCTGGTCGGCAGGCTCGTGGCCAACCAGCTGATCAGCATGTGCTCTTGACTACGCGGCGATTCTGGCGGGGACCTCCCGGAAGAACTCGCCACGGGTCAGCATCGCGTAGATGACGTTGCACCGCCGTCTGGCCAGGCACATCACTGCAGCGTTGTGACGCTTCCCTTCGGCGCGTTTCTTCTCGTAGTAGGCCTTGGATGGTTCGTGGAACCGGATGGATGCGAACGCGGAGTAGAACAACGCATTCTTGAGTCGCTTGTTACCTGACCTGGCGGGGAACTCACCACGGATGGACGTACCCGATCTTCGGGTGACTGGGGCGATGCCGGCATAGGCGGCCAGGTGGCCAGCGGACCGGAAGTCAGAGCAATCACCGACGGCCAGGAGGATGTTCGCGGCGGTCTTGATGCCGACTCCCGGCATGGACATCAAGACCTCGGAAAGAGGGAAGTCCTGGAGCAACTCCTCGACCTGCTCGGCGATGGTTTTCCGCTGTTCCAGCAGGGCCTTGATGTTGGTCGCCAGCTGCGGGATCACCACCTCAGCGGCCGAGGTGCCAGGCACAGTGACGGTCTGAGCTTTGAGGCCCTCGAAGATCGCGTCCACGAGTGCGGTGGGGTCTTTCTTCGACCGCTTGGCCATCCAGGTGTGTACCCGCTGGTAGCCAGCCTTCTTGAGTTTCGTTGGCCCTCCGTAGTGGATGAGCATGTCCAGCACGAGTGGCCGGGTGATCACACTGCCCGGCAGCACGCGTTCCAGGGAAGGGTAGATCTGGGTCAGCACGCTACGCAGCCGGTTGATGGTGCGAGTGGCGTCCTTGGCGATGTCATCGTCGAAGCCGGACAGCATCTTCAGCGCTGACAGCACGTCGTTGTCACGGTCGACGGCCCGCAGGGTGTGCGGCATCGTCCGGGCGGTATCGGCGATGATGAACGCGTCCCGGCATTGTCGCAATCGGCTACATCAGCCCACTAGAGTACGAACGACGCCAGCTCACGCTGGCAGCCTGACCAACTAACCACCTGTCCGGAAAACGGGGTCAGCCTCAGAGCGCAACGGAGTGGACCTGCAAGACCCTGAGTGGGAGTCAAAACGCGCCCATAGTTGCCGGCAAACCATAAATTTCGCCCGCGCGCACTGACTGTTCGCGGTGTTAGGCTTGGGATGCCGCTTCTTCTCGCAGGCGTAGCTACTCTAACTTCACCAAGTCGAGGTGGATATGTTCGACAAAGTATCGAAGACATTCAAACGGGCGTTCTCTACCGGAGCGCCAGCCCATGCTGGCTGGGCCAAGCCTATTCGCGTGGTGAACGTTGATAAGACGTTCACGCAAGACGGCACTTCAGTTTTGCATGAAATTGTCACCTTTGACGTGGTCGCCTATTGCCACGACCTGCCACCGTACCGCACACGGTTACGACTGAAAGGTGGTCCTGGCGAGTTGGTAACCAAATCTGGGAAAGCTGCGATCAAGGAATGGCCGGTTGCGCGGGTTCGGCCAGACGCTGGCGACTTAACCACCGGTCCCAAGACTGAAAAACCCGCGAATTTCGGCACTGCTGACCCCACGAAAGTCGGCACATTTAGGTCTGTCGCAGGTAAGCTAAGCTGACTGAAGCGCATTTCCCTGCACAATATTCGCGGAGTCTTCCAACGGAAAATCCGTGATCGTCGAATAAACAATCGACGGGGCTTCAGCGTCCTCGCCGGCGAGGACGCTGAGCACGATCCTCGTCTTCTTCTCCACCGGAATCACTGGTGGTCTACCCATGGTCAAACACTCCGTTCAGGACTCAATCAATGGTCCTGCCACAAAGTCTGACGCGCGACATGAAGGCGTTTACGCCTTCGTAATGAGCGATGCCGGAGTGCAAGTGACCGTGGAATACCGGAGCGAGCGCAGCGAGCGAGGATATGCCGCGAAAGCACTTGCGCGCAGGTGGAGCGAACGTAGAATGCCGCCAGGCTTCAAGGTAAAAAACGCGAAGCGTTCAAGCACTGCGGCCGCTTGCGGCCGTCACATGGTGCAGCTCTTCGAGCTGCACTGCTTTGTCTGGGTCGCGGTGCGACCCTCGTGTTACTGCTTGGCTGTCCACACTGTGTGCAGGCTAGCCCCGCGATAGCTGGGCTGTGCACATTGTGGGCAGGTGAGGCTCTGCTTCGGTGTCCACATGCTGCCGCCTGCTCCGTCAGGTGGCGGCCTGTGTGTCATCCGACAAAGCGAACGGTCGTCGTGCGGTCGGTTCGCTCACGATAGGGCTGCCGCGCTCCGCTGCGCTGCGCTTTGCCTTCGAGGGGGTCTTCGGTTCCGTCGCTGCCGTAGATCTGTGTGGCTAGGGTTTTGACGCGGTCGAGGTCGCGGAGGTCAAAGGTCCATGCTTTGGTTTGTGGGTTCCATTTGCCGCCGAGTTGTTTGGCTGCTGGTGGAAGGACCTGACCCCTTGATGGTGGACACCCAGACCTGGATCTCCTCAGCAGAAGTCGCGGAAGTCCCCTTCACCGCGTTTGCGTCGAAGCCGGAGGTCGATCAGGTTCCCGGACGGCTGGTGGTCCGCCGGATCCCGGAACTCAACCCCAAGAAGAATGTGGATCAGCCGGGACTATTTGATCTGCACCGCTTCCACGCGGTGTTCACCACCGCTGACCCCGCACTGCTCGATACCGTGGCCGCGGACAAGACCCACCGGCAGCACGCAATCATTGAACAGGTCAACGCGGATCTGAAGAACAGCGCCCTGGCGCATATGCCGTCAGGGAAGTTCACCGCGAACGCGGCGTGGCTGGTGTGTGCGGTCATGGCTTTCAACCTCACCCGCACCGCCGGGGTCGTTGCTGCGGGGGCGCTGGCCAGGGCTACGACAGCGACGATCCGGCATCAGATTATCGCGGTGGCGGCCCGGGTGGTGCGTCGGTCCCGGCGACTGGTGCTGCACCTGCCGGAGGGCTGGAGGTGGCAAGCCCAGTGGCGGAGACTGTTCGATCACGGTCACTCGCCGCCGGTGGTTGTTTCTTCCTGACTACCTGCGCCGGATTCCTTCGGCCCGAGCTGAACTACCAATTCGTGGAACGACCAGACGACGACGTGATCTGGGGATCGCCCCTGCCCGAAATCCTTGGTAGTGCCCGCAGCCGAAATCAACCGATCACCGAAGGACCATCGGCGGATCCAGGCTAATCCGATGGTGACGTCGATGGTGCCGGTGGTCATGGCCGGCCTCCTCGTGTGTCGGAGCAACAGTGACAGGTCGAACCTCGTCGCTGGTGTCTCGACATCCGGTGCTGGCACCCACGTTACAAAGAGAACTGAACCTCGAGGTTCGTCCGTGTCCCTATTAGCAGTCAACGGGTGTCCTGGTAGCCCGGCGGCAACACCCCCCGGATCATGGAAACTACAGGGCGATTAAGCCATACCGGGCCCAGCGACTATCCCCATTATGGGGACACCATCAAAGTAACGGGGGGTAACACTCGGCACAACGTGTCGAGCGTGTTACCTACATTACAAACACCGGATTGATAAAGCCACCCTTTTTCATAAATTGTCCACTTTATTTGACATCGCCTCCATAAAATCCCACGTCATAGGGAAAGCCGTTGCTAGGACGAGACAATGGGTTTACGTTCGACGCAACGACGCTTCCGACTCCTGCCCGAATCAAGCGGAGGCGTATTACCCTAAAGGACATGAGTAGCGTATTTACCAAGATCATCAATGGGGAACTGCCAGGCCGTTTTGTCTACCGCGACGAGACGGTAGTTGCCTTCCTCACCATCGAGCCACTTGCCTACGGCCACACCCTCGTAGTCCCGGTCCAAGAGGTGGATCGCTGGACGGATCTAGACGCTGAGACGTGGGCTCACCTCAACGAGGTAGCGCAGAAAGTCGGCCAGGCCATTATCGCCGCTTTCGGCTCCCCGCGCGCGGGTTATATCATCGCAGGCTTTGACGTGCCACACACTCACATCCATGTCTTCCCCACCTCGAAGATGAGCGATTACGATTTCGCGAATGCCTTGGCCATGGACGCCACCGATCCGAAGAAAATGGATGAGGCCCAGGCCGCCATCCGCGCACAACTTGAGGCCTGACCTGCAGCGTCATCATGAGTCTGCTACTGTGGTTGCCCACCCGAGGCAGCCTTCCAGAATCTCCGGCGCTTACAGCGAAGGTGCCACCCGTGCTGTTCATACACGGGGCCCTTGCCTCGCCGGGAAACTTTGAGGTACCCGCGGGAATGCTCGCAAGCCGGGGTCGGGCGTTTCTGGCACCCGCCTACGGTCAGCGTGGCACCGGCGATATCACACAGTCACTAGAACACCTCTTGGGCATCGTCGATGACATCTCATCCCCGCAACTCGATATCGTCGGCCACTCCCTCGGCGGGCTCCTAGGATTGCAGATCGCCCAGCAACGACCGGGGCGGGTGCGCACCTTGGTGGGACTGGGTGCCTGCTTCCGCGGCGTCCCCCGCAGGTTACGTTTCCCGCGCCTGATGTCGCTGGTGGTCGGCCCAACCGTAGTTCAATTGACCCAGACCGACCGCTTTGGCGTTGACGTGCCTGCGGGGACGAGTGTTTTTTCCATCGTCTCCGATGCAGACGCCGTCGTGCCTCGCTCCTCCTCCGAGCTGGGCACGGTCATCCCGGTTCATGGTATCCGCCACGAACGCCTCCCGAGCCTCGGCAGCGAGGTTCTCCGCGCGCTCGGCTACGAATAAATGGTGGGCTGTGGGATCACGAAAGATCACACAACCCACTTTTAAATCTAGGAAAGTGCTTCATCCCCGGAGCTTGCAGCAGGAAGCGCCACGTGGAAGGTCGTACCTTCGCCCTTGGCAGAATCCACCGTGATCGTGCCGTGATGAGCCTCCACCAAGGACTTGGTAATCGCAAGCCCCAGGCCGGAGCCACCGGTGGAGCGGGTGCGCGAGGTATCCGCACGGTAGAAACGCTCGAAGATGTGAGCGGCATCGTTGTCGGACATGCCCACGCCATCATCTTTGACATCCACCACGATGGCGTTGACAGGGCCGGTGGGGCGCACGAGCGTATCGTCGCGAACGGTGATGACCACCTTTGCGTCTTCGCCACCGTGTTTGAGGGCATTGACCACCAAGTTGGAGAAGACCTGGTGCAACCTAGGGGCGTCGCCAAGCACGATGGGCACGGACCTGACTGTCGACTGGACGGTAATGGAACGGCCCGGATACGCCGCCGATAGCGAGCTTGCCACGGACAAGTTGAGCTCGAGGATGTCGACCGGCTTTTCCTCGTGCCGCGCCCCCTCAGCGCGGGTAAGCGCCAAGAGGTCTTCGACCAGCAGGCTCATTCGGGAGGCCTCGGACTCGATTTTTTCCACCACCAGGTCGGCATCGCGGGTAGCGCCTGAGCGATACAGCTCTGCATAGCCCTTCACACTGGTCAGCGGCGTGCGCAGCTCGTGGGATGCGTCGCCGACGAAGCGGCGCATCTGATCTTCTTTCTCCTGCAGCTCGATGATGGACTGTTGAAGGCGCTCGAGCATCTGGTTCAAGGCCAAGGCCAAAGAACCGATCTCGGTGTTAACCGGCCACTGCGGCACGCGGCGATCGAGGTCTCCCCTGGCGATCGCCGTCGCGGTTTCTTCCACCTCACGCAACGGACGCAGGGTTCGCCTGATGACGTAGTAGGCGATCAGAGCCAAAAGCAGCAGGATCACGCTTCCGATGACCAGCTCACCCAGCCCGAAGCTGCGCAGGATCGAATCTTCTCGCTGCACGCTCTTTGCCACCACGATGATGCGCCCGTCGCTCACGCTGCGGGCAAGGGCGCGCCATTTTAGCTTCTCCGTCGACGCCGCCGTGGACTGCACCGTCTTCGCCCCGGCGTTGGCGTAGAGGCCTTCCAAGTTCGGAGCGGAATTCTCGCTCGGGCCTGGGTTCACGCTGACGGATCCATCCGGGTAGATCCAGGCCACCCAGAATTCATTTGGCGGCATCGAACTGCGCGAGCCGTAGATGGAGAAGATGTCTTGGTCCATCGCCCAGCCCTCGATCGCACGATCAAGGTCGGCGTCGACCGATTGGTAGGTCACATCCTGCAGCGTGCGCTGCGCGGCAACAGAAAAGGTTGCCAGGCCAAGACCCGACAGCACCAGCACGATGATCAGCAGCTTAACACCCAGCGGCGTGCCTTTGCGGGCGCGCCGCTCACGGAAGGCGTCGATGCGCCGGCGCAACCAAGAAGGACCATCCTTGGGTGGGTCGACCTTTAAGGATGTGTCGGCCACCGCCGGCAGCTCTTGGGTGAAGGCCTGCTGTTCGGCTGGCGCAGACGCCCCTGGTACGGGCTGGGCTTGCGCGGTGGGTACGGGCTGTTTCTTGCCCTTGTCTGGCTTAAATACTGACACGCGCGCGACCTAGGTGCGCGGGGTGCGCAGGACGTAGCCGACACCGCGGACGGTGTGGATGAGCGCGGGCTCGGTGGTATCAATCTTGCGACGCAGGTAGGAGATGTAGGATTCCACGACGTTGCCGTCACCGCCGAAGTCGTAGTGCCACACGTTGTCAAGGATCTTCGCCTTGGACAAGACAACCTCGGCGTTGAGCATGAGGTAGCGCAACAGGTTGAACTCCGTCGGCGACAACTCCACGACCTCGCCGGCTTTGGTGACCTCGTGGGTATCATCGTTTAAGGTCAGATCGGCGTAGGTCAAGGTGGCATCGTCCTCGGCCTCCGGCTCGATGGTCGCGCCGCGGCGCAGGATCACGCGCAGGCGGGTGATGACCTCCTCCAGCGAGAAGGGCTTGGTCACATAGTCATCGGCGCCGATGGTCAGCCCGTGGATGCGGTTTTCCACCGCATCCTTGGCGGTGAGGAACAAGACCGGGCCGTCGAAGCCCGCCGCGCGCAGCTTCGGGAGCAGCTCGAAGCCGTCCATGCCCGGCATCATCACGTCCAGGATGAAGGCATCGGGCTCAAATTCTTCAGCAACCTCCAAGGCCTCGATACCGGAGTTGGCCGTAGCCACCTCGAATCCCTGGAACTTGAGGCTTACGTTGAGAAGCTCGACGATATTGGGTTCATCGTCGACGACGAGAACTCGGGTTGCGCTATCATTCATAGTTTCCATTTTTACCTCAACAACCTCTAATTTCAGACTTTTTATTAATGGGCCTTCGAAAAGCACAAAGTCTTATGACTTCCACTTTTCCGCGCGTGCTCTTTCATTGGCCCAGCTTTTCGCGCACTCGCGCTCTAGTCTGAATGCCATGGCTTGGCACCTCCTGCCCTCACACTGGAGGAAAGCTGTGAGTTTGAGGTCTACATTATGAGAATCGAGCCCACCTCCAGATGCGGTAGCAGCTCATGCCCCGACCCGTTCGCCCTGGCACATGTCTTCCTTATCTTCCCCAATACCTGCGTTGCGCCCTCCCTGCCCCTTTCCCAACCCCTTTTCGGTCGTTACTCTCCCCATTCCACGTGCGCCAGATCCACCCCTTCGGCTTGCGCCTGTGCCTCGACGAGGCGGAGGAGGTAGTCGGCGTTGCCTTGATAGTTGCTGGCAAAGCGCTGATCGGTGACATACATGCGGGCCAGCAGCACCTGCTTGGCGGCACTGACCTCATACCAACGCCCGATCTGGGCGCGGTGCCAGGCCACCAATTCGGCTGCTTCCGCGCTGGTCGGCTGAACACCCATCTCGCGGGCCGACGCCAATGCGGCCACAAATTCCAGGTGGTCGTCCTTGATTCGCTCGTAGTCCGCGCGGCCGAGTGTCGCCTTGATGCTGCTTGCCTGTTGCCATTCCGGGGTATGCCCGTAGAGTTGCTGCGCTTCTTCCTGATAGGCGGGCATGTCTTCGCCGAATACTGCTTTGATCTCTTCCATGGTGATTTCCTTTTCGGTATGGGCCTGGTGGTCGGCGATGATCTCATCGAGGTGGCCGATCATCACATGCACGTTGCGCAGCTGCCGGGAAAGCACCTCACGCTGGGCGCGCAGGCGCTCGAGGCGGGTTGCGGCCGAGGACTCGCTGAGCAAGTGTTCGATCTCGGCGATGCTGAGCCCCGCGCTTTTATACAACACGATCGCAAAGCCGGTCTGGAGATCGTCTTGGGTATAGAGGCGATAATCGCTGGCCGTGCGCCAGGCGGGCACCAGCAGGCCCTTGTCCTCCCAGTGCCGCAGGGTACGCGGGCTGACCCCAAGAATTCGGGCGGCCTCGCCGATGTGATACTCAGCCTCCGCATTGGAAGCCACCTCATCCGCTGTTTCCTGGGTGGCGTGGGCAGCTACGGCGCTTGCCCTGATTCCCGGGTTGCTCATTTCGTGCATAGTTCCATTCCAGTCCTTGCCGTCGCGTCAAGGTCAAATCAACACCACCGACACCAGCCAAGCAAACCCCACAAGGAAGGTATTGGTTTATTCCATTCCAGTCGGCACGCTTGCAGCCTAGGCAGAATGTGGTCGCGCACGCCCCAGAGAAAAAAGCTGATGGCGCACGATAACTCTCCTACCCGGCCGGCACCCGAGCGCCCTCCGCGAAAGCGACTAGGCCACAGTTGCGGCTATCCCCGCGAGGCTGGTGACCTACCGTAGGCGTCGGAAAGCGCCCCTCAACGCGGCCTACCACGAACGCCGTTGGCCTAAGCCAAGCTAGCAGGCGGCAGCACTTTTGAAACTGTAACGTCCGTTCGGTACAGTAACGGGAATGAACAACGTTGCGACAACCACCCACAACAGGTGGGTGTTCCTTGGGGTTATCTCGCTGGGACTGTTTCTGATCGCAGCCGACAACTCGATCCTGTATTCGGCACTCCCCACCCTCCGCGAGCAGCTCCACACCACTGAGCTCGAAGGCCTGTGGGTCATCAACGCCTATCCGCTCGTGCTCGCGGGACTGCTGCTGGGCACCGGTACCTTAGGCGACCGCATCGGCCACCGCTTCATGTTCGAGGCGGGACTGGCAATGTTTGGACTCGCCTCGCTCGTGGCCGCCTTCGCCCCGAACCCGGAGGTTCTCATCGCAGCCCGCGCCTTCCTAGGCATGGGCGCCTCCGCCATGATGCCAGCCACCCTAGCGCTGATCCGCATCACCTTTACCGACCCGCGCGAACGCAACACCGCGATCGGAATCTGGGGATCGGTTGCCACCGTCGGCTCGGCGGCTGGCCCAGTCCTCGGCGGACTGCTGCTGGAACACTTCTGGTGGGGTTCGGTGTTTCTCATCAACCTGCCCGTCGTGCTCGTGGCACTGGTGGCAATGCACCTGCTTGCCCCCGCGAATGTGACCAACCCCGATAAGCACTGGGACCCTATTTCCTCGATCATCGCGATGGTGGCCATGGGTGGTGTGGTCCTCGCCATCAAGGAGCTCACCCACTCCCCCATCAACCCCGTACTCCTCGCCGCGTATGTTGCGGCCTTCGTGCTGGGAGCGGCCGGCTTTGCGCACCGTCAACGCCGCCTCACCCAACCGCTGGTGACCGCCGACATCTTCGCCAATCGCCTGTTCGTCGCAGGTGTTGTGGGCGCGATGTTGTCGATGTTTATCCTCGCCGGCACGGAGCTGCTTACCACTCAACGCTTCCAGCTCGCCGAGGGACTCAGCCCCTTGGAGGCGGGACTGATCAACGGCGCTATCGCCATGGCGGCCTTCCCCACCTCCATCTGGGGCGGGGCGAATCTGCACCGTTTGGGCTTCCGCCCCATCATCTCAGGCGGCTTCCTCGTTATCGCTGCGGGCCTTGCCACCAGCCTCCTCGCTCTCGGCACGGGTGCGGGCTTCGGCTGGTTTATGACCGGCGCGATGGGACTCGGCCTCGGCATTGGCCTGGTCATGTCGGTGACCTCCACCGCGATCATCGGGTCTGCCCCACGCCACCGCGCGGGCATGGCCAGCGCGCTAGAGGAGGTCTCCTATGAGCTAGGGACGGTTTTGTCCATCGCGATCTTAGGCTCGCTGATGAGCATGTTTATCCACGGGCCTTTGGACACGGCCACTCCAAAGGCCATCGATTTTGCCTATGTTGCCACGATGTGCGTTGCGCTTGCTGTGTCGGTTGTGGCGATGGTGGTGACGTTTATCCTTCTCAAGGGCAACCCCAAGGAGACCGAGTATGCGCACGAATAAGAAGGAACAGTTGTTGACTACGGCGATTGAGATCGTCGACAAGCACGGCCTGGAGGCGCTGACCTACGAGTCACTGGCAGAGGCTTCGGGGCTGTCAAAGTCCGGGCTCATCTACCATTTCCCTTCCCGCTATGCGCTGCTCATGGACATTAACCGCTTCCTTGCCACCCAATGGAGAAATCGGCTGGTTGCGACGGCCGGAGCCGATGCCGACTCGCTTGACGACGACCAGCGCGCCGCAGCCACCCTCGCGGTCTGCAGTGCGAACGCGACCCGCGCCGACCTGCTTTTCGCACTCGATGCCTCGCGCGTACCGGAGTACAACGCGGTCTGGGACGAGGTCTTAAGCGCCTGGCAGCTTCCCCGGGCGCTCATCTTGTCCGACCCGCGCCGCTACCTCATCCACCTCATCGGCGACGGCCTGTGGGTTCACGACCACATCAACGGCTTTTCGCTTTCCGACGACGAACGTCGCGCGCTCGTCGATGCGGCCTTGGAGCTGCTGGGCTAACCCCGCCGGCGCCAAGGCAGGCCAGCATCAGCGGGCCCATTGAACGCAAGAAGGCTTCCAGCTGCCTAAAGCTTAGGAATGTTGCGCAGGTTGGACTTGGCCATGTCGATCATGTGTCCGACGCCGCCGTCGAACACGGTGCGGGTGGCCGCCTTGGAAAAGCCCAGGAGCATGGCCATCGTGATGCTCGGCGGGATCGACAGCGCATTCGGATCTGTGATCACGTCGATGAGCACCGGACCGCGGTAGGCAAAGGCCTCCTCCAGCTGGGCCCGCGCAGCCTTCGGATCGGTGATCCTTACGTGCTTGATTCCAATGGCCTTGGCAATGCCCGCGAAGTCCACCTGATCATGGTCGGTCTCGTGCTCCGGCATGCCCTGGACCAGCATCTCCAGCTTGACCATGCCGAGCGAGGAGTTGTTAAAGACCACGATCTTGATGGGCAGCTCGTGCAGCTTGACCGTGAGCAGCTCGCCCATGAGCATGCCCAGCCCGCCATCGCCGGACAGGCTCACCACCTGGCGGTTCGGCTGTGCAGCCTGCGCGCCGATGGCTTGAGGCAGGGCGTTGGCCATGGTGCCGTGACGGAAGGAGCCCAGCAGCTCACGCTTGCCATTGGGGGTGACATAGCGGGCGGCCCACACATTGCTCATGCCGGTATCCACGGTAAACACGGCGTCGTCGGCGGCGATCTCGTCGACGATATTGGCAATATACTCCGGGTGAATCGGCACGTGCTTGTCCACGTTGCTGGTGTAAGCATCGACAACATCGCGCAGCTTCTTGTGGTGCAGCTTGAGCATGTGATCGAGGAAGGTGCGGTCCTTTTTTTCCGCAACCCGGTCGATGATCGCATCAATGGTTGCGGCGACATCGCCGGTGACCGGGTGCTTGATGGTGGTACGCCGGCCAATATGGGAGCCGTCGATGTCGACCTGGGCGACATTGTCGCGCGGCAGGAAGTCGTTGTAGGGGAAGTCGGTGCCCAACAGGATGAGCAGGTCGGCCTCGTGGGTGGCATCGTAGCAGGCGCCGTAGCCCAAAAGCCCGCTCATGCCGACGTCGAAGGGGTTGTCGTACTGGATGTACATCTTGCCGCCGAGGGCGTGGCCAATCGGGGCTTTGATCTTTTCCGCCAGCGCGAGCACCTGCTCACGGGCATCCTTGGCGCCAGCGCCACAGAAAAGGGTGACGGTCTTGGCGGAATTGATGGCCTCGATGAGGTCGGCGGCCTCTGCCGGATCGGGATGCAGTGCCGGACGCCCCGAGGAAATCTTCGAGGCAACAAAGGTATCCGGCTCGGCCTCCTGCATGGAAACATCACCGGGGATGACAAGCACGGACACACCCTTGCCGGCCATCGTGGACTGGATGGCGTGGTGGAGGATCACCTCGCCCTGGAAGGCGGAGTTGACCATCTCGCAGTAGCCGGAGCACTCGTTAAATAGCAGTTCCGGGTGGGTTTCCTGGAAATAGGAGGAGCCAATCTGGCGGGAGGGGATGTGGCTTGCGATGGCGAGCACCTTCGCGCCGTTGCGGTGGGCGTCGTAGAGGCCTTGCACAAAGTGGGTGTTTCCCGGGCCGCAGGATCCAGCGCACACGGCTAGCTCGCCGGTCACCAAGGACTCAGCCTCGGCGGCGAAGGCGGCCGCCTCCTCGTTGCGCACGTGGACCCATTCGATCGAGGATCGACGCACGGCATCGACAATCGGGTTTAGACTATCGCCTACCAGGCCAAAGATCCGCTTCACCCCCTGCGCTTCGAGGGTGTCGACGAGTTGTTCCGCATACGTGCGTGCCACCGGTCTTGCCTTTCTTTGTCGTGTACTTCGTTGCTCATTAATTCGATTCTTGCTTGCCGACGATGGGAGGCGGCGAGCCAAAAGAGTTACTTAACCGTTTCAGTAACCCCTTTGACCCCACTATGCGCCCGCAATTGTTGCTATTTCAACCTAAAATCTCAAGAACCTCACTGACCCCCACACTAAGTCATAGGTCACACTTTTTCCTCCGCTTGTGCTGCGCGCTGGCCGCAAAGGCCTTAAGTTGGTTCCCATGAACGAGACAGGACTTGCCCACCGCCAGCAGCATCCCGCACCGGCACCAACCAGTTCCCCCGGCATCCGCACCGATCGAGCCACCATCGTCTCGTGGGGCCTGTGGGATATGGGTTCCGCTGCTTTCAACGCGGTGCTGGTCACCTTCGTCTTCTCCGTCTACCTCACCGACTCGGTGGGGCTGAACATCCACACCAGCGCCCCTCCCTCCACGTGGTACTCACTCGCCATCGCGCTTTCCGGCGTTGCCATCGCCGTGGTCGCGCCGGTCATGGGGCAACGCGCCGATGCCCGCGGGCAACGCCGCCGCAGCGTGCGGGTCTGGACGCTGGCAACCTTCGCGCTCATGATGGCGTTGTTTTTCATCCGAAACGATGGCCCCGGGTATTTCTGGGCGGGCATCACGATCATGGCGATCGCCTCGGTCACCTTCGCCATGTCCGAGGTTTCCTACTACGCGATGATCAACCAGGTCTCCACGAGGGACAACGTCGGCCAGGTCTCCGGCTTTGGCTGGTCGCTTGGTTATTTCGGGGGCATCATCTTGCTGCTGCTGTGCTACGTGGGCTTCATCTCCGGCTCTGCGGGCGGTCAGGCCGGACTGCTGGGTATCTCCACCGACGGTGGGCTCAACATCCGCCTTGTTGTCGTCATCGCAGCCTTGTGGTTTTTGTTCCTTGGTCTTCCCGTGATGTTCAAGGTCCCGGAGATCCCCGCTAACCCAGCGATGGAAACTGGGGGCTTGAAAAGCTCCTACAAGTACCTTTTTGCCACCTTGAAGCACCTGTGGGTGGCCGACCGCAACACTTTATGGTTCCTGCTGGCCTCGGCCGTCTTCCGCGATGGGCTCGCGGGGGTGTTTACCTTCGGCGCCATCCTCGCGGTGTCCGTCTACGGTTTCGCCGCCGACCAGGTCCTCTTGTTTGGTGTTGCCGCCAACGTCATCAGTGCTATCGGCGCCTTGGCCTGTGGCCGCTTCGACGACAAGTATGGCCCCAAGCCGGTAATCGCGGTCTCTCTTGCCTGCATGCTCATCGTCTCTGCGGTGCTCTACGTCGTCTCCGGCCCCACAATGTTTTGGATCTTCGGGCTAGCTCTGTGCCTTTTCGTTGGCCCCGCCCAGTCCGCCTCCCGCACCTTCTTGTCGCGCCTAGCTTCCGGCGGCAACGAGGGCCAGCTCTTTGGGCTTTATGCCACCACCGGCCGCGCCGTAAGCCCCCTGGCACCGGCTTTGTTTTCCCTGTTTACGGGCATCACCGGCCAGGATCGCACCGGCATCCTCGCCATCGGGCTCATTCTTGTCGCCGGTCTGGTCATGATGATCCCGGTCAAGCAGCCCCGTTAAGGCAACACCTGCGCTATTATCGCGGATAACTTCTTGAGCTCATCCAATAAATTCGCTGGGTGTAGCGCTGTGCACTGAGCACAAGGCGCTGCGCTCAGTGACCAGCACACAATGAGAACAACGAACACGGAGGCACCATGCACAATGGCACCTTGGCACGGATCCTGCGCGTCCAAGATGCCGGGGCTTACCTGGCTGAGGGCTGCTCCAACCCGGTCACAGCGTGGAAGTTGCAGCAGCTTGTGTACTTTGCCCAGGGGTTCGCCTTCGCGCTCACCGATCGGCCGATCGTCAATACCACCTTCCAGGCATGGTCGCGGGGGCCGGCCAGCGCCGATCTGTATCTAAGCTTGGACGAGCAGACCATCGTAGACACTGTCGACGGCGGAATTCCCTCACGCATCGACGGCAATAACAAGGTCATTCTCGACTCCATCATCACCACCTTCGACAGCTTTAGCGAGGACAAGATCACCCACATGGTCACCAAGCCCGGAACCCCCTGGGATCAGGTGCGCTCCCATCACGGGCTTACCCTCGGTGCCGACAGCAACGTAGAAATCCCCGAAGACATCATCTCCGACTACTTCCACGCGATACTCAGCCTGACCGACACCCCACCTACCCCATGAGCATGCCTTGGGGCAGCAGAATCTTGCTTTGTCCACCTAGAGCACGCTACTGCACGGTGCCTAGAAGAACTTTTTTCGGTGTGACCTGCGGTCTATTTTTTAGTGATTTTTTAGTGACTTAGCACTACAGGCCACAACCGGTTGGGCTGTGGCCTGCATGTTTGGAGCTGAAGATGGGACTTGAACCCACAACCTACGGTTTACAAGACCGTTGCGCTACCAATTGCGCCACTCCAGCACTGTCACGGCGAAACTGGCCATAAGTGAAACCCACCACGGGGCGATGAATCCAACCTTCGCTTTGACTGCCCACTGATAATAGCCTAAAGGCGCAGCCGATTCCAAGGAACGGGTACACGCGGCGTTGTTGGTAGTTTGGTGGCAGGTTAATGTGGGCGCGGTGAACGTCGGAAAGCAACGACCGTACCGCCTGCCATAAGCGATCGAGGTGTGGAAGCCTAGGCCGCGATTCATCACGCCCATCTTGTCATTGCCCCATTAAAGCGGAAGGAAGCAACCGAATGACTTTAGGCACAAGGATGCGCAGCTTCCTCCAGCGCGCAGGGCGGGTGGCCACCATCGATGCCGTCGGTGCAGCGCCGCCGCCGTCGCCGCTGGCACCGGTGGATCTCACCGATACCACACAGGTCGCCGCCGTCATGGACGTCGCCGCGCGGATCGGCGACATTTTGTTGTCCTCGGGCACCTCCAACAAGGACGCCAGCGCGCAGATCCATGCGGTCACCGCCGCCTACGGCCTGGTGTATTGCCACGTGGACATCACCCTCAACACGATCACGGTCTTTACCAACATCGGTGTCGACGATCAGCTAACTCCGGTGAGCGTGTTCCGCGTGGTGGGCAAGATGACCACGGACTTCTCCAAACTCAGCGCGGTTGACCGGCTCATTCGCTCCATTCAGGCGGGCGCCACCCCGCCGGAGGTGGCAACGAAGATCCTCGACGAGCTCTACGCAACACCGGCAACCTATGGTTTTAGGACCTCCCTCGTGGGCTGGGGTGGCATGGGTGCCTCAGTGGCGGTGCTTTTGGGCGGTAGCTGGCTGCAGGCGGTGATCTCCTGCTTGGTCTCCGTGCTGATCATCGCCGGTTCAGCCTGGTTGGCTAAGCATTCGCTGCCGCTGTTTTTCCAGAATGTTTATGGCGGTTTCGTCGCCACCCTGCCGGCCGCGGCGGCCTACTTTATTGCCACCAGCCAGGGGCTTTCGGTGGTCCCCAGCCAGATCGTCGCCTCGGGAATCGTGGTGATGCTGGCCGGTTTGACGATGGTGCAATCGCTGCAGGACGGCATCACGGGTGCGCCGGTGACGGCATCCGCGCGGTTTTTCGAGACCTTGCTGCTTACCGGCGCCATCGTCGGCGGCGTGGGCCTTGGAATCCAGGTCGCCCAGTTGATGGGGATTTCCTTACCGCCGTTGGAGTCGGCGGCCGCGCCCAACTACGCCTCCGCGCTGGCCAAGGCGTTGGCCGGTGCCTTTGCCTCGGCTTCCTTCGCCCTGGCGTGCTACGCGGAGATCGGCTCGGTGTTCATCTCTGGACTTACCGCGCTTGCCGGTTCGTTGTTGTATTACTTCGTGCTCATCCCCTCCGGCCTGGGTGTGGTGACCTCCACCGCCATTGCCGCAACCGTCATCGGACTCGCCGGTGGCCTGCTCGCGCGCCGGTTCCTCATCCCGCCACTGATCACGGCCATCGCGGGCATTACCCCCATGCTGCCCGGCTTGTCGATCTACCGGGGCATGTATGCCGCCCTCAACGAGCAGATGCTCGCCGGCTTTACCAACCTCGCCATCGCGCTTTCGCTATGTTCCGCGCTGGCCGCCGGGGTGGTGCTCGGCGAATGGATCGCTCGTAGGTTGCGCCGTCCGCCGCGCCTGCGGTTGTATCCCCGCGGCAGCCTGAGCCGATAGTCGCTATTGCTTTCCGACGTCCACCGCGTGGCTTCCCCCGCCGGTTGCCTCCGCGTTTGAGCCGATGGGCTACAATATTTTGTCAAGACTTGTCTTACTTTCATAAACAGGAGGACCCTTGCCACCCAAGGTCACTGACACCCGCACCACCTCAGCCGACGCGCTGCACGCCGTCGAGGCCGAGACCGCAGCCGCCGCGCGCCGCATTGTTGCTACCTACGCGGAGGATTTCTTTGACGGGGTCACCCTCATGTGCATGCTCGGCGTAGAGCCAGAGGGCCTCAACTACCGCCAGCTCGCCGCTCAGCACGAGGAGGCCACCGCCCCGAAGAAGGCCACAAAGAAGGCCTCCAAGAAGGCGGCGAAGAAGGCCACCAAGAAGGCTACGAAGAAGACCACCAAGAAGGCGGCTAAGAAGACAACAAAGAAGGCCGCCAAGAAGACAACGAAGAAGGCCTAAAGATCATGAGCGGTGACAACACATTCGTAGTGGTAGCTAACCGGCTGCCTGTAGATATCAACGTCGCCGTTGATGGCACCAGTACTTTCAGCCCTTCGCCGGGCGGCCTCGTCGCAGCGCTCAGTCCAGTGCTCGAGCGCCATCAGGGCTGTTGGGTGGGCTGGCCGGGCACCACCGATGAGGTGCCCGATCCTTTCCACACCGACGGCGGGGTGCTCCTGCACCCAGTCGCTTTGAGCGCCCACGACTACGAGTCCTTCTACGAGGGCTTTTCCAATGCCACCCTGTGGCCGTTATATCACGACCTCATCGTCCCGCCGATCTACGATCGCAGCTGGTGGGTGGGCTACCGCGAGGTCAACCTCAAGTTCGCCCACGAGGTCGCCGAGGTCGCCGCCGAGGGAGCGATCGTTTGGGTGCAGGACTACCAGCTGCAGTTGGTTCCCGGCATTCTCCGCCAGATCCGTCCGGATCTGACCATCGGGTTCTTCCTGCACATTCCATTTCCCTCCCCGGATCTTTTCCGCCAGCTTCCGTGGCGCGAGGAAATCGTCCGCGGCCTACTCGGCGCCGACCTGGTCGGTTTCCACCTGCCGTCGTCTGCCGCCAATTTTCTGGAGCTTACCCGGGAGGTGGCAGGCGGGGTTGGCTCGCATACCGGCCAGCCGGACGAGCTCGAGGTTTCCGGCCAGCCAAGCGTCCGCGAGATCACTGCACACATCACCGCAAGCGACAAGCGCGAGGTGGGAGTGGGCAGCTTCCCCATCTCCATTGACGTCGATGAGGTTTTCCGTCTAGCCCCCACCAAGGAAGAGGTCGCCGCCGTGCGCGCCGACCTCGGCGATCCCGCAACGCTTATCCTGGGCGTGGATCGCCTCGACTACACCAAGGGCATCCTGCAGCGCCTGTTGGCCTTCGAGGAATTGCTCGAGCAAGAGGTGCTCGACCCCGAAGAGACCGTGCTCCTGCAGATCGCCACGCCTTCGCGCGAGCGCATCGATCACTACAAGCGCACCCGCTCCCGCGTGGAGGAGGCCGTGGGGCGTATCAACGGCCGCTTCGGGCGCATCGGCAAGCCGGTTGTCTTCTACCAGCACCAGTCGGTGTCGAAGAAGGAGCTCATCAAGCTCTACACCGCGGCCGATATTATGCTGGTGACCCCGTTCAAGGATGGCATGAATCTCGTGGCCAAGGAGTACGTGGCCTGCCACGGCGACGGCACTGGCGCGCTCGTGCTCTCGGAATTCGCTGGTGCTGCCTTAGAGCTTTCCGATGCCTTCTTGTGCAACCCCTTTGACATGGAGTCGATCAAACGCCAGCTCAGCAACGCCGTCTCCATGCTGCGAAATGACGAGGCCACCGCTGCCCGCCGCATGCGCGCCATGCATCAGCAGGTCATCGACCACGACGTGAACCTCTGGGCCAGCTCTTTCCTCGAGTCACTTGCCACGATCCACCGCAACACCCGCGACAGCGGTGATGCGTGATGCGGGCACTGGCCACCCGAGTTGGCCTCGCCCTTATTGCTGCTACCTGTCTTGCCCCCCTTGCTGCCTGCGCCGATGATTCCACCGCCGTCGCCGATGCCACCTGGCAGGTCACAGATGTCTACACCACCCCCGGCACCCCGAGCGCGGTGGATGATTCCGTCGCCGGCGCAGTGGAGCTGGGATTCGGCGGAAAGTCGGTGACCGGGTTTAGCGGCTGCTCCCCTCTTGCGGGCATGGTCGCCTTCACGGATGAGTCGGGCGCTGCCGCAGCACCGGAGGATGCCACCCACGCCACGTTTAGCCAGATGCAGTTTCGCCCCATCGACGAGTCCCAGTGCACGGGGCGGGTGCGCTATATCCATGACGCGCTGGTGGACCTGCTCTACGACGGCACCTTCAGCATTCGCCATGAAGGCTCCGGGGAGATGATCTTACAGGAAGATAAAGGCGATGCCGATCCGCGCGCCATTCGGCTTGTCTCGGTGGGCTAGAATTTAATAACCATGAGCCCAAGCATTGAAGAGTTAGCAACAACGAGCCAGCTCCTGGTGGTTTCTGATTTCGACGGCACTCTCGCCGGATTCAGCGCCGATCCCAACGACGTCCCTATCAACGCCGAGGCAGTCGACGCATTGCGTCGCCTCGCAGCACTGCCGGCCACCACCGTTGCCATCCTCAGCGGCCGCCACCTAGACGGACTGCGTTCCGCCTCGGGGTTCGGCGAAGATGAGTTTCTCCTCGTCGGTTCTCACGGTGCCGAGTCCAGCGACCACCCAGTCGTGCTCACCTCGGCTCAGGTCACCGGGCTTGCCCAGGTAGAGGCCAAATTCGAGGTGTTGGCATCCGCGGCAGAGGGCATGTTCGTCGAGCACAAGCCCTATCACAGGGTGCTGCACGCCATCCGCGCGATCGCGCAGGGACATGAGGACGACGTGGAAAAGGCCAAGCGCGCGCTTGATGAAGCCCTGGAGCTTTCCATTCCAGGTGTTCGCCTCAAGCCCGGCAAGTGGATCGTGGAGGCCTCGGTCACCGAGGCCACCAAGGGCACCTGGATCGCCGACTACAAGGCACAAAACACCCCCACCGCCACCGTCTTCTTAGGCGATGACACCACCGACGAGGATGGCTTCCGTGCGCTCGGCCCAGATGATTTGTCCGTGAAAGTGGGCGACGGTGACACGGAGGCAACCTGGCGGGTTGCCGACATTGCGGGCGTCGGCACGCTACTGGCACAGCTTGCCGACCGCCGTGAGGCCTTCATGGACCGCTAGGTCACCGCGCGGCCGCTGCTAGATCGCAGAAACCTCCATGCCGTTGGCCTGAGCCCAGCGGATAATGGGGCCACGGATCTCTACCACGTCGCCGACGGTCTTTGGCACAAGCACCGGGTCGTTCGGCAGCACTCGAGTGGGATCGCCCACCGGCACCACGTCGAGCACCGCCTTTGCCCCGTCGACGCCGGGGTGCAGGATGGCCAGGCCAATCATCTCCACGTTGGTCTGCTCGCACACCGCCCAGGTGTACATCGTGTCATCCGCCCAGCGCTGGCGTAGTTCGGCCACACCCACCAGGTCCATGCCACCCGGGTTGGCCAAGGCCAAGGCCGGGGTGTCGTCGATACGCTCGTCATCGTGCAGCGGGCGGGCGTAGAAGCGGCCGCCGTTGATCTCAAGTGGTTCCATAGCTATCAAGCATAGAGGCAACTAAACACCGTTCAGCACCCGGTGTCATACATTACTTTGCACGCCCTAGGCGCGCGGCGCCGCCACGGTCGTTCCCTCGTTGTACGTGTACTCCAAGAGCACTCGTTGGTTGCCCTCGACCGCCTCGTCCCCGGTATTGAGCAGCGATGCCAGCATCCGGCCGGCGTGCTTTCCCTTGTCCTTGTTCGGCTGAATCACCGTCGACAGGCCCATCGTCAAAGCAGGCGCGATGCCGTCGAAGCCGGTGACCGAAAGCTGTTCGGGCACGGAAATCCCCTGGGACTTTGTATACCCGATAACCCCGAGAGCCATGGTGTCGGTGGTGCACAGCACCGCCGTCAGCTCCGGGTTCTGCTCCAGCAGCTCACGGGCGGCATCGATATTGTTCTCGGGATCGTTGATGTGGCGCTCGACGATTGGCACGTCCGCGGGGTCAATGCCGGCATTGCCGAAGACATCCAAGGCGCCCAGCACGCGGGAACGCTGCACGTGATGGTGCGCGTTTTCGAGGCGCTCTGCGCTCACGGGCCCATTGTTGGGCTGGGTATCCAAACGGATACACAGGATGCCGATCTTTGTATGGCCCGCATCGACGAGCGCTTGGGCGGCGGGGCCGATGGCGGCGCGATCATCAATACCCACGAAGGGCAGTTCTAGATCGTCAGCGGGCTGATCACAGATGACGATCGGCAGGCCGCGGGTGCGCGCGGCGACCAGATATGGGTCATCCTTTGCCACTGAGTACACCACAAAGCCATCCACCACAGCGGAGTTAACCAGCTGGCGGGCCGAGAGGACGTCGGTGGTGTTGGGGCCCACCGGGACGAGCGTTAGCGAGGTCTGGGAACCATAGGACGCCTCGGCCATGCCGGCCAGAAAATCTACCGATGCCAGATCCTCGAAGGCGTAGGTGAGGTGCTCAGTCAGCAACACGCCTACCGCGCCTACCCGCTTCGTGCGCAGGGAGCGCGCCGTGGGGTCAGGGCCTGGGTAACCCATCCGCTCTGCGGTTTCCAGGATCTTCTCACGAAGACGCGCCGAAAGCTGCTCGGGGTGGTTGTAGGCATTCGAGACGGTGGTCCGGGAGACCCCCAGTTCCTTCGCCAGGGAGGCAAGGGAGGTTCGCTTTGCTCGCTTCGACATGAAACAAAAATATCCCACAAAGTTTTGCTTTCACATAAGCACGCAGAAATGGTTAAGTAAATTTCCCTCATTCGGGGCTGTTTTTCACGAATTGTGCCGACACCCTATCCCCGTGCGCACTTTTATGCCGTAGCCTGCACGAACTCACCCTTTATGGTCTGACCTTTGATGGACGGTGTCTACAGGCAGCCACTTTCCGCCCCTGCTTTCCGCCCCCGATCATGTTCGATTGCATCCCCTTTATCGTTTTAGTCCTTGTCAACCCGGCGGTACGAAAAGCGTGACATGGTACGCCCAGACCCACAATTTACAACGCCCGGTTATGCTGACTTCTCTTCCGTTTTCTTCCACCTTCTTTGGCGGAAGTACTCTGGAAGGCATGCCGAACTCGTCCCACGCGCGCCCTCAGCGCCATGAAATCGCCGTTGGTGCAACCTCGCGCCATTATCTGACGATTCCCGGCACGAACCCGACCGGCGATCTTCTCGTGTGGTTGCATGGCTCCACCCAGTCGGGCACCGTTGCCCGCCGCTTCACCAACCACACCTTCGATGCTTTCGCACAGACCGGAACCACCGTGGTCTATCCCGAGGGCATCGCCCATCACTGGAACGACTCCCGGCGCGACCTTGGCGAAAAGACCAGGCAGCTTGGCACCGACGACGTCGCATTCCTGCGCCTGCTCATCGAAGCCTTCTCCCCCAACCGCGTGATCGTCGCCGGTTATTCCAATGGCGGGCAGATGGTCATCCGCCTATTGCACGAGGCCCCAGGCCTTATCGATGCCGCCGGCATCTTCGCCGCCACCCAGCCCGTCCCCGACAACTTTTTGTCCAGTATCACCGGATGGAAGCCCACCCCTATCTTCCTCATGCACGGCACCGTAGACCCCCTTTCCCCCTTCCACGGCGGCCACAATACCCGCGGCGACATCACCTCTTTCAGCGACACCGTCGACTACTATGCGCGGCTCAATCACGCCGTGCTTGCCGACGTCACAGCGTTACCACATTCCCTCGAGCAAACCGCCGCCATCGCCCGCTATACCGGCCTTGCCCCCATCGAGGCGTGGGCGTTGCATGGGGTGGGACACGCAGTTCCCTGTGGCAAGGAGTTCCCCGAAAGATTCCTAGGCCCTTCAACCACCATGTTTCTGGCCGCAGAAAAGTTTGCTCAATTCTGCGGGTTGGACTATCCAATTCCCCAGGACTGACGCACCGCCAGCAATGACGCAGGCTGGCAATAGGAACATCGAGCGCCCAAGCAATCGAAGCGATCACGACACCCAGCTACTCACGAAAAGTGCGTGGGCACCGGCAGTCCTGCCACTGGTGTCCACGCTTCGAAGGAGTAGAAAGCCTCCTAATTTGCCCGGCGCTGGCGTGCGAACTCGCTTAAGACCACGCCGGCTGCGACCGAGGCGTTGAGGGATTCGACCCACCCGGTCATTGGGATCGACATGATCGTGTCGCAGGTCTCGCGCACGAGGCGAGAAATACCCTTGCCCTCGGAGCCGACCACGATGACCACCGGGCCGGTGCCGTCGTAGGTGTCGAGCGTGTAGTCGCCGCCCGCGTCAAGACCCACGACCTGATAACCGTTTTGCTTGAATTGCTTGAGCGTGCGGGTGATATTGGTGGCCTTGGCCACCGGCAAGCGCGCCGCGGTACCCGCCGAGGTACGCCAGGCCACGGCCGTGACCGATGCCGAGCGACGTTCCGGTATCACCACGCCGTGCCCGCCGAAAGCGGCGACGGAGCGAATGACCGCACCCAAGTTGCGCGGGTCGGTAATGTTATCCAACACCACGATCATGCCATTTTCGCCGGAGTCCTTCACCTTGGCAATGAGGTCGAAGACGTCGGTGTACTTATAGGGCGGAATTTGTAACCCAATGCCCTGGTGCATGCCGTTGCCGGTCATGCGGTCCATCTCGTAGCGGGGAACCTCGATCAGCGGGATGCCACGGGAATGAGCGATCTGCACCGCTTCGCTTAAGCGGTTGTCGTTCTTAGTACCCTCCACGATATACATCGCGGTGGCGGGCACACGCGCGTGCAGGCACTCAACAACAGGGTTTCGCCCGACGACCAGCTCGGTGGTCTCCTCTTTGACGTGGCGGCCGGAATCCCGGCGTTCCCGTTCCTTCTTGCGCTTATACGCTGCGTGGTATTCGCGCTCCTCTGCCTTCGGGGTGGGGCCTTTGCCACGCAGGGCGCGGCGGGCGTGTCCGCCGGTGCCCTTGACGGCACCCTTCTTGTTGGTCTTTCGCAGACCTGGGCGCTTGGGGTCGTTACCAGCCATGTGAGTCCTTATTGAAAAAAGTATGAGTGTGCAAGTCTAGTTGTTGGAATCCTGAAGCGACCAGCGCGGACCTTCAGCGGTATCGGTAACCTCGATGCCGGCCTGGGCCAGACGGTCGCGAACTTCGTCGGCAACTGCCCAGTTCTTCTCGGCGCGGGCATCGGCGCGACGCTGTAGCTCTGCGGTGACCAGCACGTCCAGGGCGTCCAACGCGGCCGTGTTCTCGGCGTTGGCCTGACCCGCCCACTTCTCCGACTGCGGATCCACGCCCAGCACGTCCGTCATCGCGCGCAGCGCGGACGCCAGGCGCACGGCCTCCGCCTTATCGCCTGAAGCAAGGGCGGAGTTTCCGGCGCGGACAGTGTTGTGGATTTCGGCCAGCGCGCGCGGCACGGAAAGGTCATCGTCCATCGCCGCCTCGAACTCGGGCGTCCACTCGCCCTTGTCAACCGGACCCACCTTGGCCAGGAAGGCCTCGATGCGCCGATAGCCTTGGGCTGCTTCCTTCAGCGCCGCCTCAGAGTATTCGAGCATGGAGCGGTAGTGAGCCGAGCCTAGATAATAGCGCAGCTCCACTGGGCGCACCAGCTCCAAGATATTGGGCACGCTGAGCACATTGCCCAGCGACTTCGACATTTTCTCCCCACTCATGGTGACCCAGTGGTTGTGCATCCAATACTGAGCGAAGCCATCGCCTGCGGCGTGAGACTGGGCGATCTCGTTTTCATGGTGAGGGAACTGGAGGTCGAGGCCACCGCAGTGGATATCGAAGGAGCCACCGAGGTACCACGTGGCCATCGCCGAGCACTCCAAATGCCAGCCTGGTCGACCCGCTCCCCACGGCGTGGGCCACGAGGGTTCGCCGGGCTTGGCGGCCTTCCACAGCGCGAAGTCCAGCTGATTGCGCTTGCCCGCGTTATCCGTTTCCCCTTGCTCCATCTCATCGACTCGGTTGCCGGAAAGGCTGCCATAGTCACCATCGCTGGCGGCGACCCAGGCGGCAACATCGAAGTACACCGAGCCATCGGCGGCGTAGGCGAAGCCGGCGTCGATGAGGCGCTGCATGTACTCGACCATTTGGGTCACGTGTCCCGTAGCTCGCGGCTCCACCGATGGGGGCAGCACGCCTAGGGTGTTATAGGCCCAGGTGAATTCGCGTTCGAAGGTGGACACCCACTCCCACCACGGGCGTCCATTCTCGGCTGCCTTGGTGAGGATCTTGTCATCAATGTCGGTGACGTTGCGGACAAAGGCAACATCATAACCCTTGGCCAATAGCCAGCGACGCAGCACGTCGAAGGCCACGCCAGAACGCACGTGACCGATGTGCGGGTAGGACTGCGGTGTGGCGCCACACAGATAGATTGACACGTGCCCTTCCCGGAGAGGCTTGAAGTCACGGAGCGAGCGGGAACCGGTGTCAAAGATCTGTAAAGTCACGCCCTTTAGTGTAACTGATGCCCTTATTGGCTTCGCTTCCACACGACGGCTGTGGCCACTGCGGCCCGCCCCTCACGGCGACCGGTGAAACCGAGGTGGTCGGTGGTGGTTGCCGAAACCGACACCGGCGCACCGAGGATCTCACTCATGACGGCCTCGGCCTCGAGCCGGCGCGGCCCCATTTTAGGGGTTTGCCCCACCAACTGCACCGCGCCGTTTCCAATGACGAAGTCATTGTCCTCCAACAACGCGCGACACTCGCGCAGCAACTGGGCACCGGAGACTCCGTCGTATTCCTTGCGCCCCACGCCGACGAAGCTGCCTAGGTCGCCCAAGTTGGAGGCGGACAGGAGGGCGTCGACAAGCGCATGGGCGACGACATCGCCGTCGGAGTGCCCTTCACAGCCGTCCACGCCGTCAAAGAGCAGGCAGGCGATCCAGCAGGGCTTGCCCTCCTCGATTTGGTGGGCGTCGGTAGCTACACCGACGCGCGGGATGATGAAATCAGACATCGGGCACCTCGAAGATGGTCGGTTCGGCCTGGTCCGTCACTGACCTGGCCAGTTGGTAGTCCAGCGCGGTGGTGATCTTAAAGGCCATCGGGTCACCCTGCACACAGGCCACGCGGGCGCCGAACCACTCCATGAGGCTGGCATCGTCGGTGGCCGTGAAGCCGGGGGCGGGATCGCCAAAATAGGCGCGATTGGCCGCACGCAAGGTGCGCAGATCGAATCCCTGCGGGGTTTGCACCGCGCGCAGGTCGGCGCGGGCGGGGGTTTCCACCACCAGGTGGTCGTGCACCCGCTTGATGGTGTCCGCCACCGGCTGGACGGGGATGACGGCATCTTCGCCTTCGAGCACCGCACGGGTAACCCGGGCGATCATGCCGGGCGGGGTCAGCGCACGGGCGGCGTCGTGGATGAGCACCACGGCGTCCTCGTCGGCGATGGCCTGCAGTCCGGCCCACACGGAATCGGCGCGTTCGCCCCCACCGTGGACCAGCCGCACGGGGATTTCGGCGTCCAGAAGGCCCGACTTTGCCAGCAGCGTACAGGCAAAGTCCTCCATGGCGGGGCTAACCAAGACGATGACCTCGTCAACCACCTCGGAGGTGATCATGGCCTGCACCGAACGCACCACCAGTGGTTTTCCTCGCAGTGAGACGTAGGCTTTGGGAATCTCGGCGCCGAGCCGAGTGCCCTGCCCCGCCGCGGCCACTAGCGCGACGACTCGGCGCGGATTTTCGCCCAGTGCGGCCATGTCGGACTAATCCTCGTCGTCGAAGTTGAGGTCATCCAAATCCACGTCGAAGTCATCATCCAGCGAGGACTTCGCTGCAGCGTCGGCACCCGAGACGCCGGAGGCGCGCTGGCGTTCGATCGTTGCGTCGATGTCAGCCAGCAAGGAATCAGCTTTGGCGTCATCGACGTTGTCGGCCAGTGCCAGCTCCCCCACCAGCACCTGGCGTGCCTTGGCGAGCATGCGTTTCTCGCCCGCGGACAGTCCGCGTCCCTGATCGCGGCGCCACAGGTCACGCACGACCTCCGCCACCTTGTTCACATCACCGGATGCCAAGCGCTCCTGGTTGGCCTTAAAGCGACGAGACCAGTTGCCTGCCTCTTCTACGTCGGTTTCACGCAGGAAGCCAAAGACCTTGCGCAGGCCCTCGTCATCGACGACGTCGCGCACGCCAACCAATTCAGCGTTCTTGGAGGGGACGCGGACGACGAGGTCAGACTGGTGAATCTGGAGAACCAGGTACTCCAAGGTCTCTCCGCCCATCTCGCGCTGCTCGATCGCCGAGATTACTGCCGCACCGTGATGCGGATAAACGACGGTATCGCCGACCTTGAATTCCATCTACACTCCTCAATAGGCGTTTTCAGACTGACCTATTCTAGCATGCGCACAAATTCGGGCTACCACCTCCCCATACCGGTGATTCACGCCACACACTTTGTCCGTCGGAAAGCAAAAAGCAATCGATTTAAACGCCGTGACCTCGAAGGAAGCAAATCAACATTCTTTTTCGTGAAAAAACGCGAATCCGTCTTTCGTTTCCCCCCTTTTGGTCCCGTAGCTTTCAAACAAACTGTGTGGAGGCAGACAGAAGATACTAGAGTGAATAGGGAAAATTTGGCCATGATGGTTCCCCTCCCATCCGCGCATGAGGGGGGGCTTTTCGGCCAAGCTATACGCCTAACTCACCCCCGATGGAGGACGAACACGTGAAGTCCCTGAAGGCCACCGCACGCCGCGGCGCTTTGATCTCTGTAGCTGCAGTCTCCGCCTTGGCGCTGGCATCCTGCTCCGCTGGCCAGATCACCCAGACCTCATCTCAGGTCGCTGCCGTCGATGGCGCTGAGGGCAACACCAGCGACAACGCCGTCGCTGTCCGCGACGTCACCGTGCACCTGACCTCCGAGGGCGAGGCTGGCCTGAAGTTCACGGCCATCAACCAGGATCCGTCGGACAAGGAGCACAATCTTCAGTCCGTCACCGTTGGCGGCGAGGAGGTCACCATTGACGGTGAGACCGCCATCCCGTCCGGCACCTCCTTGGTTGCCGACATCGCTTCCGAGATCGAGAAGCTGACTGAGCCCGACCTATCCAACATCACCTTCGTGAAGACCTCCCTGAAAAACACCGGCCTGGCACTCGGTGGCACGAAGGACGTTGTTTTCACCTTCGATGATGGTGAGATTACCGTTAAGGCCACAATCTCCGAGCCGGTTCTGGAGTCCGGCACCGAGGACCGCACGGTTTCTACCGAAGAGGCCTCCCACTAAGAAGTTCTCCCCCTGCTTGCAGGGGGAGCTTTTTTTTGCTTTCCGACGCCCACAGCGCCCGGCAGAAAACCACCGATTCCTGCCGGGCGCTGTTTTCCACCCTCACTGACTACCTCGCCCGCTCCCTGCATGCAACACACGCAGGCATTCCATGTCTTTACTGACGAGGATCCTGACCATCATAGTTACCCAAGCGCACGTGGGGAGGGGCCAGAAGCACACAATGCCCAGCTCGGGGTTTTCACCCTCGTGCTGGGCACTTTGAGCTTGTCCTTTAAAGCTTCAGCAGGCGGTAGAGACCCACTGCCCCACCGATGAGCACCGTGAAGGCGACGGCGTTGAGAGCGATATCCACTGGTGGGATACCCCGATCACCTTGATCAGCCTCACGAATGCTATGGATTTCAGCGAGATCCCCCGGTGCGGGCTGGCTGGCAGCAATCACAGTATCCGCAGTGGAATCCGATTTTTCAGCATCCGCCAAAGCAGAATCCGGGTTCGCCGAATCCCGCTCGGCCTGCGCGTCTGACGGCTGGTCAGCGGGAGCAGCGCCTCCATCGCCGGTGCTCGGCTGGCCGCTCGCGGCTGGCTGCTGTGCCGGGGCAACGGGGGTTTCTGCCTGCCCAAGCGCTACGGTCGAGGCTTGCGCGGACTGCAGTGCTTGCGGCTGAGCCGTACGCGACCGCCGATTGTTCGTGTTCGCTACCGCCGTATCCTCGTTGCCAATAGAATCCTCGGTACCTGTCTCCTCCGTGGTGATGGTTGCCAACGCTGAGCGGCTTGTTGCTTCCAGCGAGGTGGTCTTTTCTTCGATGGGCTCGACAGCCGCATCATTAGTGCTGGTAAGGGAAGAAACAGGCTCCTGCGTCGAGCTTTCCTCTGTGAAGGACGCTACTGTAGAGGTTTCTTCAGCAGTGATTTCCCCGTGAGTGGTTTCCACCGTAGAAGTGACGGCCTCAGTGGTAGAAGACTCCTGCGCACTCGGGGTCGGCTCAACACTGGATACAGGCGTGACACTAGTATCCGGCGTCGGCTCAGCAGAATTAGAAGTCTGCTCCTTCGACGTAGTCTCCGAAGTCTGTTCGGTAGTTTTCTCGGAGGTTACAACCACGGACGACTCAGCAGTCGGCTCGGAAGCGCTAGTCGAAACTTGCTCTGTCGTTGCCTCCGCAGTAGAAGACTCCACGGTGGTAGATGGGTTCTCCGTGGACAGTTGCAGTTCGTATTGTCCTGTGAGGGAGAAAGAATCCTTCGCACCGGAAATTCTTACTGAGGCCTTATTGATCTTGCCATCGTTGCCACGCTCGAGCCCCGGAATGGTCACGGACCTAACCTCACCCGCAACTAGATTGTCGATCGACAAAACTACGAGATCGTTCTTCACGCTGACAACGGTGATACCTGGGCCGAATTCGTATTTCCCAAGAATCTTCTTATCAAAACCCCAGTTGCCACCCGATCGAGTGATCTCCAAGGTGGTGTTTGCAACATCCTGGCTCGGGGCAGGGATAACGACATTCCATTCCACCACTTCGCCTTCGTGGTTTCCCGAAATCTCAAGCTCGCCGTCAAAGGTCACCTCAGCGCCAGAGGCCGAGGTGCTCGTCAATACCGTCTCATTGTTCGCGCCTGTCTCCACAACGGTTGGCTCAAAGCTTTCCGACGTCACCGGCGCAGGTTCGTATATTTTCTCAGCCGAGGCGGTCTGCTCGGCAGTTGTTCCCGTTCTTGCTTCAGCACTGGTCGTGGCGCTGAATTCCTTAGTAAGCTCCCCAGCCTCATCGTTTTCGGTATCGCCATTGCCCCAGCAGGGCCAATAGTAAACGCCATCGAGATAGCAAAATGCCCAGTCATAGTAATCGAAGTCAGCTGAAGTTTCAGTCACGGTCGGCCCAACCAACTCAGTGGTTGCGGCATGCTCGGCAGTGGCCGATTCAGACTCATCCCCATGAGGTTCGATCGCACCAGAGATGCTACTTGGACCGGACACCCCCGCGCCGTCCGTGTTCCCGGTAGCAGCATCACCATACTCAGCAATAAGAGTCGCCTCAACAGCGAAAGCATCACTGGCCGCATCCGAACCGGCAGCGTTGCCGATCAACGGGCCAAAGGCAAGCTGCAGCCCCATTACCGCACCGAGTGCGGCAACACCGACTGACTTCTTTCGCATATCTTTGACCACGATTCTTTGCTTAACCAGCACATAAGCTGGAAGTTCTATTTGCCAAACAAGTTGCGCAAAACACCATCTTTAAGAGCTAATACCCGTAGAAGTATGCGATGTCCAGACCATTTGCTGAGAACTTCTCATTTGAAGCTTGATGAAAAGTTAAGCTTTAACTTCGACCGACTCTAAATTCTAGCTTAACTAGTTCAAATTACACAACTAAGATATTCCTCCACAATGATCACCAAATGATAGGCTACAGCCTAACTTGGAGAATATATCAACAAACTACTTTCATTAAGTAAAGTAACCCACTACCACACATTTTTGGGAATGTGGACTCGGAAATGACAAACGCAAAATTGCAATCTCATTACTTTCACCAGTCGAACTCCTCGACGCCAAATTGAGATGAAATCCTTTACAATCTCTCTCGCTTTTACTTATATAAGCAGAGGCTTCTGGGCTTTATTCCATCTAAGAGAAAGTCAGTCTCTCACGATTCACTCAGTTTAAGCAGTTTGACTATGCAAGCCGGAAACTCAGAATTGGGCGACAGTTGGATACCATTTTGTTCGTGCACAGTGTTCGAATGCTTAGTTCGAAGGCAAAATCCTGAATGTCGCGGACACGTTCTAGCATGGGCACATGGCAAAAAAGGCTCGCAGCATCCATACTTGTTCCGAATGCGGTTATTCTTCTCCTAAGTGGTTAGGGCGGTGCCCAGAATGCGGGGCATGGGGTTCCATGGAGGAGCGCGCAGTCGTAGCGCAAGTAGCCAGTGGCCGCGCCCCCGGTCAAGGAGAAGGCGCCCAGCACATTCTAGGCGGGCTTACTCCGGCTAGTCCCGCGCGAGCTATTACAAAGATTGATGCCGCAACCGCGGATGCATTTAGCACCGGAATCGGAGAGCTTGACCGCGTACTTGGAAATGGCGTGGTGCCTGGCTCCGTCATTTTGCTCGCAGGAGAACCAGGCGTTGGCAAATCCACGCTCCTGCTTGAGGTTGCCAGCCGGTGGACTCAGCAGCATGGTGCAGATGGCAAAAACCGCACGGCTTTATATATCACCGCGGAGGAGTCCGCAGGCCAGGTGCGAATGCGCGCCCAGCGAACGGGGGCGTTGCAGGAGACGCTTTTTCTGGCATCAGAGTCCAACCTGGACGTAGCTTTCGGCCACGTCGAGCAGGTTAAGCCATCGCTGATCATCGTCGACTCGGTGCAGACCATGCAGGCAGCGGGAGTAGAAGGGGTGGCTGGCGGCGTGGCGCAATCCCGTGCGGTAACGGCTGCATTGACCACCCTGGCAAAAACCACCGGAATCCCAGTATTGCTTGTAGGCCACGTCACTAAGGACGGCAACGTGGCGGGTCCGCGTGTACTCGAGCACCTCGTAGACGTGGTCTTGCACTTCGAAGGCGATAGGCACTCCAGCCTACGGCTGCTGCGCGGCATTAAAAATCGCTTTGGCGCCACAGACGAAGTCGGCTGCTTCGAGCAACAAGCTGACGGAATCAAGGAAGTACCGGATCCGTCTGGTCTTTTCCTCTCACACCGGGATGCCACCCCGGACGGAACCGCTGTAACCGTGGCGATGGACGGGGTTCGCCCCATGGTGGCTGAGGTACAAGCACTCGTTGTTCCCACGGAGTCAAAAAACCCGCGCAGGGCCGTCACCGGCCTTGATGCCACGCGCGTACCGATGGTGTTAGCAGTGTTGTCCGCCCGGGCGAATAAGCGCACCCATGACAAGGAAGTCTATGTCGCAACCGTAGGGGGTATGAAAGTAGGAGAGCCAGCAACCGACCTGGCTGTAGCGCTTGCCACCGCCAGCGCGATGGCACGCAAGCCACTACCCGCGAAGTCGGTGGTGCTGGGCGAGGTTGGCCTAGCCGGGGAAATCCGCCGGGTGCCCAATGTTCGTAAGCGCGTCCAGGAGGCGGCCAGATTGGGTTATACGCAGGCCTTCGTCCCGCAAGGCTCCCAGGTAGGTAAGCGAACCGACATGAAAGTCATCGAAGTTGCCGACATCAACGACGCGCTATCGATGACGTTGGGGGCCTCGACTACTTCAGGTTAAAGGTTGCGGGTTCGGAGGCGTTGTTACCGATGACGGTGTGCAGGTAATAATCGGCCGCCGGAACGGTTTCGCGCTGCGTACACTTTTCTGGTGCCGAGGACGTGCGCGACCACTTAGCCTGGAAGTAGATCTCTTCCCCCGCCTTGAGCTCCTGCTGGCCGGTCTTGACGGCCGTGTTGCAGTCCACGTCGGACCACATGCGCTGGTTTGTTGCTAGGTCATAGACTTCGAAGCGAAGGGGATTCTCGTCGACGTTGACCACACAGTCCACCGGCGAGGTGTTCTTCAGTCCCATGTAAAACACCGGGAGCGCACCCGCCGCATAGGTGGGGTGGTCGGTGCTCGCGGTCATCAGGAGCGCATTGATGTCACACACCGGCAGGTTTGCGGCTAACGCCGTGCTAGTCGGGGTTTCCTCGTCTGAACGGGCTGCGGCGGACTCATCGGAGGCAGCGGGAGCCGCCGGTACCCCTCCGGAGTCACTATCACTGCCGGGTTCGGCTGTGGGAGTAAGGGAGGCGGAGGTCGAAGGCGACACCGCCTTACTGCTGGTTGCGGTGGAGGCAACAGGGGAAGCCGATTCCTCACTGCTTCCACCAATCGCGGACAACGCCCAGGCCACGAGCAGGACGATGATGACCAATGCGATCACCGCGGCGGCGCGACGGCGCTGGTAGTAGACCTGCGGTAAACGCCCACCTTGGGCGCGCACGTCCGACTGACGATGGCGGGCACCGGTAGATGCACCATCGCGCCTTGGGCTGCGCTGGTGCGCGCCACTTCGCTGTCCTTGCCTGCTTTCCTCGCGTCGATCCACGAAACCCAGCCTAAATGTAAATGGAGACAAATCGAGGACTTATGCCTCGGTGTGTCTTAAAACCGATCTCGATTTGTTTCGAACTTCCCGCTATTCGTCGATGCCGATCGTTTTGACGGTTTCCACAGCGCCATCGGAAAGGCGGTATCGGGCGGCAACGAGGGCGACCTCGCCGTTATCCACAGCATTCTTGATCGCGGGGGAAATCTGCATGATCTTATTGACCACGGCGGCGGCGTGGTGGCGCTCATAATCGGCGGAGTCATCACCACCGAAGGAGCGCGACTCAAGAATAGATGGGGTGATCTGCTCAACTAGCGTACGCTGGTGGCCGGTGGGCACCTCAGCGCCGTCGAGGACCGAACGCGCGGCGCCCACGGCACCACAGTTTTCGTGGCCCAGGACCACGAGGACATCAACGCCAAGGCCAAGCACGGCGAATTCGAGTGATCCCATCACACCGGAGTCCACGACCTCACCGGCGGTGCGGACCACGAAGATGTCTCCGAGACCCTGATCGAAGAGGATCTCTGCTGGAACGCGGGAATCACCGCAGGTAAACACACACACGCGGGGGGACTGGCCGTGGGTCAATGCCTGACGGCGCTCGATGTCTTGGTTCGGACGCTGTGGCTTTCCGGCGGCAAAGCGAGCGTTGCCCTCCAGCAGTGCTTTCCAGACTTCTTTTGGATCATGTGATGTGTCAGCGGTCATATGTTCATTCTGGCACCATTAAAGGCCTATTTGGTATTTTTGCACTGCCTCACATTCCAATGGGTGTATGGCTTAGACGACACTTTAGGCATTTGACACAGGATTTTCTGGTTTATGAACAATTCACGCATTACCCCCGCCGACAAGCTCATCGGGTGGTACGAGAAAAACGGGCGCACCATCGCCTGGCGCAATCCAGAAACCTCGGCGTGGGGCATCCTTCTGTCCGAAGTCATGAGCCAGCAGACTCCTGTCACCCGCGTCGAGCCACTGTGGCTGGAATGGATCGATCGATGGCCTACGCCTGCAGCCTTGGCGTCAGCAAGCAATGCGGACGTACTGCGCGCCTGGCACAATCTTGGATACCCGCGGCGTGCACTCAGGCTCAAGCAAGCAGCAGAAGCGATGGTGCAACGCCACGGCGGCGAGGTACCAAGCACGGTTGATGAACTGCTCGCGCTGCCGGGCATCGGCGACTATACCGCGCGCGCCGTGGCGGCTTTTGCCTACGGGCAGGCCGTGCCGGTGGTCGATACCAATGTGCGCCGGGTGATCGCCCGCTGGATTCACGGGCGGCTTTTGGCAGGCCCTGCGCGCAAGGCTGATCTCGAGGATGCGGTCGCGCTCTTGCCCCAACGCGATGCGGCAACCTTTAGCGTGGCCGTGATGGAGCTCGGGGCGTTGGTGTGTGCAAAACAACCACACTGCGAACACTGCCCCATCGTCGACGACTGCACCTGGCAACGCCTGGGGTGCCCGCAACCGCAGGAGGAAGAGGTACGCGCGGCGGCAAGGCGAGTCCAGAAGTTTGAGGGCACGGATCGGCAAGTACGCGGCAAGATCATGGCGGTGCTGCGGGCGTCGGAAAGCCCGGTTGCATTGAAAGAAATCGACCTTGTGTGGCCCGATGCCGCGCAACGCTCACGGGCATTATTTTCCCTGATTGAGGATGGTTTAGCGATACAGACCGACCCGGGTCACCTATCACTTCCGGCATAACATATCAGCTTTGCCACTCAGCCGCTAGAATGGCCTTCGCTTGAGCAACGCCACAGTTGTAACCGATACTTTTGGAGGCCCCTATGCGCTTTTTGAACGATGCGCACGCCCCGTATGAACTCACCTATTCCGATGTCTTTATGGTGCCCTCGCGCTCGGACATCGGATCCCGAATGAGCGTGGACCTATCGACCACAGATGGCTCGGGAACCACGATCCCGCTGGTGGTGGCCAATATGACCGCCGTCGCTGGCCGGCGCATGGCAGAAACCATCGCCCGACGCGGCGGCATCGCCATCCTCCCGCAAGACGTGCCCGCCGACATCGCAGCGGAAACCATCGCGAAGGTCAAGGCCGCCGACCTCGTGGCCGACACCCCCATCACGGTCAAACCCCACCACACCGTGGGCTACGCCAGCAACCTGCTGCACAAGCGCGCGCACGGCGCTGCCATCGTCGTCGACGGCAACCGTCCCGTCGGTCTAATCACCGACAGCGACCTAGCAGGCAACGACAACTTCACCCAGGTGGGGCAGCTGATGAGCTCCGATCTCATGACCCTACCCCAGGGCGTGGACCCGCAGGAGGCCTTCCGGCTCCTGCGCGCGGCCTCCAAGAAGCTCGCGCCGGTCATCGACGCCGAGGGCAACCTCGCTGGCATCCTCACCCGCCGCGGCGCGCTGCGCTCGACCGTCTACACCCCGGCTACCGACGCCGCGGGGCGCCTGCGTGTCGGCGCGGCGATCGGCATCAACGGCGACGTCGAGGGTCGGGCCCGCACCCTCATCGAGGCCGGTGCCGACGTGCTCGTCATCGACACGGCCCACGGCCACCAGGCCTCCACCCTGCGGGCGGTTGAGCGCGTGCGGGCGCTGGGCATAAGCGTGCCGATCGTGGCCGGTAATGTGGTCAGCGCCGAGGGTGTCCGCGACCTGGTAGGCGCCGGCGCCGACATCATCAAGGTGGGCGTGGGCCCGGGCGCGATGTGCACCACCCGCATGCAAACAGGTGTTGGCCGCCCGCAGTTTAGCGCCGTCCTCGACTGCGCGGCCGCCGCCAAGGAACTGGGCGCGCACGTGTGGGCCGACGGCGGCGTGCGCGACCCGCGCGACGTGGCCCTCGCGCTGGCGGCGGGCGCCTCCAACGTCATGATCGGCTCGTGGTTCGCGGGCACCTTCGAGTCCCCGGGGGATCTCAAGGTCGACGGCGACGGCCGCTTCTACAAAGAGTCCTTCGGCATGGCCTCGCGCCGCGCGGTCAAAAACCGCAACGCCGACGTGGAGGCCTTTGAACGCGCCCGCCGCGAGATGTTCGAGGAGGGAATCTCCACCTCCAAGATCTACCTCGACGAAAAGGACGGCGGCGTGGAATACCTTATCGACCGGATCACCTTCGGTGTGCGCTCATCCTTCACCTACGCAGGGTCCGCTTCCATCGCACAATTCCAGGAACAAGCGGTGGTGGGCATCCAGTCGGCGGCCGGATTCGCCGAGGGGCTGCCGCGCGCAACCCGCGGCTAGGACCTCGGGGCGGGAAGCGGTTTGTCGAAGTCGATGACCCTTCCCAGCGCCCAGTCCGGATCGGTGAGCATACGCGCAATGACCAGCCCCATCGCAATCGCCAACACCGTCATCCCCGCTGTCGCGCCGTGGCTCAATGCGTCATTCATGTTGCCGGCGTTGAGATAGTAGACGGTGCGAAACATCGACGTGCCCGGAATGAGAATGACTGCCGCGGGCACCGTAGTGGTCACCCGGGGCAGGCTCGCCTTCTTGGAGGCCACCGCGCCGATCAGCCCGATGAGCGCGCCTGCGCAGAAGGCGGCGAAGTAGCCGTTCGCGTCCAGCTCGACCAGGAGCATACGCAAGGTGTTGGCGATCGTGCCGATGCACGCCGCGACCAGCACCATCCGGCGTGAGGAGTTAAAAAGAAAAGCAAAGCCCGCGATGCCGAAGAAGCTGGCGGCCGCGGCCGTGGCCAGCCAGGTGGGGTCGACAGAACCCGTGGCCACAGGGACCGGCTTCGGGTCTAATCCGGTGACACCGCTGACTAAGGCCACGGAGAACGTAGCCGCGAAGATCACCACCATCGCGTAGGCCAGCCGGGCCATTCCCGCATCGAAGTCGAAGCGCCCTAAGTCGATCATGGCGGAAAACAGCGGGAAGCCCGGCACGAGGAACAAAACCGCTGTCACATACCCCGCGGTCAGCGAGCCGACGCCGGTGATCCCCAGCTGCGTCAGGGCCAGGGCAAGCAGATAGAAGACCAGCGAGGCAATCGTGCCGGAGGCCACCACCCCACCGAGCTGGTGTACGTGGTGGGCGGCCAGCCGCGCGCGCACCCACTGCCCAGTGCCGGCAGCGATGGCCACCACGACCACGGCGGTGGGCGCGAAGTGATTGAGCACGGCAAAGGCCGCGCAAGCGACCGCAGCAGCGGCCACCAGGATGAGCGTGGACCAGCGCCGGCGCACCGTGGCCTCTATGAGGTCGAGCTTCGCGTTGAGCTCGGCGGCGTCGATAGGACGGTCGAGGTGGTGCGTGAAGTACTCGAGTGCCTCGATGCGCGAGGCGTCGACGGAGAGGTGGTCGTGCTGGCTGGCCACCGTGCGAAAGCGCTCGCCCTTGTGAAAGGTGCAGGTAATCTGGGTCACGCCAACCACTGCATCGAGGTCATCGAAACCCATCGCCCGGGCGGTGCGTTTCATCCCGCGGATAACGCGGTAGCCACTCGACCCGGCCGCCATGAGCATCATCCCAAGGCGCAGGACGGCGTCGGCGGCCACACCCATCTCACGTTGCTGCTGGTGCTCCAGCGCTTTCCGATCAGTCACACATACTTACCTTAGTGTCCGAACGGAAGCCCACAAATGCCTGTTTTATTCTATTTCCAGCGTCCGCGGAAGCTCAGGCCACCGGGGAGCTTGACGTAGACTCCCCCGCGGGAGTTGAGGGTTACAGGCCCTACCTTGGTACTTGCGGACACGCCCGAGCCGGAGATATTGATCCAGCTATTCTTGCCCACCTTCTTCCGCTTACGGAACGTAATTCCCATCACTGTATCCTTCGTTAGTCGTCTGTTTTGGGGGAACTGCTGAGTGCAAGTCTACGGCGCGCGCGGTCGTTATTGCCCCACAACGGCGCAAAGCCAGCACCGAAAAGGTGCTGGCCTCTTGCTTGTTACATGCGCCCGCTCTTACTCCGCGCGGTGAGCGCCACCTGGCTGCTCAGCGTCAAAGCCCTCGATGTCCACCTCCTCAGGGACAGAGGCCTGGTCATCGGCGGCGTTGATAACGGCCTGCTGGGCCTCAACGACCGCCACGTCGCGCTCGACTGCCTGGGCGATGGCGTCATCCTTCGGGCGCGGGGTGAAGGTGAACTGCGCCTTGTCGATGTCCTTGGACTCGCCGTCCCAGCCCTCGACGTCGACGGTGACGACCTCGCCTGCGCCGACCTCGCCGAACAGGATCTTCTCCGAGAGAGCATCCTCGATCTCGCGCTGGATGGTGCGACGCAGCGGACGTGCGCCCAGCACTGGGTCGAAGCCGCGCTTGGCCAGGAGGTTCGTGGCCTTGTCCGTGAGCTCGATGTCCATGTCCTTGGCCTTGAGGGCCTTGGCCACGCGACCGACCAGGAGGTCGACCATCTCGACGATCTGCTCCTGAGTGAGCTGGTGGAAGACCACGATGTCGTCGATGCGGTTCAAGAACTCCGGGCGGAAGTGCTTCTTGAGCTCGTCGTTGACCTTCTGCTTCATGCGCTCGTACTGGCCCGCGCTGTCCTGCTCACCCACCGAGCTAAAGCCCATGCCCACGGCCTTCGAGATGTCCTGGGTACCCAGGTTCGAGGTGAAGATGAGCACCGTGTTCTTGAAGTCGACCACGCGACCCTGGCCGTCGGTCAGGCGGCCATCCTCGAGCACCTGCAGCAAGGTGTTGTAGATCTCCTTGTGGGCCTTCTCGATCTCATCGAAAAGCACGACGGAGAACGGCTTGCGGCGAACCTTCTCGGTGAGCTGACCGCCCTCTTCATAACCGACGTATCCCGGAGGGGCACCGAACAGGCGCGAAGCGGTGAAGCGGTCGTGGAACTCGCCCATGTCGATCTGGATGAGGGCATCGTCCTCGCCGAAGAGGAACTCCGCCAGCGCCTTCGACAGCTCGGTCTTACCCACACCGGACGGGCCGGCGAAGATGAAGGAACCGGAGGGACGACGCGGATCCTTCAGACCAGCGCGGGTGCGGCGAATCGCACGCGAGACCGCCTTGACGGCGTCCTCCTGGCCGATGATGCGCTTGTGCAGCTCTTCTTCCATGTGCAGCAGGCGGGAAGACTCCTCCTCCGTCAGCTTGAACACCGGGATGCCGGTCCAAGAGGCCAGCACCTCTGCGATCTGCTCTTCGCCTACTTCGGCGATTTCCTCGAGGTCACCGGAGCGCCACTGCTTTTCCTTCTCCGCGCGTTCCTCGCCGAGCTGACGCTCCTTGTCGCGCAGGCTGGCGGCCTTCTCGAAGTCCTGAGCATCGATGGCGGCCTCCTTCTCGCGGCGCACCTCGGCGATGCGATCGTCGACCTCGCGGATGGAGGCAGGGGCGGTCATGCGCTTGATGCGCATGCGGGCACCCGCCTCGTCGATGAGGTCCACTGCCTTGTCCGGCAGGAAGCGGTCATTGATGTAGCGATCCGACAGCTGGGCGGCTGCTGCCAGCGCGCCATCGGTGATGGACACGCGGTGGTGTGCCTCGTAGCGATCGCGCAGACCCTTCAAGATCTCGATGGTCATTTCCACGGAAGGCTCCGGGACCTGGACCGGCTGGAAACGACGCTCCAGGGCCGCGTCCTTCTCAATGTGCTTGCGGTACTCATCCAAGGTGGTGGCGCCGATGGTCTGTAGCTCACCACGAGCGAGCTTGGGCTTGAGCAGGCTGGCCGCGTCGATAGCGCCCTCGGCAGCACCCGCGCCGACCAGCGTGTGGATCTCGTCGATGAACAAGATGATGTCACCGCGCTGGTTGATCTCCTTGAGCACCTTCTTTAAGCGCTCCTCGAAGTCACCGCGGTAGCGCGAACCCGCCACCAATGAGCCCAGGTCCAGCGAGTAGAGCTGCTTGTCCTTCAAGGTCTCCGGCACCTTGCCGTTGACGATATCGAGTGCCAGGCCCTCAACCACCGCCGTCTTACCAACGCCGGGCTCACCGATGAGCACCGGGTTGTTCTTGGTGCGGCGGGAAAGAACCTGCATAATGCGCTCGATTTCCTTCTCACGACCCACGACCGGATCGAGCTTGCCGTCCTTGGCGGCCTGGGTCAGGTTGCGACCGAACTGGTCCAGTACGAGCGAGTTGGAGCGCTCGCCTGCGCCGCCGGAGCGCCCGCCGCCCGTGCGCCCCGCGGCAGAACCGGAGCCAGCTCCGGCGAGGTTGTCGCCGCCATCATTCTCGGGGCTGTTCTGGCCACCTTCATAGCCGGACAGCAGCTGGATAACCTGCTGGCGCACGCGCGGGAGATCCGCGCCGAGCTTGACCAGCACCTGGGCGGCCACGCCGTCACCCTCGCGGATGAGGCCGAGCAGCAGGAACTCGGTTCCGATGTACTTGTGGCCCATCTGCAGTCCCTCACGCAGGGACAGCTCCAGCACCTTCTTGGCACGCGGGGTAAAGGGGATGTGTCCCACCGGCGGTTCGGCGCCGTGGCCGATAATCTCCTCGACCTCTTGACGCACAGCCTCGAGGGAAATGCCCATGGACTCCAGGGCCTTGGCGGCAACGCCCTCACCCTCATGGATAAGACCGAGCAGGATGTGCTCCGTGCCGATGTAATTGTGGTTAAGCCCACGAGCCTCTTCCTGCGCAAGCACGATGACTCGACGAGCGCGATCGGTAAACCGCTCGAACATGCTTGTTCCCCTTACTGTCTACTTTTTCTATTAGTGTCACCCACTCTAACGTGCGTGCGCGACATTTCCTTGCACTATTGGAATATTCCTTGCCAGTCCCAGACTCAACCTTTTATAAAAAACGAGCTGAATGCCCATTTTTGACCCTGTACGCCGGTAGCGAACATGGGAAAAGAGACCACTTTTTCGCGCATTATTTTGCTTGCCGACGCCCACAGCGCCGCTCGTTTGACGGCTTTTCCTCGTGACATCAAGGTGCGCGCATGCAAGCCTCAAAGGAGGTACAAAGGGGATCATGGAATTCTTCCCGGCACACAACCAACCTGCGCGCGCCGCGGTGCTGATCAGCCACGGCTACGCCGAGCACCTTGGGCGTTACCGTGGCCTCATTGAGGCGCTCAATCGCTGTGGCTTCGACGCCTATGGCTACAACCATCGCGCCCACGGTGAGGTGGCAAGCACGCCCGGGGTCAAGCGCGCGCAGGTGGACGTCGGCACGCTCATCCAAGACCACCTGCGAGCACGCGCGGCGGTGATCGCTGCCATGGAGGCGGCGTCGGCGCAGTTGCCGCTGTATCTGTTCGGGCATTCGATGGGCGGGCTTATTACCGCGGCGTCCGTGCAGGCCAACTCGGCGCAGGTCGCTGGCGTGGTTCTCAGCGGCCCGGCGCTGCGCCCGCTACCCCGCGTGCCCCTTGTTATCGCCCGGGCCGGCCGCACGCTGGCCCGGATTGCCCCGGGATTGCCCACCGCCAAGCTTGACGCCGCAGCGGTCTCGCGCGACCCGCAGGAGGTGCAGGCCTACCAAGACGATCCGTTGAACTACCACGGCGCCGTTGCCTTGCTCACTGCCACATCGATGGTGCTCGCCGGCGACAAGGTGCTGCGCACGCCATGGCCAGGTATTCCTACGTTCGTCATCCACGGCACCCAGGATCGCCTCGCCGATGTGGCAGGCGCCCGCCAATTCGCCCGCATGAGTCAGTCGATCACCCTAGAAGAGGTGGAGGGCGGATTCCACGAGGTCTTAAACGATAGCTCCCGTGAGCAATCACTGGCCCACATTCTTGACTGGCTCATTGAGCAAACGGATCAGGAATAAACGAATAAAAGCCATAATTTCTTTCAAACGACAGATTTCTTTTCGCAGGTAGAGGCCATCGCGCCGGAGATTTTTGGAGCTTTTCCCTTAATTTTCATCAAAAACTCTCGTAGGCACGGTCACTGTTTGATAGCTTGTTGCCTCATGAGGCGCGCGGGGCACGAACCCCTCGCATTCCTCGGCAGGCAAGGCAGCTGGTGCGCCAGCTGAACTCCAGCGTGCCCCCGCTCGCCTATGGATAAAACAAACACCCCTTGCTAGGAGGAGCTGTGGACAACAAGAAATCTCTGCGCATCGCCGCACCCATTGTGGCCCTTATGACGGGACTGACCATGACCGCCTGTGCGAACACGGATTCCTCAACGGAATCAACGCAGTCCTCCGGTGGCGGGCAAACCGCCGGGCTGACCATCGGCACCACGGACAAGGTCACCAAGCTGGACCCGGCGGGTTCCTATGACAACGGTTCCTTCAATGTCATGCGCCAGGTCTACGGCTTCCTCGTGGAACCCGAGCCGGGCTCTACCGATGCCGCCATGCAGCCATCCCTGGCGGAATCGGCGGAGTTTAGCTCGCCGACCGAATACACCGTCAAGCTCAAGTCCGGTCTGAAGTTCGCCAATGGCAACGAGCTGACCTCCTCGGACGTCAAGTTCTCCTTCGATCGCCAGATTGCGATCGACGATCCCAACGGCCCCGCCTCCCTGCTGGGTAACCTCGACTCGGTGTCCACGCCTGATGACACCACGGTCGTGTTCAAGCTGAAGGCCGAAAACGATCAGACCTTCCCGCTGGTGCTCAACTCCCCGGCCGGCCCGATCGTCGACGAGGACACCTTCTCCGCCGACGCCACCATGGACAACGCGGATGTGGTGGCAACCGACGGCTTCGCCGGGCCTTACGCCATTAGCTCCTTTAGCGAGAACGAACTGGTCAGCTACGCGGCCAACCCGGACTACCAGGGACTTTTGGGCGCCCCGAAGACCGAAAACGTCAACGTCAAGTACTACGCGGATGCCTCCAACCTGAAGCTGGACATCCAGCAAAACAACATCGACGTCGCCTACCGCTCGCTGTCGGCCACCGACATCGAGGACCTGCGCGGCAACGACAACGTCCAGGTCATCGAGGGTCCCGGCGGCGAGATCCGCTACCTGGTCTTCAACTTCGACACCATGCCCTTCGGCGCGAAGACCCCGGAGGCCGACCCGGCCAAGGCCACCGCCGTGCGCCAGGCCATCGCCGCCTCCATCGACCGCTCGGCGCTGGCCACAGACATCTACAAGGACACCTACGCCCCGCTTTACTCCTCCGTCGCCTCCGCGATGGACGGCGCCACCACCCCGGTCAAGGACAAGTACCTCACGGCCGACGGCGCCCCGGATGTGGAGAAGGCCAAGGAGATCCTTTCCGCCGCGGGTGTTACCGACCCGGTCGAGCTCAACATCCAGTACAACCCGGACCACTACGGCCCGTCCTCTGGCGATGAGTACGCCGCGATCAAGAGCCAGCTCGAGGCCACCGGCCTGTTTACCGTGAACCTGCAGTCCACCGAGTGGGTGCAGTACAACAAGGACCGCGTCTCGGATGTGTACCCGATCTACCAGCTGGGTTGGTTCCCGGACTTCTCCGACGCCGACAACTACCTCACGCCGTTTTTCACCAAGGACAACTTCCTCGAGAACCACTATGAAAACGCCAAGGTCGAGGCACTGATCAAGCAGGAGGTTACCACCGCGGATCCAGCCGAACGCCTCAAGCTCATCGGCGATATCCAAGAACTGGAGGCCGATCACCTCTCCACGGTTCCGCTGCTGGAGGGCAAGCAGTTCGCTATCGCTGGCAAGGATGTCTCGGGGGTAATCCTCGATTCCTCCTTCCACCTGCGTTTCGGTTCGATCGAAAAGTAAGCCATGACGAGCGCAGCCCCAGTTGAGCTGGGAACAACTGCGGAAGTCAAAGATGAAACGGGTAAGAATCGTGGCGGCGGCTTCGCGCGCTACATTCTTATCCGTTTCCTTTTGATCTTCCCCACGATATTCATTCTGGTCACCACTGTCTTCTTCCTCATGCGAATTACCGGCGACCCCATCACGGCCGCCCTGGGTGGCAGGCTCACGCCGGATCAGCTCGCCGAGCGCGTCCATGCTGCAGGTTACGACCGCCCGCTGCTGGTCCAATACTTTGAGTACCTGGGCAATGTCGCAACAGGCGATTTCGGCACCACCTTTACCGATGGCCGCCCGGTCACCGACATCCTGGTCAAGTACGGCGCGGCCACCGCGGAGCTCGTGTTCTACTCGCTCATCGTCGCGCTGGTGCTGGGCGTCCCGCTGGGCATGGTGGCCACCTACTTCCGGGATCGCCTAGGCGACGGCTTCCTGCGCGTGTTCGCCATCCTCGCCTACGCAACCCCGGTCTTCTTCGTCGGCTTGGTGCTCAAGCTCATCTTCTCGGTCAAGCTGGGGTGGCTGCCGATCGCCGGGCGGGTCTCCTCAAGCGGGGAGTCCACGCTCAACTCGATCACCAACCGCACGCCCTTCTACCTGCTCGACGCCCTGCGCTTGGGCGATCTGGCGCTGATCAAGGACGTGGCCTCCCACGCCGTGCTGCCCGCGGTGGCCTTGGGGTTGCTCACCGGAGGTGTGTTCCTGCGCCTGGTGCGCACCAATTTGATCGGCACACTCGATCGCCAGTATGTGGAATCCGCCCGCTCCCGCGGGGTCAGCGAATACCGCCTGGTGACCCGGCATGCCCTTCGGCCGGCGCTCATCCCGGTGATCACGGTGATGGGCATGCAAATCGCGCTGAGCCTGGGCGGTGCCGTGCTCACGGAGACCACCTTCGAATGGAAGGGCTTGGGCTTCATCCTGGTGCAGTACATGCAGGCCCGCGACTACGTGGCGGTCCAGGGCATCGTGATGCTCATGGCCGTCATCGTGGCGGTGACGAACTTCTTCGTGGATGTCATCGCCGCGCTCATCGATCCCCGAGTGAGGTACTGACATGGTCAAAGACTGGCCCATCATTTCCGACGTTCGTCGCTCCGCAGGCACCCAGCGTTTCATGCTGGTAACAGGTCTCATCCTGAGCGCAATGCTGCTGCTGGTGGCGTTGTTCGCACCGCTGATCGCCCCCTATTCCTGGTCGCAGACCGCCGACGACCTCGGCTCCTTCGGCACCCAGCAGCCACCGTCCTCGGAGCATATCTGGGGCACCACCGTCTCCGGCTTCGACGTCTTCTCCCGCGTGATCTGGGGGACGCGCACCGCGGTGGCGGTCATCGTCGCAGCGGTGGTGGCCTCCATCATCATCGGCGTGCTGCTCGGCCTGGTCTCCGGCTACATCGGTGGCTGGCTCGACCGGATCCTCGTGATGATCGCCGACGCCATCTATGCCTTCCCTTCTCTACTGCTGGCCATCGTCATGTCCATCGTGCTCACCGGCGGGCAGTCCAACGCGGTCGGCGGGATCGCGGCGGCGGCCATCTCGATCACCGTGGTGTTCATCCCCCAGTACTTCCGCGTCATCCGCGCGGAGACCATCAGGCTCAAGGCGGAGCCCTTCGTGGAGTCCGCGCAGGCGGTGGGCGCTACCCACTGGCGCACCATGACCGTGCACATCCTGCGCAACGCCACCCGTACCCTGCCGCTGATCTTCACCCTCAACGCCTCGGAGGCCATCCTCACCCTGGCGGGCCTGGGCTTCATCGGCTTCGGCATCGAACCCACCTCCGCCGCCGAGTGGGGCTATGACCTCAACCGTTCGATCTCTGAGGTCACCTCCGGCATCTGGTGGACCTCGATCTACCCCGGTATGGCCATCGTCTTGTCCGTGCTGGGCATCACGCTCGTGGGTGAGTCGCTCAATGACCTCAACGATCCGCGGCTGCGTATTCGTCGGAAAGCAAAGAAGGCACGCTAATGGAAACAACACAATCCAGAAAACCCCGTGTCAGCATTGACAAGCTCGCGGTCACCTTCGCCACCGACGAGGGTCCCGTCGAGGCGGTGCGCAACGTCAGCCTCGACGTTGCAGAAGGGGAAATTCTCGCCTTGGTGGGCGAGTCCGGCTCCGGCAAGACTGTTACCGCGCGCTCGGTCCTGGGCTTTACCCCGGAAGCAGAAGGCACCATCGTCGTCGACGGCAAGGACGTGCTTCACCTCGGGCCGCAGCAGCTGCGCGCGCTGCGCGGCACGGACGTCTCCATGATCTTCCAGGAACCGTCGAGCGCGATGAACCCGGTCTATCCGATCTGGTGGCAGATGGGCGAGGGCATCCGCGCCCACGATAAGAAGATCAAGAAGAAGGAGATCAAGGCCCGCTGCGTGGAGGCGCTGCGCGCGGTGGGGATCCCGAACCCGGAAAAGCGCATCGACCATTACCCGCACGAGTTCTCCGGAGGGCAAAAGCAGCGCATCATGATCGCGATGGCGCTGGAGATGGGCGCGAAGACCATCATCGCCGACGAGCCCACCACCGCGCTCGACGTCACGGTGCAGGCGGAAATCCTCCAGCTGCTGCGCTCGATCCGCGATAAGTACCACACCTCGATCATCATCATTACCCACAACATGGGCGTGGTCGCCGACCTCGCCGACACCGTGGCCGTGATGTACCAGGGTGAGATCGTGGAGAAGGCGCCGGTGGCCGAGCTGTTTGCGAATCCCCAGCAGGAGTACACAAAGAAGCTACTTGCCGCTGTCCCGCATCTGGGGCGCAGGTCGCACTCGGCCGGCCTGGATTCCGAGGCGAGGCAGGAGCTGCTCGAACGCACGGCCGTGGTCGAGGCCCGCGGCCTAGAAATCACTTACCCCGGGCGCTTGGGTTCGCCGGCGTTCCGTGCGGTCAAGGGGATCGACTTCGACATCCACCAGGGCGAGGTCTTTGGCCTGGTGGGTGAGTCCGGCTCCGGCAAGACCACCATTGGCCGGGCGATGATCGGCTTGGAAAAGACCACCGGCGGCTCGCTCAAGGTGCTGGGCCAGGAGCTTGCCGGCATCAATCAGCGCGAGCTTCGGCAGCTGCGCCGGCGCGTTGGCTTCGTATTCCAGGACCCGGCGACCTCCTTTAATCCGCATTTCACCATCGCGGAGTGCATAGCCGAGCCGCTGGTGATCAACCGCCCGGAGCTGTCTGCCGCTGAGCGGGACAAGGAGGTAGCCGACCTGCTCGATGCCGTAGCCTTGCCCACTAGCTACGCGAGGCGCTATCCGCACGAGCTCTCCGGCGGCCAGCGCCAACGCGTAAGCCTCGCCCGCGGGCTCGTGCTTCGCCCGGAGCTCATCATCGCCGATGAGCCAACCTCGGCGCTGGATGTCTCGGTGCAGGCCGTGGTGCTGGAGCTGTTCCAGCAATTGCAGCGCGAGTTCAACTTCGCCTCACTGTTTATTAGCCACGATCTCGCGGTGATCGACATGGTGGCCCACCGCGTAGGCGTGCTTTATCACGGCGAATTGGTTGAGGCTGGATTTGGCGCGGATATTCTTCAAAATCCTAGCCAGCTCTATACTCAGCGCCTTATCGCCTCCCTGCCGGTGCCGGATCCGGTGGAACAGGCGCGCAGGCGTGCGCGACGTGTGTCCTAGCGCAGGATAAAAGGCCGGTCCACCTTTCGGGGCCTCGAGCTTCCTCGTTCGGGGAAATTTCCTGTGGTGATTCACGCCGCATTAAAGTGATATCACTTTTATGATAATCTGATATCACATTATTGGATCTCACTGAGGAGGAAACATGGACGCAAACACCGCGCCCGCCCCGGTCGGCCACCAAGGCGCCGCCGTCACCGTCACCGAACACCCCGCCTGGTCTGCCTCGGCGCCGCTGGCCGGAACCGCGCTCATCGTCGCGCTCGCACTCATCGGACTGAGCGTGTGGGACATTTTCCAAGGCCTACTGCCTCTCGCCCTCGACATCGCCGTGATTATCATCGCGCTTTTCGCCTTGACCATGATCCGCGTCATCAACCCGGGTGAGACCCACGTGGCGCAATTCTTCGGCAAGTACGTGGGCACCGTCCGCCGCACCGGGCTGACGATGGTCGCACCGCTGGTGGCAACGCGTAAGAAAAGCGTGCGCGTGCGCAACTTCGAGACCAACGCCATCAAGGTCAATGACCTCAACGGCAACCCGATCAACATCGGCGCGATCATCGTCTGGCAGGTCGCCGATACCGCGAAGGCCACCTTCGCCGTCGAGGAGGTCGAGGAGTTCATTCATTCCCAGGCCGAATCCGCCCTGCGGCACGTTGCCACCACGCACCCTTACGATTCCGCCGATAGCACCACCACCCCATCCCTTTCCGGTTCGACCGACATCGTCTCCGCCGAGCTTGCCGACGAGGTCGCGGCGCGTGCCGCCATCGCTGGCGTGGAGATCGTGGAGGCCCGCATTTCGGCGCTGAGCTACGCCCCGGAAATCGCCCAGGCGATGCTGCAGCGCCAGCAGGCCACCGCCATCGTCGATGCGCGGGAAAAGATTGTGGAGGGCGCGGTGAGCATGGTCGAGTCTGCCCTGGGGCAGCTGGAGGCGCGTGAGATCGTGGAGCTTGACCCCGAACGCCGCGCCGCGATGGTGTCCAATCTGCTCGTGGTCCTGTGCTCGGACAATTCCGCCGCCCCGGTGATCAATGCAGGTAGCCTCTATTCCTAAGGTGGGATTATGGCCCCCCGTAAGAACATTCCCCTGCGGCTCGACCCGGCCATCTATGATGCCATCGCCCACGTGGCCGCCGACGAGCTACGCAGCGTGAACTCCCAAATCGAGCTCATGCTGCGCGAGCAGCTGCGCACGATGGGGCGCCTGCCCTCCAGCGCCGGCGAGCTCCCCCGCCGTGGCCGCCCCCGCAAGAATCAACCGGCCACGGACAACCCCGACCTGCCCCAGAACGCATAGCCAGTCTCACACCGCCCCGGCGCACCAATGGTTCTTGTGCTTCTGCCCTTGCTTGCCGACGTCAGCCGCGCCGGGACCAAGAGAAATGCTGAAAGCCGTGAGGAGTGCTGCCGCAAAGGGGCGGGGTGCTGCCCGCATCTTTAGACAAGGCCCCGTAGACAGTGCGCCATGTCTACGGGGCCTTTAAAGCTATATGCGCTGGTAAAACCAGGTTTACTAGCTCACACGCTCCGGCTTGACCATCGGGAAGAGAACAGTCTCACGAATACCCAATCCGGTCAGCGCCATCAGCAGGCGGTCGATACCCATGCCGCACCCGGCCGTCGGCGGCATGCCCTGCTCCATCGCGGCGAGGAAGTCCTCGTCCAAGACCATCGCCTCATCGTCGCCAGCGGCAGCAAGCCGGGCCTGGTCCTCGAAGCGCTCGCGCTGAATGATCGGGTCCACCAGCTCGGAATAGCCGGTGGCCAGCTCGAAGCCGCGCACGTAGAGGTCCCACTTCTCCGTGACCCCCGGCTGGCTGCGGTGCTGGCGTGTCAAAGGAGAGGTCTCCACGGGGAAGTTCTTCACGAAGATCGGGCCGTAGAGCTGGTCCTCGCACAAAAGCTCCCAGATCTCCTCGACCAGCTTGCCGTGGCCCCAGCCACCCTTCTCGGGCACGTCCAGGCCGATGACCTTCGCGATCTCCTTGAGCTCCTCGACGGTGGAGTCAATGGTGACCTCCGGCTGCCCCGGGAACTTCCGCGCCAGAGCCTCGTTGAGCGAAGGATACATCTCGATCTCCTTCCACTGACCGCCGAGATCGTACTCGGTGCCGTCGGCAAGCGTGACGGTGGTGGAACCGAAGACCTCCATGGCCACGGACTGGATGAGGTTCTTGATGGTGCGCGCGCCGTCCTCGTAGGTGCCCCAGGCCTGGTAAGTCTCCAGCATCGCGAACTCCGGGGAGTGCGAGGAGTCCACGCCCTCGTTGCGGAAATTGCGGTTAACCTCAAAGACCCGCTCGATGCCGCCGACCACGCAGCGCTTGAGGTACAGCTCCGGGGCGATGCGCAGGTAGAGGTCGATGTCGAGGGCGTTGGAGTGGGTGATAAAAGGCCGGGCCGCAGCGCCGCCGTGCAGGGTCTGCAGCATTGGGGTCTCCACCTCGAGGAAGCCCTCGCCCTCTAGGAAGTTGCGCAGCGCGCGCATGACCTTGATGCGGGTCAGCGCATTCGTGCGGGCCTGCTCGCGCATGATGAGGTCGGTGTAGCGGTGACGCACCCGCGAATCCTCACTCATCTCGGCGAAGGCAACCGGCAGCGGCCGGATCGCCTTGGAGGCCATGTGCCAGGTCTTGGCCATAATCGACAGCTCGCCGCGACGCGAGGAGACCACACGCCCGCGGATGGAGACGATGTCACCCAAGTCCACGTCGGCCTTCCACGCCGCCAGCTTCTCCTCGCCGACCTCGGCCAGCGACAGCATGGCCTGAATCTGGGTGCCGTTGCCCTCCTGGAGCGCCGCGAAGCACAGCTTGCCGGTATTGCGGATAAACAGCACGCGCCCGGCGATGGCGACCTCGACGTCGGTCTCCTCGCCGGGAGTCAGGTAGGTAACGCCCTCAGCGGGCTCGGCCGGGGCCTCATCAACGGCCACGAACTTCTGACGCAAGTCGGTGATGCTGACGGTGCGGTCGACGATCACCGGGTAGGCCTCGGCGCCGGAATCGATCAGGCGCTGGCGCTTCTCACGTCGGATGCGCAGCTGCTCAGGGACATCATTTGCTGGGGTGTTTTTTGCGTCAGTCACGCCTTCAAAGGGTAGTCGATGGCGGGCTTTTTGGTACAACTGCCCCTTTTTTGCTTGCCGACGCCCAACCGGTCACTTTCCACCCCGCGAAAACTACACACCCATTAGACTGGCTTTCATGACTGCCACCAGCGAGAATTCGCCCCTAGTCCTCGTGTGCGGCGAGGGCCTTTTCGACCTTGTCCCTTCCACTACCGCCCCGCTTTCGCCCCTGGTACCGGCAATGGGAGGTGGCCCGTTCAACGCCGCCATCGCGGCCTCTAGACAAGGCGCCCCTGTCCAGTTCCTTTCCCGGTTGTCCACGGATACCTTCGGCCAGGCGCTGGTTTCACGCTTGGAGTCCGAGGGGGTGGACGTATCCCTCGTCCAGCGCGGGCCCGAGCCGACCACCTTGGCGCTGACCTCGATCGGTGAGGACGGTTCGGCGCGCTACACCTTTTATATTGAGGGCACGGCGGACAGGATGGTTGAGCCGCCGGCCACCGTCGCCGCCGATCTCGCCTGCTTCGGCACGGTTTCCCTGGCCTTGGAGCCCGGCGCGTCACGGTACGCGGACCTGCTGCGAACCCTGTCACAGCAGGGCACGTTTGTCACGTTGGACCCCAATATCCGCCCGTTCTACGCCCACGACGCACACAAGGCCTTCTTGGAGTCACTGTATCCTTTCGTGGATCTGCTCAAGCTTTCCGACGAGGAGGAGGAGTTCCTGGGCTCACCTTCTGCGCCCATTAAGGTGATCACTCGCGGTGGCGACGGAGTCTCCATTGTCCTCGGCGGCACCACGACCATCGACGTGCCCGGCCGGCAGATCACGGTGGCGGACACGATCGGCGCCGGGGATACGATCATGGGCTCGTTGCTCTCCCAGATCTCGGCCCGCGTCGGCGCGCGGGGCGGCGCTGTGCGCGAGGCCGTGGCCTCCTTTAGCACCGAGGACTGGGCGGAGATCGGCGCTTGGGCGGTCACCGCCGCGGCCATTACCTGTTCACGCACCGGTGCCCAGCCGCCGACCGCGGCCGAGGTGGAGGCCTTCTAGGCCAGAATCTTCGCCACCTCGCTCAATACCTTCTCGCCCACCATCTCCGGGTGGGCGACCGGGTAGCTGTGGGTGCGAAGCCGGGCGGTAAATTCCTCCCAGGCTGTCGCACGCAGGCGGGCATCACGATCGTCGGCTGCCGCGGTGAAATGCCACGTCACCCCCTCGTAGCGGGAGGTGCAATGCGCGCGCATGAGCGTGGCGTTATGCACGATCATGTCTTTGACCGCCTGCAGTTGACGCGCGCTGAGCTGGGTGACCACGTCCTTGAGCGCGGCCACGCCGCGCCAGAGTTGCTTGTCCTCGGGCTCCGGCAGCTGCTTCCAGACCTCGGCCGGGTATGCGTCGAGAAGCACGAGGCTGCGCACCGCGCCACGCTGGGCTGCGATCTCGTGGGCTACGACCCCGCCGACCGACCAGCCCACGAGGTCAATCTCGCCCGCGCATTGTTCGTCGATAGCCTCGCGTGCTAGGCGGGCGGCCTGCTTGATGGACTCGGCCTTCGCCGCGGGTTCTTGCAGCCCCGGCGCCTGGATGCCATACACCGCCCGCCCGGGGTGCAACTTGGGCACCAGCCGGGAAAATGACGAGCTCAGCCCGCCTGCAGGATAGATGCAGAACACGGGCGGTCGGTGTGAGTCGCGCCCGGGCGATAGGCAGATGAGCTGCGCGAACCCATCCTGTGCGACGCCCGTAGCGGCGAGAGTGGCTAGGCCAGCCGCGGTGGGGCTGGCAAAGACATCCGCCACGCCTACCCCGAGCCCAGCCTTTTTCAGCTTGGCGGCCAGCTGCACCGCCAACAGCGAGTTACCGCCGAGTGTGAAGAAGTTAGCCTCCGGATCCTCGACCGTCGCGCCGAGGACGTGCTCGAAGGCACCCAGCACCGCGCGTTCTTGGTCGGTGGCCGTGCGCGCTCGCCGGTGTGTGTGCAGGTCGGCGACCGTAGGCGTCGGCAAGCGTGCGCTATCGAGTTTGCCGTTGACGGTGACGGGCAAGGAATCGATTGCCATAAAGGCGCTGGGCACCATGTATTCCGGCAGAAGGGTGCGCGCATGCGCCTGCATCCTGGCCACGAGATCTGGGGCTGGCTCCTGGGTGACCAGGTAGGCTACCACCGCCGAGCGTGCCGACGAGGCGGGCTACCATCGCGATGATGTGCCCGAACTCGTCGTGGCCACGCCCGCGCTGCCGCATCTGCCGGGTGAGCACGACGCTGGCCTGAATTGGGGTCTCGTCGGCGCCGGGTGCAATCAGCGGCTGGGGCGCCGGTGCCGAGGGATTGTTGTGCCACCACGTCTGCGCGGCGCGAAGGTCCGGCACCTCGGGGCGGGAGTACAGGTAGTCCCATTCCAGCGGTAGCGGGGGCAGGGTGCGTGCGGTCGCCTCCGCGCTGTAGCAGGCCGCCACCCAGCTGAGAAGGGCGTGGAAGGCGAAGCCGTCACCGGTGATGTGATGGAACCGCGCCAGCCAGTACTGCCTGCCCTCATCGTCGGTGATCAGCCAGTGCTCGGTCAGTGCCACTGACTCGAGTACCTCAAAGCGAGCCGCTGCGAGTGTGCGCTGGGCGAACTCGAGGACCTGGGCCCGGGTGCCAGACACATGCTGTCGCTGCACCACGATGGGTGCCGGGTGGGCGGTGGCATAATCCGGTGCGTGGTAGCGCAACTGGAACACGAGCACCTGTTGCAGGCAGGAGGCGATGACGGATTCGAGCAGGTCAAAATCGACGCCGCCTGCAACGTTGGTCGAGTGATCAAATTCGAGTAGTTCCGCGCACTGGTAGGCCGCGGAGTGCGGGTTTAGTTGCTGGGCGATCCACAGTGCCTGCTGCCCTTTGTGCAGGTAATACTTGCGTCGGGATCGCCGTAATGGGCAGGTCCCTCTCATAGTCGGTGCCTTCCTCATTCTGCGTTCACATTCTTCAGGCGATAAAGAAACTCGGAAGTGACAGAAGAAGTCGAAGTGTTGGCAAATGATGCATCTTTCGATGTCAGTGAGCAAATCATTTTTTGGGACAAGCTGAAGTACACCAAAGGCGTTGGAACTCAGCTAGAGAGATATGAAGAGGAAATCGATAATATTTGCTGTCGACTCGAAAATGTACGAAAGGAAATATCTGTTGCTGAAACTTCCCAACATCGTTCGGAAGGAGTACTAGCTGCTGATTCCCTGCTGGCGACTGTACGCTCACTCCTCTGATTTGGAATAGCATGAGCGTCCGTGAGGAATATAGCTGGAAAACATCCATGCATTTGGCAACCCGATCAGCTGCTCTGCTCCTGCTTGGAGCTTCTGTAAGTGAAGGCTAGATAATCCAAAGTCGGCCGTAGGCCTCCATTTTTCTGTTCTTGTTTCCAGCTGTGTATCCCATCTTCTTCCAGAAATGATGAGTGCTCTCTGGTGATCTTTCATCTACAAATGCCAGAGACAAGGTAGCTCCCGCAGCTTCAAATTCTTCTTCGGCATACTCCACCAGTCTTCGCCCTATTCCTCTGTGTTGATATTGGGGAAGGACGGCAACTTCAAGAATGGTTTTGGGTATACCTACCGTTCGAATACTGCTTCGGGATCGTCCATTGCCTCGATTACCCCAGTTAGGTTGCCGAGGTCAGCCAAGGGCGAGATTTGTGCCACTTGAACGATGCCTGTAACCACTGCCTGCATCGCCGCAACATCACCTCTCGGGGTGAGTATGACTAAGAAACTATTCGCTAGCGGGGTAGCTAAGGCCATCCCCGTCGCCGGTGCAGTTTTCTCGGGAGGCCTCACGCTGGGGACATTCCTTCCGATGTCCAAGCGTCTGCAAAAGCATTTATCCAGCCTGGAGTTGACCAAGCCGGGGCACCGGTCCGAAGTGAACTGCTCCCCGGAAGTTGGACCGAGAAATCAGACACCAACACCTGGGGAGCAATTCACATGCGAGGTGGGGATTAGTGATGTGACGTGATACCAGGGTGCCTGCTCTGATTCAGGGATTATCTCGGCGTGGATGTCGACGCTTCTTCGAGCTGTAAAGGGCGAGAGCAGCATTATACTGGTCGATCCAAAACTGCTCTTTCTTCTCGGGGGAGGCATCACGAGGTAGTAAGCCCATGCTGGTCGCCAAGTTGTAAAAACCGCTGCCCGGCTTGTTTTCGTTGAGGTACATCACCAACGATGAGAGCATGACCTTCTGTTCTGGGTGCTCGTTATAGGTTTGTTCCACCACATAGCCGAGCAGGTCACCCATGGCGTTTCTCCCCTCGGGGGATGAGAAATCAAAACCTGGCTGGCCCGTGCTTGCACTGATCTCCCGATTGAGATCGGTGTAGTTGGAGCTGCGCCCCAGGCGTGCGGTTCGCTTCAAGGATGTGACCGCTGCAGAGACAAGCTCCTGCCACTGCTCCGGATCGCGTCCATGGATACTCGTCATAATTGACAGGCCTTTCGTTATTGCCGAGCAACGATGCCAGTAAAGATACTCTGACCTAGCTAATTCTAGAGGGTGCTGTTGCAAAGTTGGGGCAGTAGGAAGAGCGACGTGAAATAACCACAGCCATGGGTACCTTCTCCGGTCGTCATTTCCCCCGTGACATCATTCTGTGGGCAGTGCGGTGGTACTGCCGCTACGGGGTGAGCTACCGCAATCTGGAGGAAATGATGACTTCAGCAGGGCGTGCCGGTCGATCACACCACGATTCTCACCGCTGGGTCCAGAAATACGCCCCTGAGCTGGACAAGCACACTCGGTGGTACCGGCAGGTACCTGACTGGCAGACCAGTTCCTGGCGGGTGGATGAGACCTATATCCGGGTACGGTGTCATCGGTAATCGGTGGTGACGTCGCTGACCCCGAGGAGTTCCATGTCCTCCTGGGCTCTCACCGCGTCGGCTACACGTTTACCGATGACACCGTACCCGTTTACTGCAACCTTGATTTTATTCGGCATGCTGATTGTCCTTCCCGGAAATCCTGGTTTGGCCCGATGGTCGTATGGTCGTGTTTCTCATCTGGGGTGGTCGGGGAATGTCCTTGTTCAGAGCTCATTGAGCATCTGCTCCATCTCGGCAATCTCGGCCTCCTGATCTTCAATGACCTGCTCAGCCAGAGCGATGGCCTGCGGGTTCTGGCCATCAGTGACCTCATCGCGGGCCATATCGACCGCGCCCTCATGGTGGGCGGTCATCTGCTCAAGGTAGAGCCGGGCAGCCTCGGTGCCCTGGGCGTCCTCGAGGGCTGTCATGTCCTCCTCGCTCATCATTCCACTCATCCCGCCATGGTCCATCTCACCCATATCACCGGTGACCGGATCTTCTTCCCAGGTCTCGAGCATGGTATTCATCCGGTCGATCTCCGGGCCCTGGGCATCGATAACACCCTGGGCGAACTCGATGACCTCGGCCGGGATATCGTCCTTGGCCAGGAGGATTTCACTCATCTCCACGGCCTGTTGGTGATGCGGGATCATCATCTGCGCGAACATGATGTCCGCGTCATTGTGCTCGGTGGAGACCTCTCCGGCCGCCCCCGTCTCTGTCTCAGGATCCGTGGTGGCCCCGGTCGTTTCGGTGGTGTCGGGGGCGGACGTAGTGGCGATGGTCGTGGTGTCGGTGTTTTCTCCCTCAGTGTTATCTGCGCAGGCGGACAAAACCAGGGTGGAGGTCAAGGCGAGAGCGGCGATGGTGATGGTGCGCTTCATGGGGGTTCCCTTTCGGAGGTTGTGTATGGGGGGAGTCGATGAAGGATTGAAAGTCAGCGGACGGGGGCTGCAGAGCTCACAGCAGCCTTCTCCTCCTTCCCGTCGGTCGGAGCCAGGTGAGCCGAGTCCAGGTCGATCCGGCGTAGCAGCTGGGCGTTGAGGGCGACGATGATCGTGGACAGGGACATCAAGATGGCGGCGGCCGCCGGGGGAAGCAGCACACCGCTGGGGGCGAGCACACCGGCGGCCAGGGGAACGGCCACGATGTTGTACCCGGTCGCCCAGACCAGGTTCTGGACCATCTTGCGGTAGCTGGCATGGGAGAGCTCGATCATCGACAGCACGGCCCGGGGATCATCACTGGCCAGGACCACCCCGGCGGACTCCATCGCCACATCTGTACCCGCGCCAATCGCAATACCGACCTCGGCTCGGGCCAGGGCCGGGGCGTCATTGACACCGTCGCCGACCATGGCCACGCTCAGACCGCGCTCCTGCAGCTGGGTGACCTTGGTGTCCTTGTCCTGCGGCAGAACCTCGGCGAAGACCTCATCGATCCCCAGATCCTTGCCCACTGCCTGGGCGACCTGGGTGGCGTCACCGGTGATCATCGCTACCTTCACCCCGCGGGCCTGCAGGGCGCGCACCGCCGCGCGGGATTCGGGGCGGATCTTGTCCTCGACGGCCACGGCACCGATGATCTCACCGTCGCGGACGACGTGGAGCACTCCGGCGCCTCGCTGCGCCCAGGAACCGGTGATGTCGGTGAGCTCACCCGGGATGGTCAGACTGAATTCGCGCAACATGTTCGGCCCACCCACGAGGATTTGGGTGCCATCGACAGTGGCCCGGATCCCGCGGCCGGAGGCGGCGGTGAAACCGGTTGCGCGCAGTGGGCGGCGTGAGGCCTCCGGGTGTGCGGCCGCGGCAGCCACGATCGCCCGGGCCACGGGATGCTCACTATCGGCCTCAGCGGCGGCGGCCAGGGCCAGCAGCTCACCCTCGGCGATACCCGTGGCCGGAGCCACGCCGGTGACGGCGTGTGCGCCTTCGGTCAGGGTGCCGGTCTTGTCGAAGAGCACGACGTCGATGGTGCGCATGTGCTCGAGTGCCATGCGGTCCTTGATGAGCACCCCGGATTTCGCGGCGCGCTCGGAGGAGATCGCGATGACCAGCGGGATGGCCAGGCCCAGGGCGTGCGGGCAGGCGATGATCAGCACGGTCACGGCGCGGACTACCGCATCGTCGGGGCTGCCGATGATGGTCCAGACCACGGCGGTGATCAGGGCCGCGATCAGGGCGAACCAGAACAGGAAGGCTGCGGCTCGATCGGCCAGGGCCTGGGCCCGGGAGGAGGAGGCCTGGGCATCGGCGACCATGCGCTGGATGCCTGCCAGGGCGGTGTCCCCACCGGTGGCCTCCACCCGGATACGGACGGTGTTGTCGGTGGCCACGGTGCCGGCCACCACGCGCTCACCGGTATCCCGGTAGACGGGTCGGGATTCACCGGTGATCATGGACTCATCGAATTCGGCCGCTCCGTCGATGATGGTCCCGTCGGCCGGGACGCGGGCACCGGCTCGGACCAGCACGACATCGTCGACGGCCAGCTCTGAGATCGCTACGGTGCGGGTGGTCCCGTCGACGACCTTCTCGGCCTCATCGGGCAGGAGCGCTGCCAGCGCGTCAAGCGCGGAGGAGGCTGCACCAAGAGCGCGCATCTCCAGCCAGTGGCCCAACAGCATGATGGTCACCAGCAGGGCCAGTTCCCACCAGAAATCTAGGTGGAACCCGCCCAGCCCCAGGGTGGTGACCCAGGAGGCGATAAACGCCACGGTGATCGCCATGGCGATCAGGAGCATCATGCCCGGTTGGCGGGATTTCAGCTCGGTCATTGCGCCCTTGAGGAAGGGGGTGCCGCCGTAGAGGAAGATGATCGTGCCCAGGACCGGAGGAATCCAGTAGGCTCCCGGAATCTCCGGAATATTATATCCCAGCAGGTCGGCGAACATCGGGCTGAAGAACACCACCGGAACCGACAGGATCAGCGACCACCAGAAGCGGTCCCGGAACATCGCGGCGCTGTGGCCGGCGTGTTCACCGTGACTGTGGACCTGGTGTTCTTCATCGACAGCGGAATGCGGATGATCGTGCGGCAGGGCATGGCCGTGGGTGGCGGCATCCGCATGGTGCTCGTGACCGGCATGATCCGGGTGGTGGGTGTGGTCTGTTTCCGGAGCGGGGTGATCACCGTGGTGGTGGGTGTGGTCTGTTTCCGGAGTGGGGTGATCACCGTGGTGGTGGGGAGTGCTCATGAGGTTCCTTTCGCTCAACCCGGTCGGGGTCGAGATGATGGGTGAATCGATCAGGACAAGACGGTGTAGCCGGTCTCTTCAATTGCCCGGTGGACGGTTTCCAGGGGCACGGAACCCGTGACCGTGACGATGGAGACCCCACCGGCGATGAGGTCGACCTGGACGTCGTCGACCTGGGGCAGAGCGCTCACCGCCTCGGTGACGTTGCCGGCGCAGTGTTCGCAGGTCATGCCTGTGACCTGGTAGGTGGTGGGACCTTCAGGTGTTGCGTCGGTTGCCGCGGCCACGGCCGGGGCGGAGACGGTCGCGGACGGTGTAGAGGACGCGCAGCATCCACAACCGTCGGAGGCCAGCGGCAGCAAGGAGGAAGTCGGGGTGGTCATCGGATCGCTCCTGTGGGATCGGGGGATCAGGCGGGGTTTCCCCTCCCATCGTATACCCCCATGGGGTATTGTCAAGGGGTTGATACGGATCGCTGCCGAGGTCATCAGAATTATTGTCCCCGGGGAGTGGGGTCACTGAGCATCAGGGACACGTTTTCCTGGTGCAGGGGAAGACGGATGGTGAAGACCGATCCGGCACCGGGGCCAGGAGAGGTGGCGGTGAGAGTGCCGCCGTGGGCCTCGATCAATGCCTTGGAGATGGTCAGACCGATACCGGCCCCGCCGTTGTCCCGGCTGCGGGCGGCATCCCCCCCGGTAGAAGCGTTCGAAGATGTGTCCGAGCTGGCCAGGTGGGATGCCCTCGCCGTCATCGGCGACGTGGATGAGCGCGGTGGACGCTCCCTGTCGGTGGACGCTGATCCGGACCTGCCCGCCGGCCGGGGTGTGCCGTAGCGCGTTCGACAGGAGATTGCTCATCACCTGGCCGAAGCGTTGCCGGTCCACGAGCACCCGGGCGGTGTCCGTAATGGTCTCGACCTGTAAATCGACGCCTTTATCAGCATAAGCTTCCCCCGCGGCAGCAGCGGCGGTATGGAGCAGATCCCCGAGCCCTTCCTCCGCCAGGTCCAAATCGATCCGGTGTTCCTGGGCCCGGGAGACATCGTCGATGTCTTCCATCAACCGGGTCAGGCGGGTGAGTTGGTCAGCCATGATCGTGTGGGTGGCATTATTCCAGTCCACGACCCCGTCCTGGAGACCATCGAGGTAGACCGTGAGCACCGATAAGGGGGTGCCCATTTCGTGGGCCAGATCAGAGAGCATCTGGCGGCGGACCTGTTCGGGGTGTTCCAGCCGGTCGGCCATGGTGTTGAAGGCATGCGCCAGGGTGGTGACCTCGGGGCCTGCTTCTCCGGCGGGCACGCGGATACGGTAGTTGCCGGCCGTCAGGCTGGTAGCGGCGCGGGTGAGATCCTGCAGGGGGGTGCGCAGGCGACGCGATAACCACAGGCTGGCCAGCAGGGCGCTGATCAAGGCGGTGGGCAGGGCGACGGCCAGGGTGATCAGGTTGGCGTCCCGGTAGGCCTGCTCGGCATGGAACAGCTCCAGCGAGGGGTCCTCCCGGCCGGTCATCAACATATGATCATGGAACAGGGTCGGGCCCACCATCGTGGCCACGGCCGCGGCCACCAGCAGGCTAATCACCACGACCAACACCTGGGCGGCCAGGAAGCGGAAGGTCAGGCCGGGTCTGTGATTCATGGCTGCCCCACCCGGTAGCCCACGCCACGCACGGTGTCGATAAACCCCCGGCCCCGGGTGTCGGTGCCGAGCTTGCGACGCAAGTTGCCGATGTGGACATCGACGATGCGTTCATCACCGACCCAGTTGGTGTCCCAGACCTCGGTGACCAGGTCGTGGCGGGTCAGCACCTGGCCGGGGCGCAGGGCCAGGGCAACCAGCAGCTCGAACTCCGTGCGGGTGAGCTCCACGGTCGTCTCCCCCACCCGCACCTGATGGGCGACGGGGTCAAGGATGAGGTCACCAACAATCAAGGGGGTGGTCACCTGCGGTGGGGTGGTGCTGGTGCGCGGGCGGCGCAGCACCGCATGCACCCGGGTCACCAGTTCCCGGATGCTAAAAGGTTTGGTGATGTAGTCATCCGCCCCCAGGGTCAAACCGCTGATCTTGTCGTCCTCGCTGCCACGCGCGGTGAGCATGAGGATGTAGCAGTCCGAGAAGGTGCGGATCCGTCGGCACACCGCCAGGCCGTCGAGTTCGGGCAGCCCCAGATCCAGCACCACAACATCGGGGGAAAAGCGACGGGCCTCGTCCACGGCCTGGGTGCCGGTGTGCGCCTGGCGGGTGTCGAAGCCGGCCCGGATGAGGTAGGAGGCCACCATCTGAGCCAGGGGTTGTTCATCATCGACGACCAGCACCCGCCCCGGGGGCGTGGCGGTGGTCGGTGTGCGGTCAGCCATAGACCCCAGTATCGCTTCGGCCGGGGGTCTTATTTCTGGTCACGGATATCCCTTTCTTGATGCAGGTGCGCTGGGGGCATGGTGGAGAGCACCTGCCCGAGGGCGTCGATGAGCTCTTCGCGCCACCAGGCCACGTCGTGCCCGCCGTCATATACGCGCAGGCGCACCGCGGATTCGGGCAGCCCGTGGTCGCACAGGGCTTGTTTGAGGGCCAGCACGTGCGGCACCAACAGGCCTTCGTGCAGGCCGACCGACAGGTGCACGCTGGTGCGCGGCCATGGCCCGAGTTTGCCCACGATCCACGGCCTGATCTGCCCGGCAAGGTCGGCAGGGGTGGCTGCGGGGTCGGGGTGCCACCACAGAGACGGGGAGGAAATGATCAGCTTCCCGATGCGCCCCGGGTGTGCGTTTGCCACAGCTAACCCCGCCAGCCCGCCGAGGCTTTGCCCGGCGAGGATGAGCTCACCTTCCTGGATGCTGGAGCCGCGTTGCCCGGCGCTGCGGTGGGCGAAGGCAAGCAAAGGAGTGATGATCTCGGCGAGGAGGTCCCGGCGCGGGTCGAGCAGCTGCTTGCGCTGCTGGCGCTGGTGGTCTCTCCCGCGCTCAATGCGCTTGCGCTTGGCGACGATCACGGCGTCGCACTCGGCGTGCGCACCGGTGTCGTGCGCGCCGCATGCCTTGCGGCAATTACCTTGCTGTGCGGGGCGGCCACCGCCGCGGTGGGCCCGATCATGTTCGTGGGCCTGGCCGTGCCCTATCTTGCCCGCTCGGTGGTAGGCACCGATCTCAGGGTGGTGCTACCCGCCTGCATGCTCATAGCACCCATATTCTTGCTGCTTACCGACGTCGCAGCCCGGCTGGTCATCGCCCCCACCGAGATCCAGACCGGCATCGTCGCGGCGCTGATCGGTGGCCCCCTCTTCATCGCCATCGTCGTTCGGAGAAACGTGGAGACCCCCGCATGAGCTACGACCACTTCTCTTTCGGCGGCGTGCGCGTGGCCAAGCGCACCGCGCTGGTGGGTACCTGCATGGCGGTGGCGATCACCGCGATCGGCTGGGTCGCGCTCATGCGCGGGGCATACCCCCTGGGGCCTGGCGACGTGCTGCGCGCGCTCAGCGACATCGGCCTGGGCGACGTCGACCCGCTCGGGGCCTACTTCGTGGGGCAGCAACGCCTGCCGCGGACGCTGTGCGCGATCGCCGTGGGTGCCCTTTTGGGAATCGCCGGGGCCATCTTCCAGCGCCTTTCCGGCAATCTCTTAGGCAGCCCGGACATCATCGGGCTTTCCACGGGTGCCGCCAGCGGCGCGGTCATCGCCATCATCGTCTTCTCTGGTTCCCCCGCGGTGGTAGCCCTGGGGGCGATCGCAGGCGGGCTTGTCGTCGCCTGCTTTATCTACCGGCTTTCACTCCAGGGTGGGAAGTCCAACACCACCCGGCTGGTGTTGGTGGGCATCGGCACCGCAGCCATCCTGCAGGCGCTCAATACCTTGCTGCTGGTTGGTGCCTCACTCGACGCCGCCCAGACCGCAAGCCAATGGCTGGCCGGAAGCTTTAATGCAACCACCTGGACCGATGTCGCCTGGGCGTGCGGCGTGCTCATCCTTGTGACCCCGATAGCGCTATTGCTGGGCCGGCCGCTGGCGGTGCTCATGAGTGGTGATGACCTCGCCGCGGGCCTCGGCGTCAACGTGGAGCGCCGGCGTGCCGACCTGCTCATCGTAGGGGTCATAGCCACCTGCATCGCCGTTGCGATCGCAGGCCCCATTTCCTTCGTCGCACTCGCCGCCCCCCAGCTGCCCGTCGGCGTGGTCACCGGAGTCCTCGGCGGCGCCTACCTGGTGTGGCTGCTATCCGGCGCCCGACGCTTTTAACCGTTGACGAAAGGAAGCACGAAGTGAACACACAACGAGAACACACCACCGCCCTCGGCGCGCGGAACCTTCATGTGGGTTATGGCGAACGCGAAATCATCACCGACCTCGATATCGCGCCGCCCACCGGTGAGCTCAGCATCCTCGTCGGCCCTAATGCCTGCGGCAAGTCCACGCTGTTGCGCGCGCTCGCCCGCGTGCTGCGTTCCCGCGGCGAGGTGTTCCTGCGCGGGCGCGACATCCGCCAGCTCAAGCCCGAGGAGATCGCGCGCGACATGGCGCTGTTGCCCCAATCCCCCACCGCCCCAGCGGGATTATCGTCCGCGACCTCGTAGGCCGCTGCCGCTATCCGCACCAGGACATCCTGGGGCGCTGGCGAGCCTCCGATGAGCAGGCGGTCGCCGAGGCTATGGAACGCGCCCATATCAGCGACCTAGCCGACAAGCGCCTCGATGAGCTCTCCGGCGGGCAGCGGCAAAGGGTGTGGCTGGCGCTGGTTTTGGCACAGCAGACCCCGATCGTCTTGCGCGACGAGCCGACCACCTACCTCGACATCACCCACCAAGTCGAGGTGCTCAATCTCGCACGCGACCTGCAGGAATCGGGTGTGACCGTCGTGATGGTCTTGCACGAGCTGACACTGGCGTTTCGCTACGCCACCAACCTTGTTGTCATGCGCGACGGTGCCGTCGTCGCCGCCGGTGCGGTCACCGATGTGGTCACCGAATCCCTGCTTTCCGACGTCTACCAGCTCGACTGCCAGCTCATCGACAACCCCGAGACGGGGCGCCCGATCGTGGTGCCGCGCATGGGCGTCGGTAAGCACTAGGCCCTAGCCCCGTTCGGCCTCGAGGTTTTTGAAACCGATGCCGATGGGAACGCCCACGTTATCGATGAGGCGCACCCCACCGATTGTGGCCGCGACAAAGAGCCGGCCATCGCCGTGCTCCGGTGCCTCGTCGAGGCCCAGGCTGCGCAGCTCGACGTACTCCGGCTTCATGCCCGCAGCCTCAAGAACCTCGACGCAGGTATCGACGATAGCTTGCGGGCCGGACTCCGCCGCATACGCCCCGGCGGTCAACGCCGCGGACAGCACGAGCGCCTGCTCGCGCGCGGCGGGCTGGACCTGCCCGTTGCGCAGGGAAATCGCCACCCCGTCCGGCATCCGCACGGTGGGCACCGAGTGCACGGTGACCGGGACGTGCAGGTCAGTGACCATCCGCTGCACTCCCACCAGCAACTCATAATCCTTCTCGCCGAGGACGAGATCGCTCGGGCCCGCAATGTGTAACAAGGTGAGGATCTGGGTGGCGGCCACCGACAGCGCTGCCGGATCCTCCATCCCATGATCGGCGAGGGTGACCGTGGTGCGCAGCCCCTTCGGCCACAAGCTCTCACGCTCGTAGCGGAAGACGGCGTCGACGCGCTCCTCGCGCAGCGCTTCATAATCGGCCGGGGTTGCGTCGTAAAGCGAAACGATGACCACCGCGCCCGGAATCCGCCGCGCCGCGCGGATCAACGCGCGATGGCCTGCATGAACCCCGCGGGACAGTGGAACCAGCACCACCGGCTTGCCCTGCTTGCGAAACGCCCGGGAGAACATCGCGATCTGATCCGGGCTCTCGAAAACGCGCGCGCTGCCAAACTCAAAGGCCACAGATTGGTTCCTCTTTCTTTCTTGTCCTTTTTCTAGCTTGCTTCTAGTCTTCTTCGTCAAGGGCCGGTTCCTGCCCGTGCTCGAGTGCCCACCACTCCACGTCATGCGCGCGATAGGCCTGCGCGGTGCGGCGGGCCAGGTGACAGAAGGTCTCCCGATCCGCCGGATCCGCGATCGCATTCACGCTGTGTTCCAGCGTTGCCACATCGACCAAAGACGAAGAGCCCGCTGCGGTGTCCATGATGAACTGCTGCAGCTCCTGTGGCACCCCGGCGGACTCGAGAAGCTCGAAGCCAATGATCTCGATCTGATTGCGAAATGCGGCAAAGGCCATGCCCGCGACAAATTCTTTGAGGTGCTCCGGCGCGACCGGGATGACCCGAAGGCCGCACTCCCCGAGCAAAACGTTGCCGACGACCTCAGCCGCCGGATCATCACCGGTGATCGACCACGCATCATCCGCCGCGTTGAGCGCAACAAAGGTGCTCACCTGCGCAACCTCGTGCAGCGGATCGAAGGCCTCCAAACCGTAGCGCGGGCAGGTGTGCCCGATGACCTGCTTATCGCGCACGAAAGGAACGATCGCGTCGATCGCTTGGGGCAGCTCGTCCGCGCTGGTACCGATCAGCACGATGCCCGCGCCGGCGACCTGGGATGGGTCACTGACCTGCAGGATCGTGTGCCCGACCTCCTCAAGGCGAGAATCGAACTCGATGTGTCCAATGACCGCGATGACAAGGCGAGGAGGGTTCACAGCTTTATGTTTCCTTTTGGTTTCGCTTGAGCAGGTCTGCGACAGACACCGCGCTGGAGTGCTCGTCCCGACGCCGGCGCCCCCTCGAGACAGGGGCCTGTTCGGCTGGTGGCTCATCCACAGTCTCTTTCGCCACCTCTGCAGCGGTGGTGTCAGCCACACTCGACGTGTTCTCGGCCTCTTCCGGTTTGCGTCGCTTGCCACCAATATACGGCGAGTTCTTCGCCGCCGCAGCGGCAAGCTGCGACACCGACAGCTTCCCCTCGCCCGCGCGGTGCTCAGCCTGGGTAGCCTCCTCCTGAGCTGCGGGATCCTGCTTCACCTGTGTGACCACGGCAAACTCGGCCGTAATCGGCTTATCTGCCTTGTCTGCTTTTTCTGCCCTGTCTTGCTTGGCTGGCTTGTCTTGCTTGCCGACGCCCACCGGCTCATCAGCGCCAACGGTCACCTTGGAAATCACGGCCGTTTCTTCCGGAGAAGGGCTCGGAGCCGGCTGGGGCTGCGCCTGCGGTTTGAACACCGGTTGCTGTACCTGCTCAGCCGCGGTCTCGATCTCCATGATCCGTCGTGCCTGTGCGCGCAGCATACCCGGCTCCACCAGCGATTGGCCGGTTAGATACTCCAGTTGCTCACGCAACTCCTCGAGCTGCCGGCGAATAGCCTTGAGGGTTTCTTCCTCACTGGAGCGAATCTTGTGTTCCAGTTCGACCTGCATTGTTGCTTTATCCGCCTCGAAGCGCTGATTCGCCTCCTCCAGACGAGCCTGCCCCAGCTCTATTTCCGAGGCCAGTTGGGCTTGCGAGGCCACGGCCTGCGCGCGGTAACGGCTGACCAAAAACATGCCAAGAATAGCCGCCCACAGGGCAGCGAGCAGGGCAAGCTTCAGCGCGCCGACGCTGCCGGTAAACAGCATGACGATGCTTGCGACCAGAGCGAGAATAACGAGAACAATAAGAAGCTTCTGTCCCCGCTCAGTTGAGCTATCGTTTCGCTGATTTTCGGCACTCATGGGTACAAACCTACCTCACGACCATGGGCATGGGGCATCGAGCCACGAAGCTTTTGCTGAGTTCGTGCTCCTCCCTAAGGTGCAGCGGGAAGGAACTGAACCCAGCATTGGCCGTGACGTCGGCGCTGTCCACCGAATTTTTCTTTTCGTACATTATTGTGAACAATTCCAGATAAACCGTTGACGAAGGGTTTTGACGCTTTTAATATCGCACATATGAGCGAATTTGACCTCAGTCAAGAACAGGGCGAAGGCCCGCCACCACCGAGGATTGGCCAGCTAATGGATGAGCTTGCGGGCGCCGAATTCAGCGAGAACGTGCCCGAAAAGGCAGTGCGCAAGCTGCAAGACTGGGCCCAGCGTTTGCACGCCTTCACCGACGACATCGTGCCCACCTTCTTTCACGAAGACGTCTCTCTCGGCCTTCTCGATGACATGGCCGAGCTGGTGGGCAAACTCAATTGCCTCACCGACCGCATACGGTTAGGCTTCATCCGCGCAGCCAACCGCCTCTGCGAGGGCAGGTCAGGGGCACAGAGCAGGCGGCGTTTCGCCGCACGGCTCATGATCCCCATCGGACGATACAACTATTACGCCAATGTGGAGGCCCGCGCACTCATCCACACCAGCGACGGCACAATAGTCAATGGGCTCGTCCAACGCCTGTTCGCCGACGCGCGAATAGGCCAGGCAGCGCTGGAAGCCATCAGCGAGACCCTTCACCGCATACCCGGAAACAAGCGCGAGATCGCGAAAGAAATCGAGGAAAAGCTCTGCGAGCTCGCTCTCGCCGGCTCTGGGGAAAATCTGCGCACCGCTGGCATCGCCCTGTTGCAACAGCACGGCATCGGCGCCAGCGAGCAGGAACAACGGGAGAAGGTTCACCTACGGATTTCCAAGCAGACCGCCGACCTCATGGCAAGCCTTCACGGCAAGCTACCCTCGAGCACCATCGCCTTACTCAATCGCCTTTTCCATGACTACGCAGGCCCAGGCGACCTCCTCGAAGATAAAGCCAACGACGAACGCAGCGCCGACCAGCGCCGCATCGATGCCCTCGAACGCGCGCTGGAGGTTGCCCTAGAAAAAGACCTGCGGCCCACGAGACCCGGCTGCGCCAGCGTCGTGGCCACTGTCACCCTGCAGCAGCTGTGCGAATTTAACGGGGTTGCGTTAACTGATGTCGGGACGGCAATCACGATAGATGACCTGCTCAAGTTGGGTGCTTCCAGGCACTGGTATCTAGCCATCCTCGACCACGAAAACGGCAACCTCCTCCATGTTTCGCGCACGAAACGCACCGCAGACTTGGCCATGTACCTAGGACTGTTGGCATCCCAGGGCGGTGACCAAACCCCGGGCTCGAATCTTCCCGCTGCCGCCTGCGAGATCCACCACGTGCGCTCTTTCGCCAACGGCGGGGAAACCGTGCCCAACAACCTCATGTTCCTTAGTCCCCACACTCATCGGTTAGTCGACGATAACCGCGAGGACCGCGATTGCTATTGGACGGTGGAGGCAGGCGACCACACCGTGGCCGTGCGCAGGCCGCAATACCTCGATCCCCTGCGACAGGTCAGCCACAACTTCAATCCGGCCCTGTGGTTGACTCCGGGCCTGCGCCTCAAGCACGGCGTGCACCTGGATCCGCTGCGCCCGCAGTGGGTGGCTTAAGCAATACTTAGGCGGGTTCCCCGTCGGTCGGTGGGGGGACTGAACAATTGCGCTCGAGGAAGGCACCGCCTACAGACATGGCGATCCCACCCAAGGCTGCGGCGATGACCACCGGGGCTTCGTCGGCAGCTGCTGCAAGCTGCTTGTATTGCATGAGCACGTATATACCCATGCCCGTGTAGACGCCGCCAAAGATGGCACCGGTCCAGGCCGAGGCTTTTCCGATGACCAGAAACATCGCGGCGGACAGCGGGTTGAGTTGGGAGCGATCGAGGCCGATCTTGTTTTCCTCGATGCGGGACTTGATCCGGATCCCCAAGATGAGGCACAAAACGGCCATGACCCACAAAGTGATGGCCACAGATACTGGGACCGCACTGAGGAGGCCAAAGTAGCTTGAGACCACGATTAGGCTGGCTGCGGCGCAAAAGCCCCAGGTGCCGATCAGGGAGGCGATGGATGTGGTCTTCATGCCTGCTACTCTACGTCGGCAAGCCTCACTCCGTCGACATCCTCTCTGGGAAGGCGGGCAATGAGGTCTGCGACTTGGCGATGTCCGAGCATCGCCTCGGGGTCTGCCTCCAGCCACGGGATCAGCACAAAGGCACGCGCATGCGCCCACGGGTGCGGCAGGATGAGCTCCGGATGGTCTGACTTGAGCATCTCACCGTCCTCGTAGGCGGTGATGATATCAACATCGAGTGTGCGCGGACCCCAGTGTACGGTGCGCTTGCGTTCGGCGCGTTGCTCCAGCTCCTGGCAGCGACGCAGCAGCTTCATCGGGGTGGTATCCACCTCGACGATGATGGTCGCATTGAGGAACTCCTCTTGGTCGGACACACCCCACGGAGGGGTGGAATAGACCCGAGAGCTTGCCACCAGCTCGTCCCTGAACTCCTCGAAGGCCGTCATGATGAGACCATATCGATCGTTCATGTTAGAACCAATGGACAAAACCGCTCTGAGCATACTTAAATCTTTCCTCGCGAACGCCGCGCAACCACGGCAACATCTTCGAAAGTCAACGGTATCGGCGCACTCGGCTTATGCACGGTGACCTCAACCGCGAACAACTGGGAATAGGCCGCCATCACCTTGTCGGCTATCTCGGCTGCAACCTTTTCTATCAGATCAAAGGGGGGACCCGTAATCACTTCGTGGGCAATTGTGGCAAGCTCCGCATAGTTTATGGTCTCGTTCAAATCATCACTTTTGGCGGCGGGGCCCAGGTCCAGCCAACACGTGATGTCGACGATGAAGTCCTGCCCCTCACGCTTTTCGAAGTCGAAGACACCGTGGTGCCCACGCGCTTTGAGCCCCTTGAGTTCGATGCGATCAGCCATCATTCCCCCTACTTTCCACAATTCCAGCGTGCAGCCACGTCGACCGCATCGCGGGAGGTAGCAACGTTGTGCACGCGCACGCACCACGCGCCCTGGGCCGCAGAAATTGCGGTCACGGCGGCGGTAGCGGGGTCGGCGGCTACGGCCGGGTTAGCGTCGGCAAGCAAGCCGCGTTCGGTGCGGATCGCCGCAAGGAAACGCTTGCGCGATGCCCCCACCAGGACCGGAAAATCGCCCTTAACGAACTCCGGCAACATTTTCAACAAAGCCCAGTTATCCTCCGCGGACTTGGCAAAGCCTAACCCCGGGTCGAGGGTAATGCGCCCCGGGGATACCCCCGCCGCCAGCGCCTGATCGACCAGCTGCGCCAGCCGGTCGCGCACATCCGCCACCACATCACCGCCATGATCGGCGTGGCCAGCCGCGTCACCGAAGCGAACGGTCTTCCAGTGCATGAGGCACACGGCCTTGTCGGTCTCGGCCATCACGCGGAACATGTCCGGATCGGCCAAACCGCCGGAAACATCATTGATAAGGGCAACCCCCGCCTCCGCCGCCGCGGCGGCAACGCTGGCGCGCATGGTATCCACCGACGTCGGAATGCCCAGCTCATGCAGCGCCGCGATGACGGGAACGACCCGGTTCTTCTCCACCTCGGCATCGACGCGGGTGGCGCCCGGCCGGGTGGACTCGCCTCCGACATCAATGATGTCGGCCCCCTCGGCAACAAGTTGGCGGGCGTGCTCGATGGCTTTCGCCGGATCGAGATATCGCCCGCCGTCGGAGAAAGAATCCTCCGTCACATTGACAATGCCCATGACCAGGGTTCGGCCGGGCAAGGTGGTCTCAATTCCAAGGACGGGATCGCGCATGCAAGACATGTTACCCGCCCGTTTTGTGCCCCCTAACTACGGATCAAGGCCAGCGCCTCCGCACGGGAAGCGGCATTGCGCTGGAAGCCACCGCGCACGGCCGAGGTGGTGGTGACCGCCCCCGGCTTTCGAATACCGCGCATGGCCATGCACAGGTGCTCGCACTCGATGACCACGATGACCGACTGTGCCTGCAGCTTATCCACCAACGCGTCGGCCACCTGAGAGGTCAGGCGCTCCTGGACCTGCGGGCGCTTGGCATAAAGGTCGACCAGCCGGGCGAGCTTGCTTAACCCCGTGACCTTACCGGAGTCCCCTGGGATATAGCCGATGTGGGCCTTGCCGAAAAACGGCACGAGGTGGTGCTCGCAGGTGGAATAGATCGGGATGTCTCGCACGAGGACCAGCTCGCGGTGGTCCTCGTTGAAGACCTTTGACAGCACTTCCTTCGGGTCGGTGTGCAGTCCCGCGAAGCACTCCTCGTAGGCGCGCGCCACTCGGGCCGGGGTTTCCTTCAGCCCCTCGCGGTCGGGGTCCTCCCCCACTGCGATGAGCAGCTCCCGCACGGCAGCTTCTGCACGTGCGCGGTCAAAGGTTCCGGTGGCCATCTACGCCTCATCTTTCTTGTTAGCTTCCGCATCGGTGCCGTCGTCGCCTGCGGCATCGGCGATCTTGCGAATGACTTGGGTGTCATCGCTTTCCCACTGGCTTGGTTGGCGGTGGCGCCCGGCCGGTTCCTCCGGCGATTGTGCCTGGATCTGCACGGTGGGCTGGGACTGATTGTCCCCGTCAGTCTCATCCTTTGGCTCATCGTTCCAGGTGTGCTCGGTGCGCTCATTTTCCGGCAGGCAGAAACCAATTTCCTCCTGCGGTGCGGCCGGGGTCTCAGGCTGGGCGGGCTCAGCAGGCGCTGCGGGTGTGCCGGCGCCGTAGGCTTTCAGACCTGGGTGCGGCTTCGGAACGAAGGAGCCCTCGGAACCTTCGGACTGGGTGTTGTTCGATGGCGGCCAGCCCGGCGCCGACCATCCCGCCGGCGGCGGGGTGCCCGCGTAGCGGTTGGAAGGATCCGGGGCCGGCGGCATCTGCTGCGGCGGGGTGAGACCTGGGGCAGCCTGATTATCAGGTTGGGCGGGCGCGCCGCCCCGGGCGGCGAGTTCTGCCTCGCGCTTGGCGCGGGCGGCCTTGGAGGCCTCAAGCAGGCTAAACGGCTTCGGTGGTTCCTCGCCGCGCTCGAGGGCCAGCTCGGTCGGGGTCTTGACCGGCTCGCGCCCGGCCTGGCGCGGGAAGCGGGAGTCTTCACCGGGGAAGACCTCTCCGACCTCGCGCGGAGTAATGCCTTCGAACAGCGCCTCCAGGTCTGGGCGGCGCAGGGTTTCCTTTTCCAGCAGCTTCTCGGCCAGCTTATCGAGATAGTCGCGGTGCTCGGCGAGGATGTTGTAGGCATCCTCGTGGGCCTTGTCCATGAGGTACTTCATCTGCTCGTCGATCTTCGCCGCTGTGGCCGGCGAGTATTCGAGAGTCCCCTGGCTGCCACGGCCGGAGAAAGGGTCGCCTTGCTCATCGCCGTACTTGACCAGGCCGAGGCTTGGGCTCATGCCGTACTCGGTGAGCATGGCCTTAGCCGTCTTGGTTGCCATCTCGATATCGGCAGACGCGCCGGTGGTGGGCTCGCCGAAGACGAGTTCCTCGGCGGCGCGCCCACCCATGGCGAACACGAGGCGCGCGTACAGCTCGTCGCGGTTGTACATTCCCTTATCGTCCTCGCCAGCGGTCATGGCGTGGCCACCCGTGCGCCCGCGGGCCAGGATGGTGACCTTATAGACGCGGTCGATGTTCTTTAGCGCCCATGCGGCAAGCGTGTGTCCACCCTCGTGATAGGCGGTGACCTTCTTTTCCTTCTCGGAGATGACCTTCGACGAGCGGCGCGGACCGCCGATGACGCGGTCGGTGGCCTCTTCGAGGGCGTCGGCGGTGATCACGTTGCCGCCGATGCGGGCGGTCAGCAGCGCAGCCTCGTTGAGGACGTTGGCCAGGTCGGCGCCGGACATGCCGGCGGTGCGTCGCGCGAGCGCCTTGAGGTCGGCGTCCTTGGCCAATGGTTTGCCCTTGGCGTGGACCTCGAGGATCTGCTCGCGGCCCTTGAGGTCGGGGTTGCCCACCGGGATCTGGCGGTCGAAGCGACCCGGGCGCAGCAGCGCGGGGTCGAGGATGTCGGGGCGGTTGGTGGCGGCCATGAGGATGACGCCCTCGCGGTCGCCGAAGCCGTCCATCTCCACCAGGAGCTGGTTGAGGGTCTGCTCGCGCTCGTCGTGACCGCCGCCCATGCCGGAGCCGCGCTGGCGGCCGACGGCGTCGATCTCGTCGACGAAGATGATGCAGGGGCTGTGCTCGCGGGCCTGCTTGAACAGGTCTCGGACGCGGGAGGCGCCCACGCCGACGAACATCTCGACGAAGTCGGAGCCGGAGATGGAGTAGAACGGCACACCGGCCTCACCGGCCACGGCGCGCGCCAGCAGGGTCTTACCCGTGCCGGGCGGGCCGTAGAGCAAAACGCCGCGCGGGATCTTCGCGCCGAGTTCCTCGTAGCGGGTCGGATCCTGGAGGAAGTCTTTGATCTCGTGGAGCTCGTCGACGGCCTCGTCGGCACCTGCCACGTCGGCGAAGGTGTTGGTAGGCATGTCCTTGGTCAGCTCCTTGGCCCGCGAGCCGCCGAAGCCGAACATGCCCATGCCGCCGCCTTGCATGCGGGAGAAGACGAACATGAAGATGCCGAAGACGATGAGCATCGGCAGGATGTAGCCGAGCATCGACATCAGGAAGGAATCCTGGGTGACCTTCGTCGTGTACTTCTCGGTCTCGGAGGCCTGGACCTTGGCGAAAACGTCCGCGGCGGACCTGGCCGGGTACTTGGCCATGATCTCGGTGACGTTGTCTTGGCCATCGTCGCTGATCGGCTCCTTGAGCTTAAGACGCAGGCGCTGCTCGCGGTCATCGATTTGAGCTTCCGCCACGTTGTTCTGTTCCAGCTGCGTGATGGCGACGCTGGTGTCTACGTCCTTGTAGCCCCGCGCGTCGTTGCCAAACAGCGTCAACAGATATAAAGCGATGAGCGCTATCGCCGCGATCGCTCCGATCTGGAGTGTCTTCTTGTTCTTCATTCAGCCTTCATTCGTCCTTCGCCCACGGCCGTTCACGGTTGAACCGGCGTGAACTGGTGTGAAGTGGTCGTCAAACAGTCGTCAAACAATAGCCTAACGCCCGCTGGGGGCGTTTCGTTCCCCGGCGGGCGTAAAGAATCATACTAAAGATTTATAGTCCCCGTTCCCAACCCTCGCGCGCTGCCGTTGCTCCCCACGGTTTCGGCATCTCGGTAGTGAGATGTGAGCAATGCGCGGCCGAGGCCGCTTACCCGTGTTCCCAGTGCCAGCGCGTGCTCAATGGTGATGACCTCGCGCTAAGGTGGCCTTATGGGGCATGATGAACGCTTCGCCCGCGTCCGTGGGCTTGATGCCCGCCAACCAGGGGCGCACGTGGTGCGCGCTACCGACGTTACCTTTTTCGTACTTATTGCAGCTCGGTGAGCCAGTTGAGCCGCTGGATTCGCGTGTCGAGCAGCCGGTATTGTTTGCTGGCTTCATCGGCCTTGGCGCGCAACTGCGCGACCGGAAGCGTGGTCACGTACCGAATCTCGTTGCGGGTGTAGCGATCCCTGCGGGCGGAGCTGGAGTCCGCAAGCTGCGTGTAGAAGCGCCGCTTGAGCAGCGCGGAGTCGCGCTGGGCGATGGCGTCGGTCAGCGTACGTTGCTCATCGAATGCCGTAGCCAGATTGGTGGCGTTGATCCGGCGGATGAGGCTTTCGATGTGCCCGAACAACGCCTCGGCCTCGGCGAGCAGCTCCTCGGGGTTTTCCTCCGGGGTGTCGCCTTCCTGGACGCGGGATACCGCGGCGAGGCGTTCGGTGAGCTTCTTGAGCCTATTTTGCGCCTCGGCCCGCTCGGCGAGCGCTTCAGCCAGCAGCATTGTTTCTCCTTGGGATGCTAGGGCCTACTTCTCGGCGTAGACCTCGGGGTTGAGCGTTCCCACATACGGCAGGTCGCGGTAACGCTCGGCGTAGTCGAGCCCGTAGCCGATGACGAACTCGTTGGGGATGTCGAAGCCGATGTCGAGCAGATCCACCTTGGCGGTGACGGCCTCCGGCTTGCGCAGCAAGGTGATGACCTCGAGCGAGCGGGGGCCGCGGCCTTTGAGGTTGCGGATGAGCCAGGACAGGGTAAGCCCGGAGTCGATGATGTCTTCGACGATGAGCACGTCGCGCCCGGCGATGTCGCGGTCCAGATCCTTCAGGATGCGTACCACGCCGGAGGAGGAGGTGGAGTTGCCATAGGAGCTTACCGCCATGAATTCGGACTGGCTGGGGATGCTGAGCGCACGAGCGAAGTCGGTGATGAAAAAGACTGCGCCTTTGAGCACGCACACCAAGATGAGGTCTTCCTCGGCATCCTTGTACTTCTCGGAGACCAGGTCCGCGAGTTCTTGGATGCGGGTACGAAGCTGTTCCTCAGAAATGAGGATGGACTCGACGTCGCTGCCGTAGCGGTTAGCTGGGACATCAAAGTCTTTGGTTGCGTGCATTAGTGTTGTGCCTTTCTCCTTGCGATAACGCAAAGTTTGCCATCTTTGCGCACTATCTCCAACCTTTCGCGGGAATTTCCGCCGACCGCGACGCCACCTTGTCCGTGCCAGTCGCTGATGAGGGCTTCAATCGATTGCAGAATCGTGGCGTTGACCGCCGTGCCGTGCGCACGCAAAAACGTTAGCACTACCCGTCGCCGTATGGCGGGGTCTTGCTTTTTTAGCTTTCCGACGTCGACACTCTCGCCCTCACATACCTCGCGATAGGCCTGGTCCGCCAGCCTATCGAGCAAGGCGCGGTCCTCGGCCACAAGCTGCCCCGCCCGTGCAAGCCCCGGCACCGGATCGAAGCCCGCGTAGGCGGCAATCTGCGGGAAGACCTCCCTGCGCAGCGCGACTCGAAGAAAGCTCGTGTCCTCGTTCATGGGGTCATCCCAATATGTAAGGCCTAGCTCGTGGCAGGCCGCCCGGGTATCGGCGCGCCGCAGGCCAAGGAAGGGGCGTGTGATCTCCCCCTTCTTAACCATCGCCGAGGCTTGCCCGCGCAGCGCGGACATGACGAGGGTCTCCGCCTGGTCGTCGGCAGTGTGTGCCACCCACAGCGGGCGGCGATCCTGCGTGGCGAGAGCCTGCAACGCCTCATAGCGCGCGGCACGCGCCTGGGCCTCGAGGTTGCCCGGCGCGACGGTGACCCGCACCACCTTTGCCCCCGCCCCGAGCGCTGTTGCCTGTTCGGCCGCACGCGCGGCCACCTCGGCGGAATCCTCTTGGAGGCCATGATCGACAATCACCGCGAGGACGTCCTTGCCCTCGGCTCTGGCCGCGGCCACGAGCGCGAGCGAGTCCGCGCCCCCGGACAGCCCGATGAGCGGGTTCGGGTCTGCAACCGCGCGCACGAAGCGTCGGCAAGCAAGAAAATGCGGGCAGTGAGCGGGCCAGAACATCTAGGACTCGCGAATTGCCGAGGCGAAGGCGTCCAGGGCCGCGCGCGCGGATTCGATATCCGAGCCGTTGGAGATGAGGCCAAACGCATAGACATGCCCCTGGCTATTGGGCACGATGCCCGCGAGCGCGGAGGTGCCGGTGAGCGTGCCGGTCTTCGCACGCACCCAGCCGCGTCCGGACAAGTCTGCGTAACGATCCTCGAGCGTGCCCGTGGCGCCGGCAACGGGCAGCGCGCCCAGCAGCGGGCGCAGCTCCAGCTCCGTGACCGATGCCCTCATCAACTGCGCCAGCAGCGCCGGGGTGACCACGTTGTGGGTGCTCAACCCCGAGGTGTCCTCGATAGAGGTGTTGGTCAGGTCGAATCCCGCGTCCGTCAACACCTGCATGGTGACCTCGGCCGGTGTCGCCGGGTCGATCTCGCGACCGATCGCCTCGGCCATGACGTTATCTGAATCCTCCAGCATCATCCGAAGCCGTTCTTCCAGGGTCGGCGACTGCGTGCTGGCCACCTCCTGCCCGTCAGAGGAACTGGTGTATCCGAAGGTCTGGGTCCCCAGCCGCTGCGCGAGGGCTTGGGCAACATCCAACGCCGGAGTGTGGCTGCGCGGAACATCGCCGGTGGTATCGCCGATCCGGGCACCGTAGAGCATGATCGGTTCCATCGGGGCGATGTACCCGCCTTCGATATCGGCGGCATCCCAGCCGTCGGCGAAGGCGGGGGCGGTCCAGGCGCTGGTATCCACGAGCACCTGGGTGACCTCGGGAACGTTCTCGCGGATCTGAGCAGCGAGGTCATCGAGGCGCTCGCTGGTCAGCCACACGTCACCGGCAGCCTTGATGGTCACGGTGGTCCCGTCGGCGACGACGGTGGTGGTGATCCGATCCTGGGCGCCAAGTACCTTCAGCGCCGTGACCGCGGTCAAAAGCTTGGTCGCGCTCGCCGGGCGCAGGGCCACGGTGGGGCTGGATTCGAAGACCACCTCGCCTGTGTCCGCATCGATGACCTGGGCACCGAACTGAGCCAGCGCCGGGTTGGCGGCCGCGGCCTGCAGGCTTTCGCGCAGGGTGGCATTGTCTTGGGGTACGTGCTGGTCAACGAGGCCAATGGTGTGTTGCGGCCCGGCGACGCTCAAGGGCGGGTCAACCTCCACGCCGAATCGCTGCGTGGCCACGACGGCACCGGTTACTGTTGCTACTACGGCGACGGTCGTAACCCCCGTCGCTACCCACCACTTTGCACGTTTCATCCCCACTAGCCTAACGCGCGGGCGTGAGCGGGTAGGATATTGACAGTTCTTCCGTCGAATGTTTTGACACAAGGAGTAAATCCCTCATGAGCATTGAAGTCACCATCGAGATCCCCAAGGGTTCGCGCAACAAGTACGAGGTCGACCACGAGACCGGCAAGGTCTACCTCGACCGCTACCTGTTCACCCCGATGGCTTACCCTCTGGACTACGGCTTCATCGACCACACCCTCGGCGAGGACGGCGACCCGCTCGACGCGCTGGTCATCCTCCCTGAGCCAGTCTTCCCGGGTGTGGTGGTCAAGGCTCGCCCGCTCGGCGTGTTCAAGATGACCGACGAGGCCGGCGGCGACGACAAGCTGCTGTGCGTCATCGACGACGTGCGCTGGAACCACCTCAACGACATCGACGACGTCTCCTCCTTCCTCAAGGACGAGATCGAGCACTTCTTCGTCCACTACAAGGACTTGGAGCCGAACAAGGAAGTCACCGGCTCCGGCTGGGGCGACAAGGCCGAGGCCGAAAAGATCCTCGCCGAGGCCATCGAGCGCCACAAGGCCTAATGCTTCATAAAACCCCGCCTTCGCAGTGCAGCACTGTGAAGGCGGGGTTTTGACGTTTGTGCGCTCGCCCACGCCCTGCTTCAGATTTGCGGTCGAAAGGAAACAGTAGAACGGAGTACCAAAAATACCCGGGGGGTATAAAATTCGGGTCTTTTCGACCATGCCTATTCGACCGCAAACCTGAAGCACCGACGACCCCGGCCCTTTTCCCCTATCCTGAACCCAAAAAAGCGGATAGGACAGTCATGAGGATCCCGAAACTCGCACCACACCTGATTCAGGACCCAAACACCAAACGCATCTACCCTTCACGCACGAATTGGGTCCAAGAGTATGGGCTCAAGGAGCTTCGTAAGATTCCTTCTTACGACCCCCTCTGGCAAGGGCTCGCTCACGGCCACTGGCAGAAGATCACGCCCGAAATGGCAATAGAAACCGAAAGGTATGCCAGCCTCCCGCCATGGGAAAAAGCCCGCGCGGTGGCAGCAGCAACCGCTTTATCACTCGATCGCAGCGCAGTCTGCGGGCTCAGCGCTGCCCGGTTGTGGAACTTGTGGACACCTTCTTCTCATGACGAAAAGGTCGAGGTCAATATGCTGGGAGGAACGAAGCCGCCGGGCAATAAACAGCGAAAGGCACACCTTGAGTACCGCAGCGCGATGCTGCATCCAGACGAGCTTCTGGTCGTTGATGGCGCCCGAGTCACTGGCCTATCCCGCACGCTCTATGACCTTATCCGTTTCCATAGCCCCGAAACCGCGGTCGTGGCGCTGGATTCATTCCGAGCCGCCTCTCCCACAGCAACACCAGACAACATTGCGAATTGGATCCTTGAGAATCGCAGTCAAAGAAACCGGAAACGCTTCGAGCGTGTCCTTTCTCTATCGACATCCAAGAGTGAAAGCCCCCTAGAGTCGAAGGCGAGATTTAGGCTGCTGAATGCAAAGATAAGCGGGCTTGAGCATCTCGAATTCCAACGCGAGCTGATTGCCGGAGCACAACTCATCCGCCCCGACTTCCTCCTTAATGGGTGGCTCATCGTGGAGGTTGACGACCGAACCAAGTATGAAAGCAATGCCGAGGAGAGCATCAGACAGGAAAGGGAGCGTGAGATGAGGCTGCGCCACGAAGGCTACCAAGTCCTGCGTATCCATAGAGAGGACATCGACAACGGGAGTTTCCTCGCCCTCATCACCCGCGAGCTTAACGGGCAAACATCCCGAAAACCAGCCCGACCAGCATAAACCATACGCCGAGAGCCGCGGTGACGATGAGGGCGGGCTCGCCGCGGGCAATGATGAGGCCGATAACGGCTACGATGATGGCGCCGCCGCCGATGTAGCGCAGCAGCTTCGGCAGCAGTCCGGCGCGGATGCGCAACGCCCAGCAGATTGTGCACAATAGCGCCAGCGGCGCGGCCAGGCCCGCGATGGTTATCAGTGGCGCGGCGACCGCCATCGCCAGGCCGGCGGCATAAAAACCCGCCGCGATGGCACCGGTGACGGCGACGACGAGCCAGAGTCGCCAGGCGATCTGTCCGGTCAGGGCGGCGGTGGTTTTCATGCCCTCTACAGTATCCGACCTATCCGTTGACCCAGGCGATGAAGTTGGTGGTGCCGTCGCCTTCCAGCCCAGCCATGGTGTGACCCTGGCCCCAGATGGTGGCAAAGTCCACGTCGATGCCCTTTTGTTGCAGCGCGAGCGCGAGATTGAGCTCGACGGTGGTGGCGGTGTCGCCCTGCTTAATGCCGGTGCGGATGCGTCAGGCGGGCGCGACCGTGGAGGTGTCATAGTCAGGGAAGGTCGAGTTGAGGAAGTACATGGGGTTGTACATGTCCTGGCGGGTGAGCACGTCCACGCCTTGGGCGTCGGTGGTCTCGAAGTCGGAAGTATATGCCGAGGCACCCAGGTCCTCGGTGAAGTCAGAGTAGGAGGTGTAGTCGGCCTTTTCCAACACGTCGCGGGAGGGTTCGGAAAAGTGCAGCAGCGAATCGGCGCCGATGCCGAGGACTGTGTTCTCGGTCTGGTTGCGGCTAGTGCCGTCGAGGGCGCCGACGTCCTTGGTGGCGCTCTTCTAGCTGTCGATGAAGCCGCGGAGGTTGTCCACGCGGGCGGTGTTGGTGGCGGCGTCGTAGATGGCCCAGGTTTCGTTCTCGTTGAGCTTGGCGACGTATTCCTCCACCGTTTGATAGGTGGTGGTGTCCTGTTGCGCACCCATGCCCATGCCGCCACCCATGCCGCCACTCATCCCGGCCGGCGGCTCGCCGGTAGGCATCTCACCTTCTGACATCCCGCCTGCCGCTCCGGTAGCACCCGTCATGCCGAGGCCGGTGCCCATGCCGGCCATCTGGACGTTCGACGGCGTCTAGGGGAAGGTCGTGACCTTGAGGAAGTCGTTGAGCGAGTCCTCGATGACGGAGAGGATCTTGTCGTAGTAGGTGCCAGCCAGATAGGCGCCCCCGCCGGATTGTTTCAGGGTCAGGCGAGTGGAACCGTCGGAAAGCCCCAGCCCGTTGAGGTAGTCGCCGTAAGCGTTGGCGAGGTCGAGGCTATAGGCGCGCGTCCAGGTGCCCTCGGCTCGGGTACCGGTGGAGGCGAACTGGCCCATCTGCCATTCGTAGGCGAGGTTGGCGGCGTCGGAGGTGTCCATGACCGCGCCGATGGCCGATAGGTAGGCGTTGTAGAGCTCGGAGTCGCCGGAGGCGCCCATGATGGCGGTCTGCGCGCCGCCGCCGGAGTGGCCGAAGCAGTAGAAGCGTCCCTCGTCGATGGGCAGGGCGTCGGCGTTAAAGCGCAGGAAGCGCACCGCCGCCTTGAGGTCGGTGACTCCCCAGGGGGCGTTGCCCAGGTAGCTGTCGGTCATGGAGTCTTTGCCGCGTACCCCGGCGTGGGCATAGACCAGGCCCGCCTCGATGTAGGAGGAGACGGTGTCTCAGCTGTATTCGCTCATCGGCTTTTGCGAGGCGTAGCCGGGGGTGTTGACCGGCAGCACCACCGCGGCCTTGCCCTTTGGGCTAAGGGAGAACGTGCCGTCGCCGTTGTCGGTGGCGGTGACCAGGGAGCCGGGGACGACGATCGCAAGCGTCTCATAGTCGGGGGCTTGCGGGTGCAGGCAGTAGCTTTGGCCGATCAGGTAGTAGGCATCGTTGTCGGCATCGTGGCGCTAGGCCGCCTGGTCTAACTTCAATTCGTCGTAGTTGGCGCCGGTTGCGCTTGAGCTTGTGCTTGCCGACGAGCCTCTGTTCGATGAGCTACAGGCGGCCAGTGTGCCGGCGCCCACCACGACGGCGGAGCCGAGCAGGAAGCTGCGACGGGTAAGACGTGCGTTCATGTCTGATCCTTTCCGATTGTGTTGTATTGCCAGTAACACACGCCCTTTTTGCGTTTCAGCCTGTACAAATCGGATTGACAGCCAATCGGTAGGTTGTTTCGAAGCTACTATGAAGTCCATGAAGGAAGTACTTGTCTCTGAGGTGCCGGAAAACGCACAACTTATTGATGTCCGCGAAGTCGATGAGTTCGCCGAGGTCCATGCCGCGGGCGCGGTCAACATCCCCCTGTCGGAGTTCGTCGCCCGCGTCGGCGAGATCGACGACGCGGGCGAGGTCTACGTCATTTGCCTCTCCGGCGGCCGCAGCGCGCAGGCCTGCCAATACCTCGCCGCCCGCGAGGTGGACGCAATCAACGTCGCAGGGGGCACGCAGGCCTGGGTTGCAGCAGGTCTTCCCACCGAAAGCGCCGAAAGCTAAGACCCATGACACGGGCTGCTGTAAGAAAGGCGGTTGCCGCGTTGGCAATGGCCAGCGCGTGTGCAGGGTTGATGGCCGCCCGGGCGCAGGCGGTGCAATTTGTTCCGAACACGGATCCGGGCGGGTTCTACAGCACCATCCCAGAACCAGGTAAGGCGGCACCGGGCACCGTGCTGCCTACCCAGGTTAAATCTCTCGGGCTTGCGGATCAGCTGGTGTCGGTGACGTATTTCTCCTATGCGTCCACCCACCCGCGGGAAAGATGGTGCCGGTTTCCGCCGTGGCATTAGTGCCGAACACCCCGTGGACGGGGCCGGGCACGCGCCCGGTGGCGTTGCTGGCCCCGGGCACGATTGGCGCCTCCGATGCGTGCGCCCCCTCCAAGCTTGTGGCCTACGGCTTGGAGTGTGAGCAGTCCGCCATCATCGGCCTCTTGCAGCGCGGCTTCATCGTGGCCATGACCGACTACCAAGGCCTAGGAACCCCCGGCGCGCACACCTATATGAACCGCGAGGCCCAAGGTGCTGCGGTGTTGGACATGGGTCGGGCGGTGCCAAACCTAGGAATCGCGGAGGTCAACGCGGAGACCCGCTACGTGCTGTGGGGATACTCCCAGGGCGGCGGGGCATCGGCCGCAGCCGCGGAGATGCAGGCGGGCTATGCACCCGATGTCAATGTGGTAGCCGGCTATGCCGGCGGCATCCCGGTCGACACGATGCTGACCGCCCAGGCGCTCGAGGGCACACCGATGATCGGGTTCTTGGGCTACGCCATCCACGGCATGCAAGAAACCGACCCGGATCTCTACCGCGATGTCCTGGGCCACCAATGATGACATCATCCCCATCGAGCTGGCCCGGCAGATGGTGACCAACTGGCGCGGCCTAGGCGCCAGGGTGGACTACTGGGAGGATCCGGTGCCCAATTTTGGCCGCATGGGGCCGCATGTCTACACGTTGGAGAACGCCTTCCCCCAGGCGATGAATTGGGTTATGGGTGAGTTGGCGGCACGCTAGTGCGGCGTGACAACGTCGGAAAGCAAAAAAGTAACCACCCCACAACGGTGGGGGAAACCAATCAATCATGAGGTTATGGCTTAGGGTATAGGCCATGACCTCTGCTTTATTTCCGGCCGATCTACTCGAATCCCCCGTATTCCAACTGGAGCGGCTGCGGCGACGCACCCGTGAGGAGGTGGAGGCCGCACTTGCGACGCGCGGGCTGAATGTGCGCGAGTACTGGGTGCTGACCTGCCTGTCGAGCGCCCAGGCCTCCAGCCAGTCGGCGCTGTGCGACATGCTCTCGATCGACGCCTCGGACATGGTTCGGCTCATCGACGGGCTCGAGAACCGGCAGTGGGCCAAGCGCGAGCGCGACCCGCAGGATCGTCGGAGGCAGATTGTTTCCTCCACCAAGAAGGGGCGCGCGAACCAGAAGAGCCTGCGCGCCATCGTCGCCGAGGCCGAGGCGCGGGCGCTGACCGATTCCTCCGCCAAGCAGCTCAAACACCTGCGCAAGCTCACCGAGCAGATGCTGGGGGTCAACCAGCCGCTCAACCAGTTCAGCGAAACCCAAGCCGATCAAGCCCCAGCATAAGGACGCCTCGCCCCTCATGAGTCTTAACTCCTACCCCTCCCAGTTCCTCGCCGGAAACAAGGCGCCGCAGCCGCGCACACTGCTAGACATCCTGCTGGCCACCGCACGCAACCACCCCGAGGCCGCCGCCATCGACGACGGCACCATCATCACCTACGCCGAGCTCATCGAAGAGGTCACCGCGCTGGCCCACTTCCTGCACACCCAGGGCATCAAGCGCGGCGACCGCATCGGCATCCGGATGCCCTCCGGGCACAAGGAGCTCTACATCGCCATCCTGGCCACCCTCGCCGCGGGCTGCGCATACGTGCCCGTGGACGCCGATGACCCGGACGAGCGCGCGGAGATGGTCTTCGGCGAGGCCGGGATCAACGGGCTCTTCGACGCCGACGGCTTCCACATGATCCGCACCACCCCCGGCGGGGATACCCGCGCCCCACGCCTGGACAACTACGCATGGATCATCTTTACCTCCGGCTCCACCGGCAAGCCCAAGGGCGTCGCGGTCACCCACCGCAACGCCGCGGCCTTCGTCGACGCCGAAGCCCAGATGTTCTTAAGTGACTCCCCCGGCGGGCCACTGGGCCCCGACGACCGCGTGCTCGCCGGGCTGTCTGTGGCCTTCGACGCCTCCTGCGAGGAGATGTGGCTGGCCTGGGCGCACGGCGCCTGCCTGGTGCCCGCCCCACGCTCGCTGGTGCGCTCCGGCATGGACCTAGGCCCCTGGCTCATTCGCCGCGACATCACGGTGGTCTCCACCGTGCCCACGCTGGCGGGCATGTGGCCGGCCGAGGCCTTGGACAATATCCGCCTGCTCATCGTCGGCGGCGAGGCCTGCTCGGCGGAGCTGGTGGAAAAGCTCTCGACCCCGGAGCGCGAGGTGTGGAACACCTACGGCCCCACGGAGGCCACCGTGGTTGCCTGCGGTACCCAGCTCCACCCCGGCAAGGAGGTCTCGATCGGCCTGCCGCTGGCGGGATGGGACCTGGTGGTCGTGGACGCCGAGGGCAACCCGGTGGGCATCGGCGAGGTCGGCGAGCTCATCATCGGCGGCGTGGGCCTTGCCCGCTACCTGGACCCGGACAAGGATAAGGAAAAGTACGCGCCGCTGCGCTCGGTGGGCTGGGCGCGCGCCTATCGCTCCGGCGACCACGTGCGCCTGGAGGAGGACGGCCTCTACTTCGTCGGCCGCATCGACGATCAGGTCAAGATCGGCGGACGACGCATCGAGCTCGGCGAGGTCGACGCGAACCTCGCCGCCCTGCCGAATGTGCGCCAATCCACCGTGGTGGTCCAGGAGGTCGCGGGGCAGAAGGTGCTGGTCGGCTACGTGTCCTTGGAGGATGCGGGCATCGAGTTCAATCAGGAGCTCGCCCACCGCCGCCTGGCCGAGACCATGCCGGCGGCGCTGGTTCCGCGCATCTGCGTGATGGAGGACCTGCCCGTCACCACCTCCGGCAAGGTGGACAAGAAGGCCCTGCCGTGGCCGCTGCCGGGAACGGAGGCCAACACCGAAGGCCTGGACCCGGTGGAGTCGTGGCTGGCCGGGCTGTGGGTTAAGGTGCTGGGCACCTCCGTCGACGGCGCGGACGCGGACTTTTTCACCTTGGGCGGCAGCTCGCTGGCCGCGGCCACCCTGGTGGGGCGCATCCGCCACCGGGTGCCCACCGTGGCCGTGCGTGACCTCTATGACCACCCGCGCCTGGGCGCCTTAGCCGAGCGCGTCCGCACCATCGCCGCCGACACCGGCATTGACCTTGACTTCGCCGACACCTCCGTTTCGCTTGCCGACGCCAAGGTGTCCGCCTCCTCCCCCACACCCGCTCGTCGGGTGCGCCCCGTCGGTGTCGGCACGCGCCTTACGCAGGGACTCATCCAGATCCCCATCATGACCCTGCAGGCCACCAACTGGCTGGCGATCCTGCTGCTCATCAACAATACTGCGGCAACCGCGGGCGTCACCTGGGCCCGCCACTATAACTGGTGGCTGGTGGTCGCCATGCTGGTGGTGTTTTCCACCCCGCTGGGCCGGCTGCCGCTGGGCGGCTACGGCGCCCGCCTGCTCACAGCCGGTATTACCCCCGGCACCTACCCGCGCGGCGGGGCCACCCACCTGCGCATCTGGGCCGCCGAGCGGCTGGCGGATGCCTCCGGCTCCCGGGCGATCAGCGGCGCGACGTGGGTTAACTACTATGCCCGCGCGCTCGGGGTGAATATCGGGCGCGGCGTGGACCTGCACTCCTTGCCGCCGGTGACTGGGCTGCTCACCTTGGGCAAGCACTGCTCCATCGAACCGGAGGTGGACCTTTGCGGCTACTGGGTCGACGGCGACACCCTGCGGGTGGGTTCGATCACCGTGGGCAATAATGCCCGCGTGGGCGCGCGCAGCACACTCATGCCGGGCACGGTCATCGGGGCGGACGCCCACATAGAGGCCGGGTCGACCGTCACCGGCGATAAGCCCGTGAAGGCGGGCGCGCGCTGGTCGGGCTCGCCCGCGCACAAGGTGGGTCGCTCCAAGCACCGCTTCCCTAGCGAGCACCCGGCGAGGCGCTCGCGCTGGGTGCCCATCTATGGGGCATCCTCCATCCTGCTGGCGCTGCTGCCGCTGGGCGCCCTCGCCCTCGGTGCCGCATTCATGGTGGCGCTGACCCATCGCCTCGGCGGTAATCCATTCTTAGGCCTGGTGGCCACCGCCCCACTCGGCGCGCTGGTGGCCTTCGCCTGCTACATGGTGCTCATCTGGATCCTGGTTCGCCTGTTGTCCATCGGCCTACAACCGGGCGTGAATCCGGTGCGCTCGGCGGCGGGCTGGCGAATCTGGCTCATCGAGCGCCTCATGGACGACGCCCGCACGCAGCTGTTCCCGCTCTATGCCTCGCAGCTCACCCCGCTGTGGCTGCGCAGCCTGGGCGCGCGCATCGGCAAGGACGTGGAAGTTTCCACCGCGGTGATGGTGCCGAAGCTGGTAGAAATCCGCGACGGCGCTTTCCTCGCCGACGACACCCTCATCGGCGGCTATGAGCTCGGCGGCGGCTGGATGCTGTCGGGGGAAACCCGCATCGGGAAGCGCTCGTTTGTGGGCAATTCCGGCATCGCGGGCCCGGACCGCAAGCTGGGCAAGAATTCGCTGGTGGCCGTGTTATCCTCCACGCCGAAGAAGGCGAAGGCGGGCAGCAACTGGTGGGGCTCGCCCCCGGAGCGCATGCGAAGGGTGGAGGTCACCGCCGGCGAGGGCGAGCAGCGCACCTACAACCCCGGCTTCAAGCTCAAGGCGCTGCGCGGTGCGGTGGAGACCCTGCGTCTGTTGGCGCCGATGACCTCGGCTGCCCTGGCCACCGTCTTCCTTTCGGGGCTGCAGTGGCTGCTGCTAAACCACGGGTTGGCTGTGGCTTGGCTGCTCGGCGGTCTGCTGCTCATGGCGCTCGGCGTGGTGGCGATGGTGATAACGGTGGTGGTCAAGTGGGTGTGCGTCGGCAAGCATAGAAAGGCCGATCACCCCTTGTGGAGCTGGTTCGTGTGGCTTAATGAGCTCCAGGACGCCTTCGTGGAATCGGTGGCCGCGCCCTGGTTCCTCCTGCCGAATCTGGGCACTGGTTCGCTAAACATGGGCCTGCGTGCTTTGGGCGCGCGCATCGGCCGCGGGGCGTGGATCGAGTCCTATTGGTTCCCGGAGACCGACCTGTGCCGCATCGGTGCAGGTGCCACCGTCGGCCCGGGCTGTGTGGTGCAGACCCACCTGTTCCAGGACCGCGTGATGAGCCTGGATACTGTCACGCTTGCCGACGGCGCCACCCTCGCCGCACATTCCGTCGCCTTGCCCGCCGCGTTCATCGGCGACGGCGCCATCGTGGGCCCGGGTTCGCTGGTCATGCGCGGCGACCAGGTGCCCGCCGGTACCCGCTGGCAGGGCAACCCGATCGAGCCCTGGGGCAAGAAGTAGACGGATCGCCTTCCCGCACGAGGCTGTCCGTGAAGGGCCTCCTCGGCCGGGGCTTCAAGTTTGCGGTCGACAAGACTCGGTCGAAAAGACCCTGTTTTTATACCCCCCCTGGGTATTTTTGGCACTCCGTTCGACGGTTTCCATTCGACCGCAAATGTGAAGCCCTACCGCGTCGATGCCGGTCAACAAGACGAGGGCCGTCCCCACACACAGAAAAAGCGGCCCGCACTCACGGACCGCTAAAGTCTTTCGCGCCAGACAGCTGACCCTCTGCCGCAAAAGCTTGCTTATGTGCGCTAGTCGCCGATCTGGTCGCGCCCACGCATGACGATGAGCGGATCGGGCTCGCCGACCACCTCGTGGTCTTTGTTCGTGTACTCAAACTTCGACAGGATGTAGCGCATGGCGTTGATGCGGGCGCGCTTCTTGTCATTCGAGCGGATGGTGATCCACGGGGACTCGTCGGTATCCGTGTAGCGGAACTGCTCCTCCTTGGCGCGGGTGTAGTCATCCCAGCGATCCAGGGAGGCCAGGTCCATCGGCGAGAGCTTCCACTGGCGCACTGGATCCACCTGGCGGATGGCGAAGCGGGTGCGCTGCTCCTTTTGGGAGACGGAGAACCAGAACTTGGTCAGCGAAATCCCCGAGCCCAGGATCATGTTCTCCAGCATGGGCACCTCGCGCAGGAACTCGGCGTGCTGGGACTCGGTGCAAAAGCCCATGACGCGCTCCACACCGGAACGGTTGTACCAGGAGCGGTCGAAGAAGACGATCTCGCCGGCACACGGGAAGTGCTGAATGTAGCGCTGGAAGTACCACGAGGTGGACTCGCGCGGGGATGGCTTCTCCAATGCCACGATGCGCGCTCCACGGGGGTTGAGGTGCTCATTGAAACGCTTAATCGACCCACCCTTGCCGGCGGCGTCGCGGCCTTCGAAGAGGATGATGTGGCGCTGGCCGGTGTCCTTGGTCCAGTTCTGCCACTTCAGCAGCTCGATCTGCAGGGCGCGCTTCGTCTTTTCGTACTCTGCGCGCGTCATGCGCTCTTCGTAGGGGTAATCCTCGCGCCACGTATCGATAGGGGTTCCATCGGGTGCGAGGAGGATCGGGTCATCCTCATCTGAATCGTCGACGATGTAGCCTTCGGTTGCTGCGAGGTCGATGACGGGGAGGTCGTTATCAGAGTCAGCCATGCCTTGATTTTAGCGCCCAGCGCCAGCCAATGTTGGCTATCAATACCCCCGCTTGTGCCAGCTCACAACTTTTTCACGGTCTTCCTGTTGTTTGCTTTCCGACGCCCCCAGCTCCCCCGAACGCACCAAACCCCGGTCCAAAGACCGGGGTTTTAGTGAAGCTGATCTATCAGCGCTTGAATTAAGCGAAGATGTTGATCAGGTCAGCGATAGCGCCAGCAGCCTTTGCGAAAGGCTCAAGCAGGGTGAAGATGTTTTCCAGGCCGGAGGAAAGAGAAACGACGGTGTTCATATGAAAACTCCTTTAAAAGATTGACATTAGGCTTGGCTCCCAACTTGGGAGAAGCCACCGGTTAATTACTTGGCAGCAGAAGACAGCTCGGTGACCAGGCCAGGCAGATCCTTGAGCTTGCCGAGAGCCTCGGCGACGCCGGTCAGTTCCTTGAGAGCCAAGACGGCGGTCTTGAAGTTGGAGAGCTGATCTGCGATGTAAGAGAGGTCCATGAGTTTTCTCCTCTTGTGGGGCCAGCAGGTGCTGGCGTGGGTTTCCAGTTTGCTGACACCCTTGGAGGGCGTCACCTCTGTAAGTGTGCCACATATTCTCAAAGTTTCAAGTGAACCGAGAAAAAACTCGACTTGAGATTCTATGAAGCGATAGAGAAATTTCACAAAACTACAACGGTGGCGAAAAACGGCTTCAACCTTGGAAAATGGCAGAATCCTCGCCTTAGCTAAAGCTCCTCGTAGACGCGAGTTTATAAAAATGTGACCATTTTTGTAACGACCTCGTGCGCCTCGCCGATTATGCAAATCTGCGAAAAGTTGCTCACACGACAGGTGAAAAATCCCCGCAAAATCACCCCATTTCGGGGGCTATGCTGGGGACTGATCGAGCGAAGAATAGGGAGCAGACTCTAAGCCATCACCTGCCCTTCCGGCGCGCAACACACGGCCTAATCCCCAAGATTTTTCATTAGGACACACCCGGCCTTCGGCCATGAACGACCAAACAGACCACAACGCCCCCTGAGGGCGCGTAAGGCGCCGCCCAGGGGGCGTTGAGGAGTCTGTATATATAAGACGGTGAGCGTTCAGGCTTAGAAGCCCATGCCACCCATCTCGTCAGCACCCGGCATAGCAGGAGCAGCAGGCTCCGGCTTGTCGGCAACGACAGCCTCGGTGGTCAGGAACAGGGCTGCGATGGAGGCAGCGTTCTGCAGGGCAGAGCGGGTCACCTTCACCGGGTCGTTGATGCCAGCGGCCATGAGGTCGACGTACTCGCCGGTAGCGGCGTTGAGGCCCTGGCCGGCAGGCAGGTTCGAGACCTTGTCGGCGACAACACCCGGCTCCAGGCCTGCGTTGAAGGCAATCTGCTTCAGCGGAGAAGAGAGTGCCTCGCGGACGATCTTGACACCGGTGGCCTCGTCACCGGTCAGGTCCAGGTCGCCGTCCAGGACGTGTGCGGCCTGCAGCAGGGCGACGCCACCGCCGGCGACGATGCCCTCCTCGACAGCAGCCTTGGCGTTGCGCACGGCGTCCTCGATGCGGTGCTTGCGCTCCTTGAGCTCGACCTCGGTGGCAGCGCCGACCTTGAGGACTGCAACGCCGCCGGCCAGCTTGGCCAGGCGCTCCTGCAGCTTCTCGCGGTCGTACTCGGAGTCGGAGTTCTCGATCTCGGTGCGGATCTGGTTGACGCGGCCCTGGATCTGGTCGGCGTCGCCGGCGCCCTCGACGATGGTGGTGTCATCCTTGGTGACAACGACCTTGCGTGCGCGGCCGAGCAGCGGGATGTCGGCGGTATCCAGGGACAGGCCGACCTCCTCGGAGATGACCTGGCCGCCGGTGAGGATGGCCATGTCCTGCAGCTGGGCCTTGCGGCGGTCGCCGAAGCCCGGAGCCTTGACGGCCACGGACTTGAAGGTGCCGCGGATCTTGTTCACGACCAGGGTGGACAGGGCCTCGCCCTCGACGTCCTCGGCGATGATCAGCAGCGGCTTGCCGGTCTGCATGACCTTCTCCAGCAGCGGGAGCAGGTCCTTGATGTTGGAGATCTTGCCGGAGACCAGGAGGATGTACGGGTCCTCCAGGACTGCCTCCAGGCGCTCCATGTCGGTTGCGAAGTAGCCGGAGATGTAGCCCTTGTCGAAGCGCATACCCTCGGTCACCTCGAGCTCAACGCCGAAGGTGTTGGACTCCTCGACGGTGATGACGGACTCCTTGTTGAGCTTGCCGCCACCGACGGCGTACATAGCCTTGGCGATCTGGGCGCCGATAGCGGGGTCCGCGGCGGAGATGCCTGCGGTTGCGGCGATCTCTTCCTCGGTCTCGATCTCCTTGGCCGAAGACAGCAGCTGCTCGGTCACAGAGGCAACAGCCTTCTCGATGCCGCGCTTGATGCCCATCGGGTTCGAACCTGCGGCCACGTTGCGCAGGCCCTCGCGGACCAGTGCCTGTGCCAGCACGGTCGCGGTGGTGGTGCCGTCGCCGGCGACGTCGTCAGTCTTCTTGGCAACTTCCTTGACCAGCTCGGCGCCGATCTTCTCGTAGGGGTCCTCGAGCTCGATCTCGCGAGCGATGGAAACACCGTCGTTGGTGATGGTCGGGGCGCCCCAGCTCTTCTCCAAAACGACGTTGCGGCCCTTCGGGCCGAGGGTGACCTTCACGGCGTCGGCCAGAGTGTTCAGGCCACGCTCGAGGCCGCGGCGTGCTTCCTCGTCAAAGGCAATGATCTTTGCCATGTGTTTGTGCTCCTTATTATTTATCGGACGACACTCACGTCTATTTCAGTGCCATATAAGCGCCCGCGACGGCACGGAAGGTCGAGTGTGAACACTTCCTCACTTATATGAACAGCCAATGGGACCAACGCCCCGCAAGAGGTGTTTGTTCCCTTTTTCTGTTTTCGCTTAGCACTCAAAGCTAGCGAGTGCTAACACTGTTTTTAGCAGTCACTACCGCCGAGTGCAAGATATTTCGCCGAGGGCGGACACGGTGGGCGTCGGCAAGCATATGCAAGTCGAACTAGGATCGGTAACTATGACTACAACAGATACCGGCACCATCCGCGCCCACATCGAAGGCGACCGCGAGGGGATCTGGAACGACCTCTCCCAGATCACCTCGTACAACTCCGTGCACTCCGTCCCCGAATGCGCCAGCGACCACGCCGCCGCCTGCGCCTGGGTGGTCGAGAACATGAAGAAGGTGGGCCTGGAGGTTACCGAATACCCTTATGAGGGCGGGGCCACTACCGTCATCGGCGCCAAGCCCGCCGTCGGGGATGCGCCCACCGTCTTGCTGTACTCGCACTACGACGTCGTGCCCGCAGGCGACCCGGCCGCTTGGACCGCCGACCCCTTTACCCTCACTGAGCGCGACGGGCGCTGGTACGCCCGCGGCGCCGCCGACTGCAAGGGCAACCTGGTCATGCACTTTGCCACCCTGCGCGCGCTCAACGCGCTTGGCGGCACCGACCTGGGCATCAAGTTCCTCGTCGAGGGCTCCGAGGAGCAAGGCGGCGCGGAGCTCTCGCAACTTATCGCCACCCGCCCGGAGCTTTTCGACACCGATGTCATACTCATCGCCGACTCCGGCAACGCCGCCGTGGGCGAGCCGACGCTGACCACCACCCTGCGCGGCGGCGCCCAACTGACCGTTACCATCGACACCCTTCAGGCCGCCGTACACTCGGGTTCCTTCGGCGGCGCCGCCCCGGATGCCGTGGCAGCACTTGTGCGCCTGTTGGACACCCTGCGCGATGAGCACGGCCGCACTGTGATCGACGGCGTGGACACCACCACCAAGTGGCCCGGCACCGGCTACGACCGCGACACCTTCCGCAAGGACGCGGGCCTGCTCGAGGGCACGCAGATCATGGGCACCGAGGACGACGACCCGGCCGACATGGTCTGGGCGCGCCCGGCCGTGTCCATCACCGGTTTTAGCTCGACCCCGGTGGACAAGGCCGTCAACGCCGTGCCCGCCACCGCCTCCGCACGTCTGAACCTGCGCGTTCCCCCGGGACAGGACGCGGCCACTGTCGCCGAGGCGCTGAAGGCACACCTTGAAAACCGCGTGCCGTGGGGCGCCCACATCACGGTCGATGTCGAAGACATCAACCAGCCGTTTAGCGCCACCACCACCGGCCCGGCCATCACCTCTTTCGCCTCCTACCTGCGCGAGGCCTATGGCAACAAGGAGCTCACCATCATCGGCTCCGGCGGCTCAATCCCGCTGTGCGCCGAGCTTTTGGAGGCCGTCCCCGGCGCCGAGCTGGCCCTGTTCGGCGTAGAAGAGCCGCAGTCCACCATCCACTCCCCCGACGAGTCCGTCGACCCCAGCGAGATCATCGACATCGCCGTCGCCGAGACCGCTTTCCTGTTGAACTACGCCCGTTAAGCCATCCCCGCACCAACCCGCAGCCATGCTTGGTTGCGGGTTTTTTGCTTTCCGACGATCACCGCCCCGCGCCTGCATGAAAATGACCCACCCCTGCGGTGACCCAGCATCCATCGTCCCCCTCGAATCCCAGTAACACTCTCACGTCAGATGTGTTAACAACACTGCAAGCACGCAAACCCCCATACCCGGTAAGTGAGCATTCAACGAAAATTAAGAACCTCGGCTCTCAAAATGCCCCCTATGCTGGCGCAATCCCCCTTCAACGAGCCTTAAGTCCCCCTTCTCACACAAGGAGTCTCACCATGAAGCGATTTGTCTCCGCCATCGCCGCCACCGCGGTGGCAACCGCCGGCATCATCGCCGCCCCGGCAGCCGGTGCAGCGACCGTCGCGTACGCAGGAAACCAAAAGTGTTCGATCCAAACCACGGTTGAAGAATGGCGTGAACTTTGCTGGTCAGCAAACCACATCTACGAAATTAGTCGCTCGGATCCAGAAACTTTCACCCTCGCAAAAGCAACCGATCGCAAGCAGGAGCTGGAGCTCTATATCCAGGAGACCATCTCCGACCCGCAAACCTCGGCAGAAATCTACCGCTCCAATATGCTCCACGATGTCGTAGACGCCTACAGCCCCTGCATCGCCCTCATCAACAAGGCTGGCGCGACCCCGCTTCCGGGTACGCCTACCCCTGGAACCACTACCCAGCCAGCACCGAACCAGCCACAGGCCCCCCTCCGATAGCTCCATCAGCTCCGCGGACAGCTCCTCCGCAGCCAGGATGCCATTGATGGCATCCTGGCTGCGCTGACCCCGCTGGTTAAGCAGATGGCCGTCATCAGTGAAGCATTTCGCTAAATAGCCTTGCTCCGCCGACCATGTCGGAGAGCCGCTAATTATTAGGCAAAGCCCGCCCCGTGCGGGCTTTTTGCCTTGCCCACTACACACAAGGTAAGAAGATCATCCTTCCTGGCGCCGAAATTGACCCCTGGGGCGGGCACCGTAGGCGTCGGAAAGCAAGGAAATAGGGGCAAAGGCTACCCCTGCGCGGTTGCGGCGGTGCGGGAGGGGTGCATGGCGTGGTTTTCGCATGTCAACAACTGGCATGACCACATAAATGCAGGTAATGGCAGTTGTGGTACGTCCATAATGGTTTTTACCCCCGGTTGTCAACTTCCATGCGGGGTATTTGCGCGCATGTGTGACGGTTATTACTATTCGGGTTGTGACTTACACCATTGAACTCTCCAAGCGGGCGCTAGTGCTCGGTAGCGCGGCCAGCGTAGACCGAGTGCTTTGGGCTACGTACCCGTTTGTGGGATAGGGACTGACTCCCCACATTCGGGGAGTAGTCGTTAGAACCCAAAACTAGAGAGTCGGTCCACCTTAACCGAATTGATCCCCGCCGGACTTTCACACCTTTGAAAGCATCCCCGCGACCCGGATCTTTTTAAGCTCCACCCCTTGAAAAGCTTTTTTCAGGCCACACATTCACTTTAGGGACCGAATCAATGTCTACTCCAGTCTTTTCCGATACCCGCACCACCTTCGGCAACACCAAGACCTCAACGTTTACCACCTTCATCCACAGCCCGCGCCCACAGGAGACGGACTTCTTCACAGACCCGGCAGGGTCGAACACCCGCATCTTCGCCGAGGATCCCTTCCGCGCCCGCTTCGGGCACCGCCTGCCACGCGGGCTGCGCGAGGAGGCCAAGGGCATGCAATGGCGCACCTTCCTCGCCACCTACGCACCGGCATCGGACATGCGCATGCAGTTCACCCACATCGAGAAGCTGCGCGGTGCACACCAGCGCTACTGCGCGGAAATCACCGAGACCATCAACGGCCACCGCGTCACCCGCGCCCGCGAGGTCATCGCATCCGGACCGGTCCAGGCCTGCTCCAATATCTTGGGCGATCTGGGACGCCGCGTTGAAATCCACAGCTTCCACCAGTTTGAGATCTTCGAAGCCACCGTCACCTTCGTCTACGCAGGAAACAACAAGGATCGTCACTGGGCCATGGGCTTCGGCGGCACCCGCGAGCAGTCCGCCTGCGCCGCCATGACAGCAGCAGCCGAGATGATCTACGGATAGTTTTTTCATCGCACGCAATCAAAAAAATTCTGGGCCCGGCCGGCGATCGGCTGGACCCGTCGCGTGTGTGAGGGTGGGTTTTATACAGCGCAGCAAACTCAGCGACGGGCATGAGCGAACGCTGTTCGTGGTCCGCGTTCGCAGGCGGGCACACCCGAAGCGCCCACCTGCCTGCGCGATTTCCGCTACACTGTCGGTTGTGTGAGTCGCGCCACGGGCAGGGATTCTTCCGCGCTGCAGCAGTGCAGTACTGGGGTTTTTCTGTTCAATGCGCGGTGTGACAAATTGAGCACTGCCCGGGCAGGGCGTAGTGATTTCTTTGTGGCTTCGACGAATGGTGCGCCTTACCACCACCATTGTTCGCATGCTCAAAGATAAGGAGCCTACGACCCCTTGCTCTTGCTCTTGCTTGCCCTCGCCGGTGCCTCCCTCATCGCCCCCTTCCTCATCCGCGCCCTCGGGCCACGTGCCTTCGGAATCATCGCGCTTGCGCCCCTGGCCGGATTCATCTGGGTGTTAACTCACTACGCCCGCGGAACCTTCGCGGGTGGTGGCGCCCTGCACGCCAACTATGGCTGGCTGAGCAGCGCGCACCTCGATATCACCCTGCGGATGGACTCCCTCGCCGCGCTGTTTAGCCTCATCATCCTGGGCATAGGCACCCTCGTACTCATCTACTGCTGGGGCTACTTCGACGCCGCCCCGCGGCGCCTGCGCTACTTCTCGGCGCAGCTGACCGGCTTCGCCGCCGCCATGTACGGGCTGGTGATCTCCGACAACCTGCTGCTGCTCTACGTGTTCTGGGAAATCACCTCCATCTTGTCCTTCCTGCTGGTGGGCTACTACGGCGAACGCGCCTCCTCCCGCCTGTCCGCCGAACGCGCGCTCATGGTCACCACCCTCGGCGGGTTGGCGATGCTCGTGGGCATCATCGTACTGGGGCACCAAACCGATGTGTGGACGCTCAGCGGCCTGGCAGACTACGGCCTTGAGGGAACCCACCACATCACCTACGCCATCGTCCTTATTCTGGCCGGTGCCTTGTCCAAGTCCGCCATCGCGCCCGCGCACTTCTGGCTGCCCGGCGCGATGGCCGCCCCGACGCCGGTATCGGCCTACCTCCACTCGGCCGCGATGGTCAAGGCCGGCATCTACCTGGTCGCCCGCATGTCCCCGGACTTCAACTTCACCCCGGTCTGGCACCTGGTGATCTTGACCCTGGGTACGATCACGATGGTCATGGCCGGTTGGATGTCGCTGCGGCAAAAGGACCTCAAGCTGGTCTTGGCCTATGGCACCGTGAGCCAATTGGGTTTTATCGTGTGCGTGGTGGGGATCGGATCCCGGGAGGCGCTCATGGCGGGTTTGGCGCTGACGTTCGCGCACTCGATGTTCAAGGCGGCGCTGTTTATGGTGGTCGGCGCCATCGACCACACCACCGGCACCCGCGACTGCCGGGAGCTGTCCGGCCTGGGGCGCAGGTCCCCGCTGCTGTTCGGGGTGGCTGTGGTGGCGGCGGCCTCGATGGCGGGCATCCCGCCGCTGTTTGGCTTCATTGCCAAGGAGGCCGTGTTTGAGGAGGTCTTGCACGAGCCGCTTCTGACGGGTATGCCCGGCAAGATGCTTCTGACGGGCATGATCGTGGGCTCGGTGATGACGATGGCCTATTCGCTGCACTTCCTGCACGGGGCCTTCGCCACCAAGCCGGGGACCCACTCCTCCGGCGGCGGGACCTCTCCCGCGGTGGCGAACATGCACGCGATGCGCGCCCCGCTGTGGGTTCCGGCGCTGCTGTTGGCGTTGAGCTCCTTGGTCTTTGGCCTGTATCCGGCGGGCCTGGACTTTGTTATCGGCACCCACCTGGACTCGGTGTTTCCCGGAGAGAAGGCCACTCACCTGGCCTTGTGGCATGGTTTCGGCGCGCCGTTGGCTATCAGCGCGTTCATCATCGTAGCGGGCTTGGTGATCTTCTGGCAGCGGGCCGTGGTGGCCAAGGCCTATTTCCAGGAGCCCGCCCTGGGCAATGCGTCGGCCGCCTATGATGCGGTCATCAGCTTCCTGCGCCATCTCTCGCTGAAGCTGACCGCCTCCACGCAGCGCGGCTCGTTGATGCTGAACCTGGCCACGATCTTCGTGGTTTTGGTGATCACCCCGACCACCTTGCTGTTTTTGGGTGCGCGCACCGATGTGCGCATGCAGCTGTGGAACAACCCGCTGGAGGGGGTGACGGCGGGCATCATCGTGGTGACGGCGATCGCCGCAGCGATCACCCACAACCGCCTGTCAGGCCTGCTGATGGTGGGGGCCACCGGTTTTGCGGTTTCCTTCATCTTCGCCACTTACGGGGCACCCGACCTGGCGCTGACCCAGCTTCTGGTGGAAACCATCACCGTGGTGGTGTTCATGTTGGTGCTGCGCAAGATGCCGCCGGACACGGTGTGGCGGGCAGGGCCTAAGGCCACCCGCGCGCGGGCGTGGCTGTCGATCGCGGTGGGCGTGGCCGTGGTGGTGTTTATGGTGTTTGCCCAAAACGCGCGCACCACACAGCCGGTGTCTGTCTGGATGTCGGATCTGGCCTACGAGATCAGTCACGGCGCCAATACCGTCAACGTGTTGCTGGTGGACATCCGTGCCTGGGATACCTTGGGCGAGATCTCCGTGCTGGTCATCGCGGCGATCGGCATTGCCTCGCTGATCTACCGCAACCGCAGCTTCGACCGCGGCTCGCGCCGACCTACCCTGCGGGTGGCGGGCAGGCGCTGGTTGGCCGTGGCTTCCTCGGCGGAAAAGCAGCGCAACCGCAGCCTGCTCGTCGACGTTTCCACCCGCGTGCTGTTTCCCTCCATGATCGTCATCTCGTTCTATTTCTTCTTCGCAGGCCACAACGCCCCCGGTGGCGGCTTCGCCGGCGGGCTGGTGGCCTCATTGGCGATCACGTTGCGCTACCTGGCGGGCGGGCGTGAGGAGCTGGAGGAGGCCTTCCCCGTGGATGCCTCCCGCGTGTTGGGCACTGGCCTTTTGTTGTCCGTTGCTACCGCCTTGGCGCCGGTGTTGATGGGTCTGCCGGTATTGACCAGCCTGTACTACCCGCTCATGATGCCGGTCATCGGCAAGGTTTCCTTGTCGTCGGTGTTGCTTTTCGACGCCGGCGTCTACCTCATCGTCCTCGGGCTGACCATCAGGATCTTGGACACCCTGGGTGGCCAGCTCGATCAGGACGAGCAGATGCGCAAGCAGCGCGCCCGCGATCGCGCGCGCCGGCTGCGCAAGAACGCAGAAAGGCTCAAGGCCGAGAATGCGGCCCGGATGGAAGCGGCGCGGGGTGCGTCGTTAAGCACTCCAGCTACCGCGCAGGCCACGAGCACGAAGGAGACACAGGAAAGACACGTACACAACGAACAGCAAGGAGGAAGGACGCGATGATTGCCAATCTTTCCCTTCTCATCGCCGCCGGCGTGCTCATCGCCGCGGGAGTGTACCTCGTGCTTGATCGCGCGATGACCAAGATGGTCCTCGGCCTGCTGCTTCTGGGCAACGGGATGAACCTCCTGCTGCTGCAGGCAGGCGGCGACCCCGGCTCCCCGCCGATCAAGGGCCGCGAGAGCTCACTTTTCGGCGATCAGATCGCCGACCCGCTGGCCCAGGGCATGATCCTTACCGCCATCGTCATCTCCATGGCAATGACCGCGTTCATCCTGGCGCTGGCCTATCGCCAGTACCGTTACCGCACCGAGGACGTCATCGAGGATGACTCCGAGGACGCAGCGGTGGCCGCGCGCCCGCGCCTGGCCTCGGCCGCCCCCGACCACGATGCCTCCGATGACCCGGAGACGGGCAAGGTCACCGACGCCGGCGACGGCTTCGGCCCGCACTCATTCGAGCAACCAGTCAAGGAGGACACCAGTGACTAATACCGGCGACCTCTACACCATGCTCGTATCCTGGCTGCCTACGATGGTTCCGCTGCCGATCATCCTGCCCGCCCTCGGCGCGGCCGCTGCGCTGGTGGCCTACAAGCGCCCCAGCCTGCAGCGGATCGTCACCATCGGGGTGCTGTTCGTGCAGATCATCTTGTCGATCACCCTCGTCTTATTGGTCGATCAGGAAGGCATCCAGACCCTCCAGGTCGGCGGCTGGGACGCCCCGGTGGGTATCACCCTGGTGGCCGACCGTTTGTCCACCCTCATGCTGGCCGTGAGCTCGCTCGTGCTGTTTTGCGTCATGTGGTACGCCATCGGCCAGGGCCTGCGCGACGGCGACGAGGACGACCCGGTGTCCGTGTTCTTGCCCACCTACCTGCTTTTGTCGATGGGCATTAACGTTTCCTTCCTCTCCGGCGACCTGTTCAACCTCTACGTCGGCTTCGAGATCTTCCTCGTGGCCTCCTACGTGCTGCTGACCCTGTCCGCCTCCGAGGCCCGGGTGCGCGCGGGCGTGTCCTATGTGATGGTCTCCATGATCTCCTCCATGGTGTTCGTGCTCGCGCTCGCGCTCATCTACGCCTCGGTGGGCACCTTGAACATGGCGCACATCTCCCAGCGCATGGCCGACGTGCCCGCGGGCACCCAGGCCATGATCTTCGCCGTACTCTTGGTCGCCTTCGGCATCAAGGCCGCGGTCTTCCCGCTCGATAGCTGGCTGCCGGACTCCTACCCCACCGCCCCCTCGCTGGTCACCGCGGTGTTCGCGGGCCTTTTGACCAAGGTGGGCGTGTACTCCATCATCCGGATGCGCACCGTCGTGTTCACCGACGGCTCCCTCGATACCCTGCTCATGTGGGTGGCGCTGGCAACCATGCTGGTGGGCATCTTGGGCGCGATGGCACAAAATGACATCAAGCGTCTGCTCAGCTTCACCCTCGTCAGCCACATCGGCTACATGATCTTAGGCGTGGCCCTAGGCACCGCCCAGGGACTGTCGGGGGCCATCTTCTACGCCATCCACCACATCCTGGTCCAGACCGCCCTGTTCCTGGTGGTCGGACTCATCGAACGCCAGGCTGGCTCCTCCTCCCTGCGCCGGCTGGGCTCGCTGGCCAAGTCCTTCCCGCTGCTCGGCGTGCTCTACATGTTCCCGGCCATGAACCTAGGCGGCATCCCACCGTTTTCCGGTTTCCTGGGCAAGGTCATCGTGCTCGAGGCCGCCGCCGAGCAGGGCGGGACGCTGTCCTGGCTGCTCATCGGCGGTGCGGTGATCACCTCCCTGCTGACGCTGTACACGATGGTCGTGGTGTGGTCGAAGGCCTTCTGGCGCGACCGCGCGGATGCGCCCGAGGGCAATACCGCCATCGTGCGCCCCACCGTGTTATCCGATGTCACGGAGGAGACGACCATCGCCGAGCGTGCCGACGTCGGCCGCCCGCCCGCGGGCATGGTCGCCGCCACCTCCGTGCTGGTGGCTTGTTCCCTGGGGCTGACGGTAGTCGCAGGCCCCGTCAGCGCCGTGACCACCAGGGCGGCCAACTCCGTCCAGGACACCAGCACCTACCAGGACGCGGTGCTCGGCTCGGGGCGCTATGGCGACGACCTCGACCCCACCCGCACGCTCGACCAGGAGTCCAACGCGGAAGTGTCCGACTCCCTGCCGGGCCGCAACCTCCAAGACGCCGCGAGCACAACGACCACCCCGACGTCGGCACGCACGATTGAAACCGACAGCGCTACCGGCACGGACGACACTGACGCAGGCACCAAGGAGGAAAGCGAATGAGCGGACTCAAGAGGCGCTTTCGCCCCTACTTCACCGCGTGGGCGGTCGTTATGTGGGTGGCGCTGCAGGGCGAACTCAGCGTGGGCAACGTGCTCGCCGGGCTCATCGTCGGTCTGGGTGTCTCCCTGCTGCTGCCGCTGCCGGCGATCCCCAGCGGCAATATCTGCATCCACCCCGGGCCACTCATGGTGCTCCTGTGGTACTGGCTGCTCGGGCTTATCCACGGCGCCTTCGCGGTGGCCTGGATCTCCCTGCGCCCGGCCGCCCCACCGACCACCGCCATCATCACCGTGCCGATGCGCGTGGAATCCGAACTCATCCTCGCCTTCGGCACCACCTTGTATAACCTGCAGCCCGGCGGCACGGTGACCGACATCGACGTGGGCAACCGCGAATGGACCGTGCACCTGCTCAAGGCCGAATCCCAATCGGAGATCGACCAGGCCCGGGCAGCGGTCGCCATGCTGGAGAAAAGACTCATCGCCGCCTTCGAAAGGGGAGCCCAGTGAACCCAGAGGTCTATAACACCGTCCTCCTGGTCATCGCCTGCGTCTTCGCGGTGTCCTTCATCCTTACCAACTACCGCATCCTCGCCGGACCGAACTCCATCGACCGCTTGCTGGGCATGGACGGGCTCTCGGCGATGATCCAATGCGCGCTGGCCACCTATATCTGCTGGACGCTGGATACCTCCGTGTCCTACGCCATGCTGGTCGTGGCGATGCTGGGATTCATCTCCACCGTCTCGGTGGCGCGCTTTAGGAAGCGAGACGATGCCTGATGCTCACCGACGTCTTATCCCTCATCTTCATCGGGCTCGGCGCCCTCTTCGTGCTCTCGGCCTCCATCGGGCTGGTGCGCTTCAAGGACTCCCTTTCGCGCGTCCACGCCATCACCAAGCCGCAGACGGTGGGTCTCATCCTCACCGTCATCGGCGCCATCATCCGGGTGATCGGCTCGCCCGACTTCAACATCGCCCACCGCGGCGACCTCGGCATCCTCGTGCTGCTCGTTTTGTTCGCGCTGATGACCGGGCCCGTCACCGGCCAGCGCGTCGGCCGTGTCAGCCGCCGCGAGGGGCTCTACGGCCCGCCGGATCACCTCAGCGTCAACGAGGCACCGGCCCAGCGCGCCGTCAAGCGCAAGCGCTAGGCAGCGCGGGCAGTGCTTGCTCGTGCTTGCTTGAGCTTGCACGTGCTCGCTTAGGTTCGGCGTTGGGGGTGCGGGGGCACGGCGGTGCGCACGCTTCCCGCGCCCCGGCCCCCACGGTGGCGGCTAAGCCCCTAAGATGGCCACCGTGCGTACTTGCCGAAGCCTGCCCACCTTGTTAATCATCGCCTGGCTATTCGCGGCCCTCGTCCTCGTCAAGGAATTCAGCCTCGATGCCTCCCAGCGCGTCTTCCAGCCCGAGCCGGTCGACCTCCAGGTCTACCGGCTGGCCGGGCAGCACCTGGCCGAGGGCGGGCAGTTGTACGCCGGCGACTTCATCCCCGGGCTGCCCTTTACCTACCCGCCGTTCGCCGGGGCCTTCTTCGAGCTTTTCACGTCCGTACCGAGCCAGGCTGCGACCTGGTTGTGGCAGGTGCTCAATTTCCTCGCCCTGGTGTGGGTGATCGCGGCCACCATGCACACCACGCTGCGGGCCAGCATGGGCACCTGGGCACTGGCGGTGGGCCTGGCCGTTGCCTCATTCGGACTCGATTCCATTCACGGCAGCTTCTATTTCGGTCAGATCAACGTGGTGCTCATGGCGTTGGTGGCGCTGGATTTCTTGCCCCGGCGCACCTTCGGCGGGGTGGGCGTGGGGCTTGCCGCCGGCATGAAGCTCACACCTGCGTTTTTCATCGTGGTCTTTCTCGCCCAGGGCCGCTACCTCGCCGCCGCCGTCGCTGTGGTGACCTTCCTCATCACGGTGGGCATCGGCTTTGCCACCATCCCGGATGCGGGGCAGTTTTGGACCCAGGCGATCTCCGATTCCTCGCGGGTGGGCACCCACGATAATCCCGGCGCGCAGTCGCTGTTGTCGGTGCTCACACGGGTTTTCGAGCAGCCCAGCCAGCTGGTGTGGCTGCTGGCCGTGGCCGTGACGGTGGCCTTGGTGTGGTCGGCTGCGCGCGCAGCCCGGCGCAATCACAGCCCCGGGTGGGCGCTGGGGCTAGGTGGCATAGGTGCGTGCCTGGTCTCGCCTTTTACGTGGTTCCACCATTGGGTGTGGCTGGTGCCGGTGCTGGTGTCCTTGCTGCTTAGCCTCGATGGGCTGGGCAACGCGGTGCTGGGGCGTGCGGGGACCGGGGTGGTATCGGGCACGGCATTATCCCCGCTTGCGCGCGGGTTGTCTCAGCTGGTGGGGCTTTTGGCCCTTGGGGTGTGCGCGGTGGTGGCGTTGCCGCAGGTGACCGCGGCGCTATCCCCCGACTGGAGTTTCTTCGCGCATGCGCAGACCCCCACCGACCCACGCAACGCGCTGTTCGTCGGCGTCGGCGTGGTGCTGTTGGTCGGCTATGTGCTTGCCGACGTCGCCCGCGCCGCACTTCGCCGCGGTACGCAGGCGGCCGCAGCCTCCGCCGTGGCCGGGGCCGTGTGAGTTTTTAAGGCAGCAGCTCATCCATTTCCTGGCAGGTGGCATCCACCGCATCCTCCCAGGAGCCGGTCTCGCGATAGATCGAGCGCTGGCGCTGATAGCCCGCGCCGCGGGCGATGATCTCGTTGACGCGCGCCAGCTCTTTCTCGCAGCCGAATTCGGCCGCCAGCGGCGCAAGCTTGTCCAGCCAGTCCTTGAGATCCTCGGTGACCAGGCGCTCATCGGTGGCGCGGGAGGTAATGACGATGGCCTCGAGGCCGTAGCGAGCCGCGCGCCACTTATTTTCGGCCACGTGCCAGTCCTGCAGGGTAGGCAGGGGCTCGCCCGCATCGATCATGCGGTCGAAGTACACCACGAGCAGGTGTGTCAGCGCCACGATGGCCGAGAGCTCGCGAAGGTTGCTGGTGGCATCGGAGACGCGCACCTCGATGGTGCCCCACTTGCCGGCGGGGCGGATATCGAAGTGCATGCTGCCGGTGTGGTTGATGACCCCTGAGATGTCCTGGTCGCGCATGTAGGACTCCCACTGCTGCCAGTTGTCAAACTGGTAGGGCAGGCCTGCGGTGGGAAGCTGCTGGTAGAGCATGGTGCGGTTGGAGGCATAGCCGGTGTCGATGCCGTCCCAGCCCGGCGAGGAGGCCGACAGCGCCAACAGGTGCGGATACATGGTCAGCATCGCGTTGATGATCGGCCAGACCCGGTCCTTGTCGGAGACGCCGACGTGGACGTGGATGCCCCAGATGAGCATCTGGTTGCCCCAGTACTGGGTGCGCTCGATGATCTCCTTGTAGTGTCCCTTCTCGCTGACCGGCTGGGTGCGGAAATCGGAGAAGGGGTGCGAGCCGGAGGCCCACAGGCGCAGGCCCTTTTCCTCCACGACGGGGCGCAGCGCGTCGATGCAGGTCTCAAGGTAGGCGGTTGCCTCGCCGGCGTTGTGGCACACGGGGGTCACCAGCTCGATCGTGTTGGCCAGGAACTCCCGCTCGAAGTGCAGGTCGGGGTGGGTGGTTGCCACCTCGGAAAGGACCTCCCCCGCGCGCGGGACGAGGTCCCTGGTCTGCGGGTCGATGAGCGCGATTTCCCACTCCACTCCCACGGTGGGGTTGGCGGATGCGTTAAACGGCTGGGTCATGGGGACCACCTTTGGGTGCGGGACGAACGGGCGTTATGAACCGACAAAACCAGTGATGAGCATAACCCCGAGCCGCATGTCAGTGGCCTTGAGCTATACCCTCAAAAGAGAACTTTAGGCCACCCGCTCAGCATCGAACGAGAGGCCGTGGGCAAAACCCTCGACGAGTGCGCAATTAAATTCAGCGCGTATCGAATGTGCGTGGCGCGGCCGACACCTGTGCGATGCCGATCCTGCCTAGTTGACGGTGGTTTCGGTCGCCAGGACCAGCACGAGGGAGTTCGGCGAATCGGTGCCCGCGGGCAGGTCGTCCGGGCGGACAGCGGCAACGCCACCGACGCGGTCGGCCAGTTCACGGGCGGCCTGCTCGGCGGCGGCGTTGCCCGCCGGGAAGTACACGGTGTTTTCCGGGACCACGTCGTCGGCGTAGTTGCCGACCTCGCCCGGGGTGAACCCCTTCGCCTTGAGCTGGTCTGCCACATCGGCCGCCAAACCTTGGACGGTGGAGTTATTGAGCACGTGGACGGTGGTGTAGTCGCTGGCCTGGCCGGCGGTGGCGTTCGGGGCGGCCGCAGCCGGGCTTGCCGACGCCGCCGCGCCGTCAGTGCTTCCTGCCGAAGCGGCCGCGGCGCTAGGCGCTGTGGCCGGGGCTGATGCACTGCCCGTAGCCTGCTGCCCGGCGGCCGGGGTGGCTGCGGCCGGGGTATTGGTGGCGTTGACGGTCACGTCCTGGGCGTTGTCATCACGAGTCATGGAGTAGGCACCCCATGCGGCCAGCAACAAGGCGACGGCGATTAAGATCATCGCCATCCCGCGCAGGGGCAGACCCTGAGCCTGGTCCGGAGTCTGTTCAGGATTTTGGTCAGTCACATCAGTCACACTGGTTATCATAGTGGGTCGCCGCCATGGTTTCGCGCTGCGCCACCTCAAGCATCCCATTGTCTTTTTGTTTAGGGCGCGCACGCTTTACCCAGCGCAATGTAGCGTTACGAGTCCACGCCCCGGTTTTCCCGCGAATCTCGCAACCTGCGCAACCTGGCCGTGAGGTGGGGAAATTGCTCCATCGCCATCGGGTCATCGATGGCCTTGTTGAGCTTTTGATAATAACGAATCGGCGAGATTCCCAATTCGGCGCGGATGAGGTCTTCCTTCGCACCGAGCGCACGCGGGGCGTGCTTCTCGAATCGCAGCAACTGCAGCGCGCTAAGCCGGTCTTCCACAGCGGAGGCCAGCTCCGAGCTGTCATCAAGGTGGCGGGCATCGGTCATGGCTTTCAGCTTAGAGCACCGCCCAGCCCAACCCTGGTCGCTTGTCGTCGCCTACGGCCTCCCGAGCGCACCACCTTTAATTCAGGCGATGACACCAAAGACGCAGAGCCTAGGAATCGATGCAGGCAGCCCCGTCTGCCGACGTAGCTCATCTAAGGCGGTGACCCACTCCCAGTCCTCGGCCAGATGCCGGGGCAGCGGGGCAGGTGGTGTCCCGTTGGTTTTCCGGCGGTCACCCCGATGACCCCGGAGTCGTAGATCGGGTGGATGTGCAGCGTCTTTTGGGAAATCAGTGTGGTGGCGGTGACGGCCCCGATGACGGGAATCTCGCGCAGCACGGCCTCGGGCGGCAGGGGTGCGATGCGCTGATGATCGGACGGGCCCTTTCTCACTACTGGGTGAGGTCAATGCACCATCGACCTCACCCGGCCAGAAGTAGAGCGCGCATTCTTCGTATCAACGGGCAAGCAGTTCGCTTAGCTGTGTGGCGCTGGTGTAGCAGCTGACGCATTGCCTGCGATGGGACGGAAAATGCTAGGCAGGCTCGCTGCCACGATGTCTTTCATCCCACAGTGTGGCTTACCGACGAATCTGCAGTAGGTCGCCCCAGCGATTACGGGAGGTGCCGACGAAAGACGAGCCCTGGCTGCCTCAGCGAGCGGCATCATAGCGGCGCCAAACTCATCGCCTTTGCGCCGCTCGCGTTCGTGTGAGGCGGGAATAGACACGCTCATGCGCACCGCTGTCGTGCCTATTCTGTTTAAGTCGGGCACCGTGGTCGTCGGAAAGCAAGCGCGGTGCTTACACTGTCATTATGACCGTTCGTCCCATCGTCATTTACGGCGACCCAGTACTGCACAATCCCACCGAACCCGTCACCGAGCCGGTTTCCGAGCTGCGCGAGCTCATCGACGACATGTACGAGACCATGGACGTCGCCAACGGCGTGGGCCTAGCCGCCAACCAGGTCGGCGTGAATAAGCGCCTGTTCGTGTTCAGTTGCCCCGATGTCGAGGGCCCGAACGGCGAGCCGCTGCCCGAAGACCAGCAGGTCATCCGCCGCGGCTGCGTCATCAACCCGGTGCTGGAAACCTCCGAGATCCCAGAGACCATGCCCCGCGTCGACGGCTCCGACGAGGAAGGCTGCCTGTCCCTGCCCGGCCTGGGCTTTCCCACCTCCCGCGCCGACTGGGCGCGCGTTGTCGGCCTCGACGAAAACGGCAACGAGGTCTCCGTGGAGGGCTACGGCTTCTTCGCCCGCTGCCTGCAGCACGAGGTCGGCCATCTGGACGGCTTCGTCTACGCCGACGTGCTCCAGGGTCGCTGGAAGCGCGCCGCCAAGAAGGCCGTGCGCCGCAACGGCTGGACCGAGGCCGGGTTGACCTGGCTGCCGGGTGTGGATCCGGATCCCTTCGGCCACGACGAGGTCGAGTCTGCCGGCGAGCACCCGCAGGAAAGTTAATGGAACAACACCCCGCCTCTCCCCGGTCGCGCATCTTTCGCTCCGATGATGTCCACCCCGGCGAGCGGGTGGTCATCCGCCGCGTGATCGACGGCCAGCACTCCGATGTCATCGGCCACGTCGTCGACCTCAACGAAAAGGAGCTGGTGGTGCGCCCGCAGGCCGTCGGCGGCTTCCCCTCCGCGCTGGCCGAGGTCCGGATCCCACGCGCTCAGGTCTACGTGGTCAAAAAGCTCAGCCCGCGGCGGGTGCGTAACTCGGAGATCCGCGACATCGAACTCGCCTATTCGGAGGCCTTCCCCGGCATCGAGCACACCTGGGCCAGCGATGGCCAGTGGCTGCTGCGCGCCGGCGATGGCATTACGGAGCGTTCCAATTCGGCCGCGCCGCTGGGCCGCTCGGCGGTGTTTACGCCGGTGCCGGTGGCCGAGATTAAGGCGTTCTACGCCCGCCACAAGCTGCCGCCGAGGGTGCTCATCCCGGAGCGCATCGGCAAGCAGGCCGAGCAGCTAGCCAAGGATCACGGCTGGGAGCTGGGCCCGGAGATCATCGTGATGACCCGCGAGCTCACCGACTTGCCCACACCCGATGAGCGCGCGGAGTTTCGCATCGATGAGCAGCCGGATCGCGCCTGGCTCGGCCTCTATCACTTCCGCGGCAAACCGCTGCCGGAGCACGCGCTGAACCTGCTTCGCGAGCGCATCAATGGCCAGATGGGCTTCGGCCGCCTGGTCGATGAGACAGGCGAGACCATCGCAATTACCCGCGGCACGATTACCTCCGCAGGCAGCAGGCAGTATTTGGGGTATTCCGCGGTCGAGGTTGCGCACGCTTTCCGACGCCAAGGTTACGGGACCCAATTAGGCATCCACATGTTGTCCTGGGGCGCTGCCTGCGGTGCGACCACCGCGTATCTCCAGGTCATCGCCAGTAATTCCGCTGGCATCGGCCTCTATGAGAAGCTGGGCTTTATCGAGCACCATCGGCACCGCTACGCAACGATCACCACCTAGCGTCCGCGCGGGGGTGCCAGCGATGCCGAGATGAATGGGCCATGAAAGGTAATCTGTAACGCATGCGCATTGTGAACTGGAACGTCAATTCGATCAGAACTCGCGTCGAACGCGTCGAAGCATTTCTTACGCGCCACGATGTTGACGTGCTTGCGGTACAGGAAACGAAGTGCCGCGATGACCAGTTTCCCTTTGCCACTTTTGAGAAATTGGGCTATGAGGTCGCCCACTTCGGCCTCAACCAGTGGAACGGCGTGGCCATCATCTCCCGCGTCGGAATCGAGGATGTTGCCACATCCTTCCCAGGTCAGCCCGGTTTCAATAAGGATCCCGACGCGGACCAAGCCATCGAGGCGCGCGCCTTGGGCGCTACCTGCGGCGGGGTGCGCATATGGAGCCTGTACGTGCCCAACGGGCGCGAGATCGCCGATCCGCACTACGACTACAAGCTGCGCTGGCTCTACTCCCTCGCCCGTTATGTGGAGGTCACCGCGGAACACAACGTCGACCCGGCGATGGTGTTGCTGGGGGATTTCAACATCGCGCCGCGCGACGAGCACGTGTGGGACATCCGCGCCTTCGATGGCGCCACCCACGTCACCGAACCAGAACGTCAGGCATTCGAGGCCTTGCTTGACGCAGGCCTTCGCGTGACCAGTCCCTTCGAAGGATTCTCCTACTGGGACTACAAGGCCGCTCGCTTCCAACGCGGCCAGGGCATGCTCATCGATTTCCAGCTTTCCCGCGGGCTGGAGGCCAAAGAAGGCTTCATCGACGTCGAGGAGCGCGCCGGCAAGGGCGCTTCTGACCATGCGCCAGTGATCGTGGACTACCTATCACCAGAAAAGGCCTAGAGATCTTGTCGTTTACTTGGAGCCTCGACCTCAGCACGTGGCAGACGATCGGCCTGATTGTCGATTACACGGTCAAGATCATCGCCATCGGTTTCGTACCCGAAGGCCGTCGCCCCAGCTCCTCGACCGCTTGGCTCCTGGCGATCTTGTTGCTTCCCTTCTTAGGACTTCCCCTGTTCTTGCTCATGGGCAGCCCTTATATCAATCGTCGCCGCCACGCCATCCAGCAAGAGGCCAATTCCGCCATCACCGACGTCCAGGCGATCGAGCCGGACTTTCCGCCCGGCACCATCTCCAACCCGGAGATCGCCTCACTCATCAAGCTCAACCGCAAGCTGACGGGCATGCCCGCAGTTTCCGCCACCAGTCACGGCGTCTACACCGATTACCGGGAAACCATCCGGCAAATGGTCCGCGCCGTCGACGAGGCCACCCGATACGTGCATGCTGAGATCTACATCGTAGCTTGGGACCCAACCACGGAGATCTTTTTCCGCGCGATGGAGCGGGCAGTCAAGCGCGGCGTGGAGGTTCGCCTCCTGTTTGACCAGGTGGGAAGCTGGAAGTACCCGGGCTACCTCAAGCTGGGCAAGCGGCTGGACGCGATCGGCGTGAAATGGGAGCTCATGCTGCCGCTGCAGCCGCTGCGCTGGCGCTTCCGACGCCCCGATCTGCGCAATCACCGCAAGATGCTCATCATCGACGGCGAGCGCGGCTTTCTAGGCTCCCAGAACCTCATCGACTCCAGCTACCTGAAAAAGGGCAATCAGAAGGTGGGGCGCGAATGGGTCGACCTCATGGTCGAGCTCACCGGCCCAGTGGTCTCCTCCATGAACATGGTTTTTGCCGTGGACTGGTATCTGGAATCCGACGAGCTGCTGCCGATTGATGAGGACATCTTGGGCCCCACGATGCCTGATACCCACGACACCTCCGCCAACATCGTCCAGTTGGTTCCCTCCGGTCCTGGTTATAGCACCGAGCCGAACTTGAGGATGTTTAATTCGATCATCCACCACGCCAAAAAACGCCTGGTGATGTGCTCCCCGTACTTCATCCCGGACGAGTCCATGCTCGAGGCCGTCACGAGTGCCTGCTATCGCGGGGTTGAGGTGGAGCTCTACGTCTCCGAGCAGGGGGATCAGTTCATGGTCCACCACGCCCAATCCTCCTACTATCAAGCACTGCTGGAGGCAGGCGTGCGCATCTTTATGTACCCCAAGCCGTCCGTGCTGCACTCCAAGTACATGCTCGCCGACCCGGAGGCCGGCCACGCCGCCGTGGGCGTCGTGGGCTCTTCCAATATGGACATGCGCAGCTTCGGCCTCAACTACGAGGTGTCCCTCATGATCACCCGCGGAAACCTCATTCGCCAGCTCTCGGAGGTCACCGACACCTACCGCGCCTGCTCCATCGAACTGACCTTGGAGGAGTGGAACAAGCGCGGATACGCCCGCCGCTATATCGACAATGTCATGCGCCTTACCTCGGCGCTGCAATAGCTGACGTGAAAAAGCGGGTGCGCCACCTGCCGGGGCGCATTCATAGATGCACCCCAGTCGCACGGCGCTCCCGCTTGGCTTAACAACCGCGTGTTAACGCGTGGATTTCAAAGCGACGACGAGTCCTACTGCGGCGATGACGAAGGCGACAATCATGCACACGGACATCGATACGGCATGGTTGGCGTCGATGCCTACCAGCGGGGATACGATGGCTGCCAGCAAGAACTGCGTAAAGCCCAGCACGGCAGAACCAGCGCCGGCGCGCTCGCGCACCAGCCCGGTGGCCAGCGCCGTGGCGTTGCCCATCACCATCGGCATCGGTGCCACCACGAGGAATAATGCCGGAAGCACCAGCCACGGCGTCAGCGCGAACTGTGCCGCAAGAGCCAAAAGCACCACGGCCACACCGATGACCACGATGGCCACCTTGATGATCTGCTCAGGGGTGTGACGATCCATGAGACGGTTGTTGACCGCACCCATGGCCATCATGCCCAAGGCGTTGACCGCGAAGATGACCGAATACATGGTGGGGCTAAAACCCAGCTGCTGCTGGATGACGAATGGGGAGGCGGAGATGTAGCTAAACATCACCGCAAAGATGAAGGAGAAGGCGATGCCGTAGCCCACGAAACCGCGGTTTTTCAGCACGAACGGGTAGCCACGCAGCGTGTTGGAAAAGGATGCTCCCTCGCGAAGGTGCTTCGGGTGCGACTCCTTGACCTGGAAGACGGCCACCAGAAGCTGCAGGGCGCAGATGCCGCTGAGCACCCAGAAGATGCCGCGCCAGCCGATCGGCTCGACCAACAGCGCACCGAGCACCGGCGCCAGCACCGGGGCGATGCCTTGGATAATCATCATGAGGGTAAAGGCCTTCGCCGCGGCCACGCCCTTGGCTAGGTCCGGGATGACGGTCCTGGCCAGCACCACGCACGCACCCGAGCCCAGACCTTGAACGAGGCGGGCTGCAATCAGGATGCCAATCGACGGGGTCATCGCGCACACGATAGAGGCCGCCAAGGCCAGCACGGCGCCGCCGATCATAAGGCCGCGGCGCCCCAGGGAATCGGAGAGGCCGCCGATGACCAACTGGCCGATGGCCATGCCCACCATGAATCCAGACAAGGTCAGCTGCACCATCGTCGCGGTGGTGCTGAGGTCATCGACGACCCGTGGCAGCGCCGCGAGGTACATGTCGGTGGCAAACGGCCCCGATGCCGACAACAGGGCAAGGCCTGTCAGCAGAGCCGGGGTGAGCTTTTGCGGCTGGTAATTGGTCTCGTTAATGGCCATCAGTGATGTTCGACCGCTTTCTGGTATCGGATTACCGGGGTTAGTGCCAGCGCATTGCCTGGCCACGGCGCGTGTGGCGCCATCGGTTGCGGCGCCGACAAGGGATTGTACTCCCCCACTTTGTTGATCAATCCATGATTGTTTTCTAGCGTTTCCACAAACGCTAGAAAACAATCCCTTAATATACGGCGCACGCCTTAGCCTTCGCTAACCTAAGCCACACCCGTAAGCGTTACTGTCTAGCGGGTTTGGCAGTGGATACGGGAAATTTCTTCACGCTTGAGCGCTGGGATAAGTTTGAATCAATAGGCAATCGCTTTTCCAACCCCGCCGACACACGGCAGCCGTGCCCGGTTCCTACGGCCGCGGTGGACGTCGGAAAGCATGCTCACTCAAGGGCAATTCGGGCAGAAAGGAGCAGGTATTCATGTCGTATTCGACGTCGCGGACCGAGGCTCTTGACCCCCATGCCCCCGAGCAATCCGCGGATATCATCCACGGTGAGCACGGCGATGTCATCGACATCGACCCGGCCGAGCTCAAAGGCCAGGTTGCATGGACCCGGCAAGGCGCGGCCGCCAACTGGGTGGCCATCCTAGCCATGTTCGTCTGCATGGCCTTCGGCCTGCATTTCGTCGTCGACTCCCTGGCCACGCTTTTTCCTGCCGTCCAGGCCTTCATTAACACCAGCGAGATGTCCTCCTTCAAGGCGCTGGCCGCCGGCATGCTGGCCACCACCTTGCTGCAGTCGTCCTCCGCGGTCACCGTGGGCTTGGTCTACAGCACCGCGATGGGGCTGATTTCCCCGCAGGAGTCGATCCCGGCGGTGTTCGGCGCGAACATCGCCACCACCTTCACCCCGATGATCTTGGCCTTGTGGATCAGTGGCCGCCACAAGCGCCGCCATTCCCGCCGCGCCTACCAGGTGGTTTTTACCCATGTGTGGTTCAACATTTTGGGCGTTGCAAGCCTCCTGCCCATCGAGCTGCTATTTCATCCGTTGTCAAAGATCGCCTCCCGGCTGGTTCAACCAGTCAACGCCTTTGTTGCCTCCGAGCAGATTCTCCAGACGCTTTCCGTCCATTACTGGGGCCAACAGCTGACCATGAACTCCGGGTTAATGTGGGTGGAATTGATCGGCGGGTGCGTGCTCACCGTAGTTGCAATGAAGGCATTGCAGGAGCGCTTCCATGCCCTCGTTCGCGGCACCGGCTTCCCCATCCTTGCGCGCAGCGGTGGGCTTTCCGACGTCGCTGGCCTCACGTTGGGCGTCGGCGCCACGATGGCCACCGGCTTTTCCTCAGCCACCGTCACCGCCACCGCCACCGCCCGAGCCACCGGCTCGCTGTATCGCCCGGCGGTCATGCCGATAGTCATGGGCGCCAACATCGGCACCACCCTCACCGGCATCTTGGTGGCGCTGGGCATTGACGATCAAACAGGCGCGCTAGCCCTGCACGTGGCCCTGGTGCACCTGCTGTTCAACCTCACCGGCACCCTTCTTGTGCTGCTGTTGCCCTTCCTGCGCCACTTCATCGCCTGGCTTGCCGATCACTGCGCTGCCTCATTTTCCCGCCACCCCATCATGGGCATCGCGCTCATGTTGCTCATCGCCTGGGTGCTCCCATACCTCATTATCCGGTTTGCTTAGGCAGATCCAGTGTGGGCTTCACGTGCCCGCGTTCCCACGTGCCCACCTCCCTAAGGGCTTCACATTTGCGGTCGAATAGGCGTGGTCGAATAGGCCCGGATTTTATACCCCCTCAGGGTATTTTTGGACGCCTTTTCGACGGTTTCCTTTCGACCGCAAATGTGAAGCCTCCGCGGCCAGGCCAAAGCCATCCATGAAAAAGAGGGTGCCGAAGCCAAAAAGCTTGGGCACCCTCTCGATTGTCGGGGTGGGATGGTGGACCCGGCTAGGCGTCGCGCTTTGCCAGCAACACCTGGCCGATCGCATAGAGGGCTACGACCCAGGCCGCGAAGTACCAGCCGGAACCATTGACCCCCCAGGAGGCATCGTCAATGGGGCTATTTAAGATGAATGCGTTCATGTTGGTAAACGGGCCGTACTTTTGGACGTACTCGCCCACCTTCGGGATCAGCGAGCCCACACCCTCCAGGGTGGTCATCCATATCAGCACCAACGCCATCGCACCTGCGGTCTGCCGCACGATGAAGGCGATACCCTGGGCGAAGACGGTGAGCAGGAAGCTGACCAGGGGATATACCCACATGATGCGCAACGCGATATCGTCATTCCACACGTCTAGGGTCTTAGATTGTTCCGGGGTGGCCACCATCTTGGCCAGGTAGAAGCACACGATGACGGTCACAAACGTCAAGGCGGCGGACAGCAGCCCGTAAAGCGCCAACTTGGCCGCCGCCACCACGTGGCGGTTCGGGGTGGCCATGAAGGTGACCGACTGATACTTGTGGCGATATTCCGCGGTCACCACCATGATCGCCTGAATAGCCACCACAATGATGGAAATGCCGGCCACGCCCGAGACCACGTTCGAGGCCGAGAGCACGCTATAGCCCATGAAGGACTGTTCCACGTTCTTGCCGGCGAAAAACGCCAGCAGCAAGCCGAAGAACACGATCAGCGCGCTGGTCCACCACAAGGCCTTGGTGGTGTAGAGCTTGGTCCACTCCGCGCGAAGGGTATTGAAAAACACGATGAACACCTAATCCTTAAACTATTCTTCTAACCTGCGCGGTGGGCACCAGGGGCAACGGTGGATTGATACTGGACTGCGTCCCCGGTCAGCCGCATGAAGGCCTCCTCCAGGGAGGCGTGGCGCTGTTCGAGAAGGGCGAGCTTGATTCCCTTGTCGAAGGCAATCGCGCCGATCTCGTCGGAAGTACGCTCCATCACCGTAAGGGTAGGGCGCTGTTCCTCGTCGACGCCGATGGCCGACTCGATCCCGCTGGCCTGCAAAGCGGCGTGGAGCCCCTCGAGGTTGTCGGCGCGCACCACCACGGAGGTGCTGGCGTGCTCGCGGATGAAGTCGTAGGTGGAGGCGTGAGCCACCAGCTTGCCGCGGCCGATGACCACCAGTTCGTCGGCGGTCTGTGCCATCTCGGAAAGCAGGTGGGAGCTGACCAGCACGGTGCGGCCCTGCTGGGCAAGCGAGCGCAGGAACTCGCGCACCCAGCGAATGCCCTCCGGGTCAAGGCCGTTGACCGGCTCGTCGAGGATGAGCACCTCCGGATCCCCCATCAAGGCGGCCGCCAGGCCGAGGCGCTGGCCCATACCGAGGGAGAAACCGCCCGCCTTCTTCGAGGCAACACTAGTCAGACCCACGAGTTCTAAGACCTCGTCGACACGGGTGGTGGGAATACCGTTGGTCTGAGCGATCCATTTCAGGTGATTGGCCGCCGAGCGGTTGGGGTGGACCGCCTTGGCATCGAGCAGCGCGCCGACGGTGCGCAGCGGGTTCTTCAGCTTGCGGTAGGCGGTGCCGCCGATGGTGGCGGTGCCCGCTGTGGGATTATCGAGGCCGACGATCATGCGCATGGTGGTGGACTTCCCGGCCCCGTTGGGTCCTAAGAATCCTGTGACCACTCCGGGTTTGACGTCAAAGGTGATGTCATCCACGGCGCGCACGGCACCGTATTGTTTTGTCAATCCACGCACTTCAATCATGCCAACCAGTGTGACATATTTTCGCCCCTGGTGCCTTGGAGAGCCGGGTTCCTTAATTGAGGTAGTCGAGCAACAGCTGTTTGACCTTAGGCCACGAGGCCGCGAACGCCGGCATGAGCTTCAACTGCGCCACCTCGTCTAAGGCGACCCAGCGCAGCTCGTGGGACTCCTCGTTGGGATGGGTTTCCAACTGATGCGGTGCGCGTGCGAAAACGGTGGTGTAGGTCCACTGCCCGGCAAGCTCCGGGCGGTCGGGATCGGCCGGAAACGGGCCCGCCGTGACCGCTTGCCCCAAGACTTCATAGGAGTCGGGGTAAATTTCAGTCTCTTCTGCGACCTCGCGCCCGGCGGCCTGGCGGGCATCCTCGCTCGCCTCCCGCGCACCACCGGGCAGCGCCCAGGTGTCCCCGTGCGAGGTCCACGCGGCGCGGTGCTGCATGAGGATCGTCCAGGAATCGCCAGCCCGGGCCACGAGGGCGAGTCCGGCGGCGCCGTGGCGTCCCCACATGCGGGTACCGCCGGGCCCTGCCGCCCACCCCTCGCCGTGGCTAGCCGAGTGAAGACTTTCGATTCCAGACATACCTTTAGCATAAGCTGCCCACGACAAAGCCACCGCGATATGCTTGGTGAGAACCTATTAACGCACCTTTTAATTCAGCCAAGGCTATAAATACATGCCCGAGATGCCTGCAATACCCGATATCCCCGAGGATGCGGAGGACGTGGAGTACGGTCAGCGCGTTTCCCGCGAGGACCGCAATAGCTTCAGCCCCGGTGTGGGCACGCCCACCGGGGACTTCATCCTGCACACCTTGAGCCCGGTGCGTGCGGTGCCCACCAATGCCGAAGACAATTGGATGGATCGCATCTCGGAACGTCGGCAAGCAAGACGCAACTTCTGGCAAGAGCTCTGGCACGACTCCATCACCATGCCGGTGGAGTGGGCGCTGCGCTTCGGCCGCTTCCTGCGCACCACCCCGGGGCGGATGACGCTGATGGTCGTAGTGGTCTCCATGGCCGTCATCGCCGCAGGAATCTCCATGTCACAGACCTCCGCGCAACGCCGCGCGGACCTAGAGACCTTGATGAATAACACGGAGCCGGTGAGCTTTACCGCCCACCGCCTCTATACCTCCTTGTCGCTGGCGGACACCACGGCGACGGTGGGGTTTGTGCGCTCGTCGGTGCAGTCGGAATACACCCGCACCCGCTACAGCCTGGCCTACCAGGATGCCGCCGCGGCGGCCGCCGAGACTGCCTCGGGTATCTCCACCGACAACGAGCACGCCCTCGCGCTTATCACCAAGATCAATAAGCTGCTGCCCACCTACACCGGCCTAGTGGAGACCGCCTGGGCGAATAACCGCCAGGACAACCCCGTGGGCGTGGCCTACCTGTCCGAGGCCAACGCGCTCATGCGCAACGAGATCCTGCCCGCGGCCAACGAACTGTATTCGATGATGTCGCGGGAGGTGGTCACCAGCCAGCGCTCGCTGACCACCCCGCTGTGGATCCCGTTGTCGGGCATGTTTGCCGCGCTGGGCTTTTTGGTGCTGGCGCAGTTGTGGCTGGCGCAGGTCACCCACCGCCGCCTCAATCGGGGATTTTTGACCGCCACCATCCTCATGGCTTTCATCACCACCTGGGTCACCACCGCCAATGCGATCACCTGGCGCACCGGCTCGCAGGCCTACGAGGAAGCCTCCGCGCCGCTGGAGATGCTGACCAATGCGAGGATCCAGGCGCAGCAGGCGCGTACCGATGAAACGCTCGCCTTGGTTCGTCGTGAAGCAGACGATGCGGGCACGTTCACAACGGCGGCCAACGCAGTCGACGACGCCCTCGATGCCTTCGACGCCTCCTTTTTGGCCGACACGGGTGAAAACCCGCAGCAGCTGGCCAACGCGCGGCTGGCACTGGAGCAATGGCGCTCAAGCCACATGCAACTGGTGGAAACGCTCAATAACGGAGACTATGACACCGCGCTGACGTTGACGCTCGGCGAGGGGCAAGGGATCGACTCCGCCGGGGTTGGCACCACGCAAGCAGGTGAGAGTTCAGCGACCGCCTACGCGAAGATGGATGATGAGCTCGCCAGCATGGTCGGTGATACCCGCTCCACCCTGCGCGCGTATATCGACAAGGGCGCCAACGCCTCCCGGTTTGTGTCCATGGTGATGCTCATCTTGTCCTTCCTCTCCGTGATTTCTATGTGGGTAGGCATCCGCCCCAGGCTGCAGGAGTACCTCTAATGAGCACCAGACACTCTTTTCACCGGTATGTTTCGCCAGCAGGCCTTATGCGTGTAGCTTGCTTGACGACGGCCACCGCGCTGCTTCTGACAAGCTGTGCCGAGCCCGAACCGGCCGCACCGGAACCGGCCCAGGAAACGCAGGCCTACCTGCCGCTTCCGGACGGCTCCAGCATTGAGAAGGCCGGCTCGGTTGCACCCGAGGAGGTCATCACCACCGGGCTTTTGGGATCGCTGCGCCCCGACGAGCGCACCCCGGAAGAACGCGTGCCCGAGATCGTGGCCAGGGGAAGGCTCATCGTCGGCATCGACCAGTCTCAGTACCTGCTTAGCTTCCGCGAGCCCTCCACCGGGGCGATCAAGGGCTTCGAGGTAGACATCGCCCGGCAGATCGCCAGGGACATCTTCGGCGACCCCAACAAGGTGGAGTTCCGCTTCGTCGACAGCAGCAACTGGCTCAAATCCATCGAGGACGAGAAGATTGACCTCGCCATCCGCGGCATCTCCATCACCCGCGACCGCCAAGACCAGGTGTTCTTCTCCGCCTCCTACCTCACCGGGCAAACCCGCATGCTCGTGGAGAAAAATACCGGCATCGACTCCATCGACGACTTGGCGGGCGGCACGGCCTGTGTTACCTCCGGCTCCACCGGGCAGCAGCGCACCCGCGCCCGCGCCCCGGAGACCGATCTCCTCGTGGCTAACTCCGCCGCCGACTGCCTCGTGGCGCTGCAACAAGGCCAGGTGCAAGCGATCATCTCCGACGACACCATCTTGTCCGGCATGGTCGCCCAAGACCCCTTCACCGAGATTGTCGGCGATCCCCTGGGCACGGAAAGCTACGGCATCGCCATCGCCAAGCCCGGCACCCGGCACGATACCGACGGGCTGATCCGGCAGGTCAACTCCACGCTAGAAAGGCTCACGTCCGACCGCACCTGGGCCGGGCTCTACCTCAACTGGTTCGGCCCCTACCTGCCCCTGCAGCAACCGCCGGCAGCCGCGTACCGTGAGGAGCAAGCACCTCACTAACGCAAGCACCTACCCTCGTGGGCACGCTGACCCACACGGGGGATCGCACACAGACACCACACCAAGGAGGACACCATGGCCGACAAGCTGCCAGACCCCGACCACCCGGACGGCAACCCCGGCACCCAGGCTGTCTTCTATGACCCCTTCGCCGACGAAGGCGACGAGGATCAGGCCCCCACCGACCCCAGCCTGCGCGCGCTCCTGCACAACCTCGAGCACCTGCGCTACGACGCGCCAGCCACCGCCCCAAGCATGTTCTCCGACGGCAGCGTGCGCACCGACACCTCCATGCTGGTGCCCACCAACGTCGGCGGAACCGAATCCCAGGCCACCGGCGCCGTCATGTTCGACCCCTTCGCCGACGATGACGATGATGACTTCCTCGAGATCGACGTCCCCCTCCCGAGAGATGCGGCCACCCACACTCCCACCCCAGAGGAGGTAGGAAACCGCGCCCGCGAGCAAGCGCTATCCACCTTCCGCTCCCGTCGCGGCACCACCCGCAAGTCCCGCGCGGTGGCCAACGGCATGGTCATGCTGCCGTTTATCCCGCTCATCCCGGAAGACCTCGCCCTGCGCGACCCGTCCAAGGAGCCCCCCGGGGTGGAAGAACCCGCCCTTCATCCCGGGGATGTGGTCGCCGACCAATACGAGATCGCGGGCGTGATCGCCCACGGCGGCATGGGCTGGATCTACCTGGCCAACGACCGCAACGTCTCCGGCCGCAGGGTCGTGCTCAAAGGCATGATGAGCAACTCCCAGGGCTACGGCGCCGCCATCGCCGAGCGCGAGTTCCTCGCCGACATCACCCACCCGGGCATCGTGAAAAGCTACAACTTCATCGACGACGAGCGCGTCTCGGGCGGGCTCATCGTCATGGAGTACGCCCCCGGCCCTTCGCTGCGGGATCTGAAGATGCAGCAGCCCGGTGGCGTGTTCTCCATCGACATCGCCATCGGCTACATCCTCGAGGTGCTGCCCGCGCTGGAGTACCTCCACGCCCGCGGGGTGGTCTACAACGACCTCAAGCCGGACAACATCATCGCCACCGAGGACCAGGTCAAGCTCATCGACCTCGGCGCGGTCTCCGGCATCGACGCCTACGGTTATATTTTTGGCACCAAAGGCTTCCAGGCCCCGGAGGTAGCCACGAAGGGCCCGAGCGTGGCCAGCGACATCTACACCATTGGACGCACCCTGGCCGCGCTGACGGTGAACCTGCCGGTGACCGACGGCGTCTATGACCTGGGCCTTCCAGGACCCGAGGCCGAGCCGCTGTTTTCCCAGTATCTGTCCTTCTACCGCCTGCTCAAGCGCGCCACCGACCCGGACCCGGCGCGCCGGTTTAGCTCCGTGCGTGAGATCGAAACCCAGCTCTATGGCGTGCTGCGCGAGTATCTGGCTGTGCGCTATGGGCGCCAATTTCCCGCGCAGCATTCGCTGTTTTCCCCCCAGCGTTCCACCTATGGCACCAAGCACGTGGTCTTTCGCACCGATCAGCTCCTCGACGGCATCGAGCGTTCGGTAAGGATCACCGCTCCCGAGATCGTGGCCGCCTTGCCGGTTCCGCTGCTCGACCGCGACGACCCAGGCGCGATCATGATCTCCGGTTCCTCCTACACCGAGCCGTCGGAGGCGTTGGAGACGATGCGCCAGGCCATGGCCCAGGACGAGTTCCGCGACTCCAAGGAGATCCCCTTGGGTGTGGTTCGTTCCCTGTTGGACCTGGGCTTTACCTCCGAGGCCAGGGAGTGGCTGAAGACCTTGGAACCCAAGCTGGGCAGAGATTGGCGTTTCCAGTGGTATTCCGGCATCACGAGTTTGCTTCTCGACGACTACCCCACGGCACAGGCGGACTTCAATCGGGTGTTTACCCTGCTTCCTGGGGAATCTGCGGCCAAGCTGGCGCGCGCCGCAGTCTCGGAAATGCTCCTCCAGCAGCAAGGACTCGCCGACAAGTGCCTGCTCAAGCCGGAGGTCGCCATCGCCGCCGCGAGCCTCAGAGGCGATGTGGTGGATACCTTCGCGGGCATGTGGAACAAGCTTTCCCAGGATCCGGCGTCCTTGAGGTTTAAGACTTTGTACCTCTATGCCCTGATCTGGGCGACCAACCCCACCACCGTCTCCTCCGCTTTCGGGCTGGCCCGCCAGCTCATCGCCGAAAACCAGGTTGAGTTGGCGGTCAAGGCGCTCGACCGGGTGCCGCAGTCCTCGCGGCATCACCGCATGGCGCAGCTGACCGCGATCTTGTACCTGCTCACCGGCCAGCTATCGGAATCACGGGTGCGCCGGGCGGCGCGCCGGCTCGAGGAGATCCCCACCAACGAGCCGCGCTTCCAGCAGATCCGCATCGCTATCCTCAATGCGGGCCTGACGTGGTTGCGCGATTCTCACCTGCAGGAATCAGCCTCCTCCAACGAGCTGTTTGATTACCCCTTCTCCCAAGAGGGATTGCGCACGGGATTGGCGGAGTCCCTGCGCATCCTGGCCCGCTCGACCACCCACGCTCACCACCGCTACCAGCTGGTGGACATGGCGAACAAGGTGCGGCCGACCACCTGGTTTTAAAAAAGAGTGCTGCCCCAACCAACAAACGATGTGCACCTTTTGTCGAACATCGAGGAAGAAAACAGAAGCGAAGGAAAACATCAGCTTTCCGGATAGACCTAGAATTGCACCATGACTACAGCCACGGATCTTGAGTTTCGGCCGGAGGAGTCTCGGCAATTGCCGGCTCTTCTTTCCTTGACCCGCGCCGATCTGGAACTTAGCCTCAGCGAGCGGGTCAACGAGGTTCTTCGGTGTGGCGATGCGATGGCGGTGCTCCAAGAGTATGGGATTGATCTGGCGGACTCTGCCACCTGGGACCTCCACAGATGGGCTTCCCGTGGAATTTCTTTCCTTAGCATTCTCGATCCTGATTACCCCCGTTTGCTCACGGAGGTGAAAGAGGCACCGGCGATACTTTACTATCGCGGTACTCTCAGCCCGGAAGAAAAAGGAGTCAGTATCGTCGGTTCCCGATCGGCAGACGATTCCACGCTCTTGGCTTGCTATGAGCTGTCGCAGGCCTTGGTGAGACAGGGAATCCCAGTTATTTCTGGATTGGCGCGAGGAGTCGACACGGCAGCCCATGAAGGTGCTTTGGACGCGGGCGGCAGGACTGTCGCGGTAGTAGGAACGGGATTGGATCAAACTTATCCCCCAGAAAACAGTTTGCTTCAAAAACGCGTCGAGGCAGAGGGCGGTCTTGTGCTCTCGCAGTTCGAACCGCAAAGTACAGTCCGTAAGTTCAACTTCCCGATGCGTAACGCGGTCATGTCTGGCTTGGGGGTAGCCACCATCGTCATGGCCGCAACTGAGAACTCTGGTACCAAGCACCAGGCACACGCAGCAGTCAAGCATGGCAGGAAAGTGATAGTAACAAACCGTGTGCGAAACACGGTTGCGTGGGCAAATAGGTTAGTAGAGCAAGGTAAAGCTCAGGAAGCAAGGAGCCTCGATGACGCCGTCATGTTAGCCATTGAAGCTCGCAAGTCCCGTCTAGAAGTTCCGACCTTGTTTTGATAGGGCCAGGATCTCAGATGATGGATGCCACGAGTTTTCTGCAAAGTCGTAGGGATTTCCTCTTCCCTGCCATCTTGGTCCCCGAGTTTGGTTGCTTAAGATGCCGTGGCGCTAAGAAATCCAACCAATATGACATCTGTTATCAATGTGGTCAAGCCTCAGAGGAGGCCTTTCCAGAACACCTCGGATTTGGCATTTACAATTTCGAGGACGAGCAATCGGCCGCTGTTATGGCCAGATACAAAAGCGAAAATGTGGATGGCTCTAGCCTGAAGTCCATAATTCGTGCCCTCGCCAACCTGGGGATCAAAGAGGCGCTCGACAAGTTTGACGTGGATCTCATCACGACGATCCCCAGCTTAAGCGGCAGGAAGGGACCTCACCCGCTACTCCTTCTCGTTCAGCAGACTGCCGAGACTATTCCGGATTGCCCGCCAGTGAGCGAAGTTCTCCTTCCAACGGGTAGGGCCATGAGAAATGAGGTCAGTGAAAAAAGTTTCACCAGCTGCATTTCCGGGGAAGGCTTCAACGTCCTCGTCATTGACGATACCTACACTTCTGGCAACCATATGCGATCAGCAACACTGCGCCTACGCAAGGCCGGCGCAGCCAAGGTGTATGGACTAGCGTTGGCACGGCGCGTAGGGAAGGCGCAAGGTTTTGGTAATTCGGAAGTAAGGAGATTTGCTAAGGAGCACCGCCCATCCTTCGCCGACTACGAGTTTTTCGACAGCCAACCTACGCAGGTGCAGCTGGCCCCTTGGTTGTAAGGGCGTCACCTGCTGATTAGCACCCTTTTTGTCGCATCAAAGCTTGCACCGCTTGATCGGCCAACTCCTCCCCGGCGCCGTCGTAGAGGTAGTCCGTCACGTCGGCGCCAGCCTCCAGCAGCGCCTCATTGTGCGCGCGGATCTGGGTGGTGCTGGCGATGATGGCGCGGGTGTTGTGATCGCGGATGCGGCGCAGGACCTTGACCGCCGCGTGGTGCAGCGGCAAGGCCACCACGATCATCCGCGGCGGGGAGTCGAACTCGATCTTGCGCCACAACTCCATGTCGGTGACGTCACCGGCGATGATCTGGTGCCCGCCCAAGCGCAGCGCGGCGATGCGATCCTCGTCGAACTCGATGCATTAGACGTTGAGGCCGTATTCCTCCTTCAGGCGGTGGTACACGCCCTCACCCACGCGCCCCATGCCCAACACGAGGGCATCGGCGTCCGTGACCTGCACCGGGCGCTCGTCGGGGGCCAGTCTTTCGACGGGACGATCGGGAAACAGTCGCACGAGGTGTGGCAGGATGCGCTGCTCCTGGGCGCTGCATACGGCGCCGAGGACGAAGCTGCCCGCCACCGCGATCGCCATCACGGACGTCCAGTTGGGGTCAAGGACCCCGTTGCCCACGGCCACGGAGGTGATGATGAGGCCAAACTCCGAGTAGTTGGCCAAGGTCACCCCGGACAGCGCCGAGGTGCGCGCGGACATGCCCACCTTGAACAAGATCACCATGAAGATCGCGGCCTTGGCCACCAGAAACAGCAAGAGCACGCCCGCGATGACGAAGCCGCGCTCGTCGGGAAGCCCGCCTAATCCGATCTCCAGGAAGAAGGCGACCAACAACAACTCGCGCACGCTCATCAGCGCATCGTAGAAACGCTCCGCGATCGGATGCCCGGACAACACGATCCCCGCGATGAGCGAGCCCAGGGAGCCGGACACACCGGCGAGCTCGAACAGGGAGTAGGCGCTGACCGCGATGCTAATGCCCGTGATCACCAGCATCTCAGTGCGAAACATCCGGTCCGGCATGCGCGTGACCAGCGGGCGCAGCAGCAACAACAGCGGCAACAGCAAGGCCCAGGCATGCGGGGTCTTGCCGGTGGAAAAGACCAAGACGCCGACAGCCATGATGTCCTGGAGCACCAATACCCCGATGGCGATGCGGCCGATCGCTGAGGAGGAGCGGTTGTGCTCCGCCAGCTGCGCCATGACGAACACGGTGGAGGAAAAGGAGGCGGCAATACCCACATAGGCCAGCGCCTTCGGCTCCAGCACGCTGATCGGAACCAGCGGCATGAGCCCGGCCAGCCCGAATAGGGCGGCGAAGATGAGCGTATTGGCCACCGCATGCCCGGCCGCCGAGCCGACCACCCGCAGCCCTGCGATCTCGCGGGGACTGAGTTGCAGCCCGATGGTAAACAGCAAGGTGGTCACGCCCAGCTCGCCGATGACTTCTATGAAGGGGATTTCTTCCAGCCCCACCGCGCTCACGGCAAAACCTGCCCCGAGGAAGCCGATGAGCGGGGGCAGGCGCAGCAAGGAAGCCGCGATGCCACCCATCATCGAGAACAACAACGCGGTCAGGTATAGGGAGTCCACGTGTTTACTTTACAAACCGGCCGCGACAATTCTCGGGTTAAATCCGCCCTTTTGGCAAGCCCACGCCACTTTTGCCGCCGCTGTGCGCGCGAATGGCCAAACAACGTTTGGCAAAAATCTAGACCCGTAACTTCCGCGGGGGTTGTTACGGGTCTAAGGGTGTGATGTCTAGGAGCGTGATGGCACTGCCTAGCCGAGCGTGTCGGCGATGGCCTTCGCCTTGCGGGCGATCGCCAGTTCCTCGTTGGTGGGGACCACGAAGACCTTGATCTGAGACTTGTCCGTGGAGATCTCGCGGGGGCCGTCGTTCGGAGCGGCGTTGCGCTCCGGGTCGATCTGGATGCCGAAGTTCTCCAGGTCGGCCAGGGCATCGGCGCGCACGAAGCGGTCGTTTTCGCCCACGCCTGCGGTGAAGGTGATCGCGTCGATGCGTCCCAGGGCCACCAGGTAGGAGCCGATGAAGCGGCGCAGCTGGTGGATGTAGACGTTGTAGGCCAGCCAGGCGTCCTGGTCCTCGTTGTGGATCATCTCGCGCAGCGTGCGGAAGTCGTTGACACCGGCGATGCCCTTCACACCGGAGCGCTTGTTGAGCAGGTTGTCGATGTCGTCGATGCTCATGCCCGCGGTGCGGTACAGGTGGAAGATGATGCCCGGGTCGATGTCGCCGGAGCGGGTGCCCATGGCCAGGCCCGCCAGCGGGGTCATGCCCATGGAGGTGTCCACAGGCTGGCCGTGGCGGATCGCCGCCGCCGAGGCGCCGTTGCCCAGGTGCAGGGTGATCTGGTTGACCTTCGCCGGGTCCTTGCCCAACAGCGCGGGCACGTGCTGGGAGACGTACTCGTGGCTGGTGCCGTGGAAGCCGTAGCGGCGGATGCCGTGCTGGGCGGCCGTGGCGTTATCGATGGCGTACAGCGCGGCGGCAGGGGGCATCGCGTGGAAGAAGCCGGTGTCGAAGACGGCGACATGGGGGATGTCGGGAAGCATCTCGCGGGCGACCTCGATGCCGGAGATGTTGGCCGGGTTGTGCAGCGGGGCCAGCGGGATGAGCCCGCGGATCCACTCGACAATCTCGTCGGTGATCAGCTCCGGCTGAGAGAAGATCTGCCCGCCGTGGACCACGCGGTGGCCGACGGCCTCGATCTCCACGTCCAGCGGGCCGCAGCCGTGCTCGCCCATGAGCGCGAAAGCCATGTCGAGGCCCGCGGAGTGGTCCGGGATCGGGGCCTGGGTGACGTACTTTTCGCCGTTGTGCTTGAGGGTGACCGTGCCCTGCGGCTCGCCGATCTGCTCCACCAGGCCGGAGGCGAAGGGGGTGTCGGTGGCATGCTGGGTGGGGTCGACCAGCTGAAACTTGATCGACGAGGAGCCGGAGTTGAGAACAAGGATGAGCGACATATCAGTTTCCTCCAGCCTGGATAGCGGTGATGGCGACGGTGTTGACGATGTCGTCGACGGTGGCGCCGCGGGAAAGGTCGTTGACCGGCTTGTTCAGCCCCTGCAGGATGGGCCCTACGGCCAGCGCGTGGCCGGTGCGCTGCGCGGTCTTGTAGCCGATATTGCCGGCCTCGAGGTCGGGGAAGATGAATACATTCGCTTGACCTGCCACCGTGGACTCCGGCATCTTCTTGGCAGCGACCACGGGATCGACGGCGGCGTCGAACTGCAGCGGGCCGTCCAGCTTGAGCTGCGGGGCGCGCTCCTTGGCGATGCGCACGGCCTCGGCGGCGCGGTCCACATCGGGTCCGGTGCCGGAGGTGCCGGTGGAGTAGCTCAGGATGGCCACGCGCGGGTCGATGCCGAATTGGGCGGCGGTCTCCGCGGAGACGATGGCGATCTCGGCGAGCTGCTCGGCGTTCGGGTTGGGGTTGACGGCACAGTCGCCGAAGGCCCACAGCCGCCCGCGCATGACCATGAGGAAGATCGAGGAGACCACGGAGGTGCCGGGCTTGGTCTTGATGATCTGGAAGCTCGGCTTGATGGTGTGCGCGGTGGTGTGAGCGGCACCGGAGACCATGCCGTCGGCTAGGCCCAGGTGAATCATCATGGTGGCGTAGTAGGAGATGTCCTTCATGGTCTCCCGCGCCTGCTCCAGGGTGACCCCCTTGGACTTGCGCAGGCGGGCGAACTCCTCGGCGAAGGCCTCGGCCTGCGGGTCGGTGTCCGGGTTCTTCAGGTGCGCCTTGGAAAGGTCCAGGTCCAGCTCGGCGGCGCGGGCGGTGATCGCCTCCGGGTCTCCCAGGATGGTCAGCTCGCAGATATCCTTGGCCAAAAGCTGGTCGGCGGCGGTGAGGATGCGGTCGTCGTCGCCTTCCGGCAGCACGATGTGCGAGCCCTTCTCCTTGGCCCGATCGAGCAGCCAGTGTTCGAACAGCGGGGCGCTCATGACCTTGGCCACATCGCAGGAAAGGCTGGCGCGGATGCGCTCCATCCCTTCTGCTGTGGTGGCCTCCTCCGCGGTGAAGGTGGCCGCCACCACGGAGCCTAGGGCCTTGCACTCCTCACAGGCGAGGTCGATGTGGATGCCGGGCCCGTCGGCAAGCAAAAGCAAAGGAACCCCGAGCGCGGATGCGGCCTTGGCGTCAAAGTTCACGTTGCCGGTGCCAACCAGCAGGGCGGGTCCGTCCGCGAGCGGGTCTTCAGCCAGGATGGTGGAAAGATCGGCCTTGGAATTGACCAGCTCACGGACCGGTCTTTCGAGGCGATCGGCGAAGCCGGCGATATCGAAACCGTCAAAGTTTCGACCAGCGCGCGTTAGCAGTACGGCGCGGGGGGCTGCGGAGGAGTCACTCACTGCTCAATAGGTCCTTTCACGTAACAAGCGCTCACCTGCGCGGCGAGCGGCACCAGCATGGGGGCACAGTCATGTGTGTTGCCTCACGATATGCCACGGGGCTGTGATTCACCACATAACTCTACCTGCTGTGTGGCGATTTAACAGCACTCAGGCAACCCCGGTTGCACTTTTCGGAAACACCACCCCATGCATCGGATGAAACCGCAGGTGATTTCCGTATTTTTCCACCCCCTGTGGAATAGCCCACAGATGCATAGATTGCTATTTCACCCTTGGCAATCTTAACAAGTGTGCGCTTGCCGACGTTCCCACTGCCGCCACCCCCACAGGTTGCCCTTTCGCCCTCCGCGCTGCACGTGTGCACCTTGGTAACCGCTGCACACACGGCGTAAAGTGGAGGGTTGATTCATGCCCAGCCACGTCTTCCTGCGGCTGGGACACTTGCAAGCACATACGTTTTTGACCTAAGGGATCGATCACTTTATGAACGCACCGTTGCGCGTCGCCGTTGTCGGCGCAGGCCCGGCTGGCATCTACGCCTCTGACCTGCTTATTAAGTCCGGCGTGGAGGTGAGCATCGACTTGTATGAGCGCATGCCCGCCCCCTTTGGCCTCATCCGCTACGGCGTGGCCCCGGATCACCCGCGCATCAAGGGCATTATCGCCTCCCTGCACGCCGTGCTGGACAAGCCGGAGATCCGCCTGCTGGGCAACATCGACGTCAGCCACGACATCACCATCGACGAGATGCGTGAGTATTACGACGCCATCATCTTCTCCACCGGCGCCACCGGCGACCGCAACCTCAACATCCCCGGCGCGGACCTTGAGGGCAGCTTCGGCGCGGGCGAGTTCGTCGGCTTCTACGACGGCAACCCGGACTTCGAGCGCACCTGGGACCTGTCCGCCAAGCAGGTCGCCGTGATTGGCGTGGGCAACGTCGGCCTGGACGTCGCCCGCATCCTGGCCAAGACCGGCGACGAGCTGCACGTGACCGAGATCCCGGACAATGTCTACGAGACGCTCAAGACCAACCAGGCCGAGGAGATCCACGTCTTCGGCCGCCGCGGCCCGGCCCAGGCGAAGTTCACCCCAATGGAGCTCAAGGAGCTCGACCACTCCCCCACCATCGAGGTCATCGTCAACCCCGAGGACATCGACTACGACGCCGCCAGCGAGCAGGCCCGCCGCGACTCGAAGTCCCAAGACCTGGTCTGCCAGACCCTGGAGGGCTACGCCATCCGCGAGCCCAAGGGCGCCCCGCACAAGCTCTACATCCACCTGTTCGAGAACCCGGTGGAGATCCTGGGCGAGGACGGCAAGGTGGTTGGCCTGCGCACCGAGCGCACGGAGCTGACCGGCGACGGCAACGTCCGCGGCACTGGCAAGTTCACCGACTGGCCGGTCCAGGCTGTCTACCGCGCGGTGGGTTATCGCTCGGAGCCGGTCACCGGCGTGCCCTTCAACGACCACAAGGCGGTCATCCCCAACGACGGCGGCCACGTGCTCGATGCCGCCGGTGAGATCGTGCCGGGTCTGTATGCCACCGGCTGGATCAAGCGCGGCCCCGTGGGCCTGATTGGCAACACCAAGTCCGACGCCAAGGAGACCACCGGCATGCTCGTCGAGGACTGGCAGGCCGGCAAGCTCACCCCGGCCAAAAAGCGCGACCCGCAGGCCGTGGTCGACTTCCTGCGTTCCCGCAACATCGCCGTGACCACCTGGGACGGCTGGCACCAGCTCGACGCCGCCGAGAAGGCGCTCGGCGAGGCCGAGGGCCGCGAGCGCAAGAAGATCGTCGAGTGGGACGAGATGGTCTCCCACGCCGCGCCGGAGTACGACATCTAGGTTCATACTCCGTAGGCGTCGTCAAGCAGCTGCTTGTCGACGCCTACGGTGTATCTCTTCTCACCACAGCACATGTATGCCCCTATTGGGGGGGCGCGGAATGAGAACGCCAGGTGCCAGCGGAAGGCTTCTGCTCTCAGAAACGCTGTGGGTAGCTTTCCGAAAACGTTTCAAAGAGGCTTTCCATGCCTCCGCTGCCGAGCACCCCCTTCTCGAGCGCCTCTAGCGGCGAGAGGGCTTTCCCATCCTCTTTACTTGCAGTAGTTGAGTTGGCAGAACTCCACCACTGCAGCAACGATGCCGCTTGGTAGGTTTCATCGGTGGCCGTGCACTTTCGCCATAGACGAGCATTGATTTCGGCGACTCGTTCACGGACGACACCACCATGGAACTGGAAAACGGGGTAATAGCGGGTTCCACCAAGCTTGAACGAGATTGCCGCTCCATACTTTCTATAGGTCTTTAGCATCTGGCGTGGGGGCGGGTTCTCGCGCATTTTCTCGGCCGGGTAGCCCTCGGGATAGAACTTTTCAGGGTCCAAGAGCTTATGAATCTCCTGTGAGCGGGCCGCCTCAATTCGGTCTAGGAGGCTTCCCGCAAGCATCGGCCTCTCGTCCAATCGGAATGTTTCCGTCCAAATTGGATTAGATTCCCACCCCTCGGGAAAGCCCGCATCCCCCACATCAAGCCCCAGCTCTTTGCATTTCCTACTCACAAACCACGTGAGGCTCAGTACTTGGCGATCTTCTGGAGCCACGCTCAACATCACGAACCGAAGTGCCAAAAGCAGCCCGTATAGCCTGTTACTGACCCGAGCATGGGTGAGGGATGCCAACACGTGGCTCGGGTCTTTCGATGCAACGCCGGGGACCTTCAGGATTGTGTCGTACACACGATTCCACATGCGCGAATAGTGAAAGCAAAGATTACGAGCGTGTCGAAAGACGTTGAGCCAGTTGCTCATCACCTCAACTTCTCCCACAATCTCGCCGAGCTCATTGGGAGTACCAATCTGGAGTCGATCTGCTACCGTTCGACGATCTGTATGAGGGATGAGATTAAAAAGCTGACTCAGGGCCCCAAAGGTCATGACCTCAGTTGCCACCCACACCGGCAGACGATCACCGTACTTCGCTCGGAAGTGCTGGACGAAGGATCCTTTTGCATTTCTCTCAAGGCGATCGTATTCTTCAATCCATTCCTTATACGCCTGTGAGGGCATAAAATCGCCATTTGCGTCGTAGGCTCCTACCCCAAGAAGCATGGGTTCTCGATGTATGAACGGGTCAATCTTGCCGATTTTATGGCTAATAAAAAACCGAAACGCGACCTCCACCGAGCTGAGGACCCGCCCCAGGAGTGACCGCAGCTCTGCATCGAATTCATATATTTCAACGATCCTTGAGAGAGTTATTCCCGGTTCGAACTCCTCTAGTCGGCGTTCCCTGCCTTCGTCGTCTACCCTCGGATTATCCAATATGCGGAAAGGATACCAGTAGCCCGAAAGGCGATAGTAACCATAGCGTTCCAAATACTCATAGGCTTTGGTTTCTTCCCCGCAATCCATACCCCGGGACTTGAGCTGCTCCACTTGTTGAGTCAAAGTGAAGTATGGCTTGGAGTAGCTACTATGTGTGCCCACCCACCCATAATATCCAAGCCGATATCTATAGCGAAGAAAAAGAACAATGCTCGCGTCCTCAACCTAGAGGAGCGAGCCTGTCATGTTGACTTCAGGATACAAACAATGTGTACCCACGTCAACAAATTCGACGAGGACCACAACACATCTTTCAGTGTGGATTCGATCGGCTGTGGTTGCGCGTGAACGGGAAGCTGACACAGCGCGCCACCCAACCATGCCTTGTCGATATCCTCCCATTAGAAGGACTGAACGCAGCTGGCCATTGCAATAAATCGTGTCCAAAGCACCCATCAAGGCTCGGGCCAACCTACTAGCACCTCTGGGCACTCACAGCATTACCAAAAACTGCTGATGGATCGTGCTGTCCCCAGTCAGCTCCGGATGGAAACTGATGCCGATGGCATGCGGCGTCCTCACGCCGACGATGCGGCCGTCCACCCGGGCGAGGACCTCGACGCCCTCGCCATCGCGGATCACCTCCGGTGCGCGGATGAAGGCGGCTTCGACCACCCCGAAGGTGGTTTCGATGCGTTCGACGGCGGAGTCGCGCTGCGGTCCGAAGGCGTTGCGGCGCACGTCGATGTCGAGCACGTCGAGGGTCTGCTGGCCGGGGGCGGGATCCTCAAGGTGGTGAGCGAGCATGATCAGCCCCGCGCAGGTGCCTAGGACCGGCAGGCCGTCTTGGAGGCAGGAGGCCAGCTGCTCGCGCATGCCGAAGCGGCGCAGGATGCGATCCATCGTGGAGGACTCGCCACCGGGCAGCACGATGCCGTCAAGCCCGCTAAGCTGGGCGGCCTTCTTGACCAGCACCACCTCACAGCCTAAGTCGGTGAGCATGTCTGCGTGCTCACGCACCCCTCCTTGGAGTGCGAGGACGCCGATCGTTTTCGCCATTACCAACCACGCTCGGCCAGGCGGTGCGGTGCGGGCAGGTCGGAAACGTTGATACCTACCATGGCCTCGCCCAGGCCGCGGGAGGCCTCAGCGACCACGGCGATGTCATCGAAGGCGGCGGTGGCACGCACGATGGCCTCCGCACGCTTGGCGGGGTTGCCGGACTTGAAGATGCCGGAGCCCACGAACACGCCGTCGGCCCCGAGCTGCATCATGAGCGCGGCATCGGCCGGGGTGGCAACACCGCCGGCGGTGAACAGCACCACGGGCAGCTCGCCGTGCTCGGCAACGTAGCGCACCAGGTCATAGGGGGCCTGCAGCTCCTTGGCGGCGACGTAGAGCTCGTCGGGCTGGAAGGCGAAAAGGGCCTGCAGGCGGGCGATTTCCGCGCGGATGGTGCGGATGTGCTTGGTGGCCTCGGAGACGTCGCCGGTGCCGGCCTCGCCCTTGGAGCGGATCATGGACGCGCCCTCGTTGATGCGGCGCAGGGCCTCGCCGAGGTTGGTGGCGCCGCAGACGAAGGGCACCTTAAAGCCGCGCTTGTCAATGTGGTTGACGTAGTCGGCGGGTGAGAGGACCTCGGACTCGTCGATGTAGTCCACGCCGAGGTGCTCGAGGATCTGGGCCTCCACAGTGTGGCCGATGCGGGCCTTGGCCATGACCGGGATGGAGACGGCGTCGATGATGGACTCGATGAGGTCCGGGTCGGACATGCGGGCCACACCGCCCTGGGCGCGGATGTCGGCGGGTACGCGCTCGAGTGCCATGACGGCGACGGCGCCGGCGTCCTCGGCGATCTTTGCCTGCTCCGGGGTGACCACATCCATGATCACACCACCCTTGAGCATCTGGGCCAGTCCTTTATTTACCACGTTTTGTTCAGTCATGGGGATTATTCTCATCCACCCAACTGGACGATTTCTAGAGCCGGTACTAGCCTTTCTTTTTGGTCCAGTTTTGTCCCCCTAGGAGCCCACCGTGCCCATGTCGCGCGCCCACGTTCCCCTCAGTATTAATAAGAAACAAAAGGTGGCGCTCCCCCAGCAGATCGCCGCCCAGATTCGCCAGCTCATCAACGACGGCGCCCTCCAGCCGGGCGACGCACTGCCGGGCACCCGCCGCATCGCCGCACAGCTAGGCATTGCCCGCGGATCGGTGACCACGGCCTTCGACCAGCTCACCGCCGAGGGCTACCTGTACTGCTCGCCCGGCGCACCCACGCGCGTGCACCCCGATTTGGTCGCAGCCGCCTCGGTGGTTTCCCCACCTGCCCAGCTGGCCCTGCCCAGGCCGAAGATCCGGATCTCGCTCAAGCCTTCCACCGCCACCGCCCAGAACGTGCGCCCGGCGGCGTGGCGTGCGGCCTGGCGGCAGGCCTCGGGCGTGCCGGAGCGCAAACTAGAACCGGCAGGTCAGCCGGAGCTGCGGGAGGCGATCGCCGAGCATATTCGCCTCAGCCGTTCGATGGCCGTTGCCAGCAACAGCGTGCTGGTGACCGGCGGTTCGCGCGAGGGGCTCATGCTCATCGTCATGGCGCTTGCCGACGCCTACGGCCGCAGGCTCACCATCGGGGTGGAAAACCCAGGGCATCCCGGGCTGCGCGCCATCGTGAAGCTGCTGGGACACAGGCTGGTCGAATGCCCCATCGATCTCGACGGCGTGCTCATCGAGTCCCTGCCGCACGACATGGATATGCTGCTAGTTACCCCTTCTTATCTCTATCCGCTGGGCTCGACCATGCCCGCGTCCCGAAGGTCCGCACTGCTGCGCTGGGCACAGGAGACGAAGACGGTAATAGTAGAAGACGACTTCAACGCCGAGCTGCGATACCGGCTGGCCCCGGAGCCGGCCCTGGCCGCCCAGGCCGGCAGCCAGGGTGTCAACGTCATCGTGCTGGGCACCTTCTCCACGCTTTTGGCACCGAGCCTGTCGGCGGGCTACGTGCTCGCCCCACCACTGTTGATTGATCCCTTGCTCGACACGCGCGCGAAGTTGGGCATGCCCGTGGCAGGGGTGACCCAGCGTGCGATCGCTGAGCTATTGACCAACGGCTATGTCCGCAAACACACCCGCGCGATGCACCAGCGCATGGGTCGTCGGAAAGCACACATCGAGCGCGTTTTTGCGCGCGCAACGGCCACGCCGGGCGTGGAAATTTCGACGATGGGTAGTGGCGTAGATTACTTTTTGGGGTTTGCCGATAGCGAACGCGCCACCGCCTTTGAGCAACTTTTGCAAAAATCGGGCATAGGTGTGGGACATGCGGAAAAACTGTGGTCCGCTATTAGCCCGGAACACGGGTTTATCTTGAGTTTTGCCCATTTGTCGGACCCCGATTTCGCCTTCGTGCTCGACGTCCTTAGCACCGCTTTAAAAGCAACGACGCAGTGAGTTGGGCAACACTATTTCTTCGCCTGTGTGAATAATCCCAGCGTGTTAGGACTTGGCGGCGTGGGCAATCTGCGGTTATTATCCACTGCCATGAACGCAATGTACCAAGTTTCAGCCCTGAACGAACTCAGCCCGATGGAGGTTCACCGCCTCTACAAGCTTCGCGTGGACGTTTTCGTCAACGAGCAGAAGTGCCCCTACGCGGAGATCGACGACATCGACGCCACCCCGTCCACCCTGCACACCCTGGCGTGGTCGGCAGACCCGGAGGAGCGCCACCACCTGCTCGGCACCGCGCGATTGTATCCGGACCAAATAGGCGGCAAACCCGTCAGCCACCTCGGCCGGCTCACCCTCCTACCCGAGGCTCGCGGAACCGGCCTCGGCCACGACCTCATGTTCAACGTCCTACGCTTGGCCCTGGAGCGCTTCGGCACCCAGGACGTCTACCTGACCGCCCAGACCCCGCTCGTGGGCTACTACGAGGGCTACGGCTTCACCGTCGCCGGTGAGGAATTCGACGATGAGGGCGTGCCCCACACCCCGATGATCCTGACCGGCAACAAGCTGGCCACGACCATCGAACGCATGTCTACCCGCGGCTTAGCCCCAAGCCACTAAGGTCAGCCACTAGGGTCGCGGGCGCACGGCCTGGGCCACAGCCCGGGCTCTCGTGAGGGCCTCGTCGGTCGTCTCGGCGGTGGCCAGGCCTACCGCCTGATGCGAACCCACCGCCAGCTCGGACTCTGGCTGGCTTAACGCCGCCGCCATCTCCGCGTAGCCGATGGTGTCCTCGTAGTCCACTACGCAGGCGGCGCCGGGGCTAATCAGGGTCGCATCCAGCGGCAGGCCCAGCACCGCGCGGGCAAAGATCTCGCAGTCGCTGAGCCGCTGGGTCACGGCGGTGACCGCACCCACCCGGTGCGGGAAGGGGGTCACGCCGGAGAAGTAGACGTCATCGCCGGCCACGGATAGTTCCACGCCATAGATGCCCCGGCCGCCGATCGCGCCGGCGATCCTGGCGGCCACCGAGCGGGCGTTGTCCAGCGCGCGCTCGGAAAGCTCGCAGGGCTGGAAGGATACCCCATCTTCGTAGCCGATCGGCTCAAGGTACCAGGTGGCCAGCTTGCCGGTGCGGGGATCGATGGAGCGCGCAGCGCACAACACGATCTCCGCATCGGCTTCTAGTTTGCGCTCCACGAGCACCGACTCCCCGGCCGCGGAGAATCGCGCCATCACGGCATGTGCTTGCTCATGGGTTGCGGCGACGTGCCCGTCGAGAAGCGAAATGCGATTGAGCGGGCTGATCACCACGGGCAAGCCCACCAGGTCGAGGGCCGCCTCCAGCTGTTCGGGGGTTGAGGCGGTGCCAAAGCGTGGGGTGGGAAGGCCTAATTCACGGGCGGCCACCGTGAGCATCTTGGACCGGTCGAAGACGAAGTCCATGCACGCCCCGCTGGGGACAACCGAGCCGGACTCCTGCGCGAAACGCGCCAGAACCTGCGGGTGAGGCTGCTCGTTGCAGGGGACGACGAAGGTGGGATCCACCTTGTCCAGCAGCGCCTGCAGCAGCCTTTCATCGCCTAGATCGAAGGCGAAGGACTGCGGGGTCACCTGCGCGGCAGGGGCGTTGACGAAAGAATCTGCGGCAAACACGTGCGCGCCCAGGCGGGCGAAGGCGGAGACGATCTCCTTGCCCCGCTCGCCCGCGCCGAGCACGAGCACCCGAGGTGCGTGGGACTCGGGCATTTAGCTTTCCATCACGTCGTGGATGACGATGGTCTGGTCGCGGCCGGGGCCGACGCCGATATAAGAGATGCGGCAGCCGGATAGCTCCTCGAGGCGCTTGACGTAAGCCTGGGCCTTCTCGGGCAGCTCCCCGAAGGTGGTGCAGCCGGTGATGTCCTCGTCCCAGGCGGGCATGGTCTCGTAGATCGGGGTGGCGTGGTGGAAGTCCGACTGGGTCATCGGCATTTCGTCGTAGCGCACGCCGTCGACGTCGTAGGCCACGCAGATCGGGATCTCGCCGATGCCGGTGAGCACGTCCAGCTTGGTGAGGAACAGGTCGGTGAAGCCGTTGACGCGGGAGGCGTAGCGGGCGACCACGGAGTCATACCAGCCGCAGCGGCGCTTGCGGCCGGTGTTCACGCCGATCTCGCCGCCGGTGGTCTGCAGGAACTCGCCCCACTTGTCAAAAAGCTCGGTCGGGAATGGGCCGGCGCCCACGCGGGTGGTGTATGCCTTGATGATGCCCAGCGAGGAGGTGATCTTGGTAGGTCCCACGCCGGAGCCCACGCAGGCGCCGCCGGCGGTGGGGTTGGAGGAGGTCACGAACGGGTAGGTGCCGTGGTCCACGTCGAGCATGGTGGCCTGGCCGCCCTCGAACAGCAGGTGCTTGCCCTCGTCGAGGGCGCGGTTGAGCTCCAGCTCGGCGTCGATGACCATGGGGCGCAGGCGGTCAGCGTAGGACAGGAAGTACTGGACCATTTCCTCGGCGACGATGGCCTTGCGGTTGTACATCTTGATCAGGATCTGGTTCTTGACGTCGAGGGCGGAGGTGATCTTCTGGCGCAGGATGGACTCGTCGAACACGTCCTGGACGCGGATGCCCACGCGCGAGACCTTGTCAGCGTAGGTCGGGCCGATGCCGCGGCCGGTGGTGCCGATGGCGCGCTTGCCTAGGAAGCGCTCCTGGACGCGGTCGAGCACCTGGTGGTACGGGGCGACCAGGTGGGCGTTGGCGGAGATCTTCAGGCGGGAGGCGTTGGCGCCGCGGGCCTCGAGGCCGTCGATCTCGGCGAACAGGGCCTCGAGGTTGATGACCACGCCGTTGCCCAGGATGGGAAGCGCGTTCTCGGAGAGCACGCCGGCGGGCAGAAGCTTGAGCTCGTACTTCTCGCCGCCGACGACGACGGTGTGGCCGGCGTTGTTGCCGCCGTTAGGCTTGACCACGTAATCGACCTGGCCTCCCAGGATGTCAGTGGCCTTGCCTTTGCCCTCGTCGCCCCACTGGGCACCCACGATCACGATCGCTGACATTTTTTACACGTCCTTATATGTGGAAGAAAACAGACGTTGTACCATTCTACCTTGATAGAAAGGGGAAAAAAAGATGAATCCACCGCCCGAGCCAGGTCTGGAGTTTTCCATCGCGCGCCTCGAAGCGTTGTTTAGCGCCAAGGATTGGTATTACGCCCTCGACTCGGACGGGGATCTGCGCGCGATCTTCGATCACTATGACTTCATCTTCGCCGCGACCGGGCGCCGCGGGGAGCTCATGCACGTGCGCTGCCGCTGGAATATCGTCGCCCCTTTCGATGCCCGCGAGCAGCTGCTGGATGCCTGCAACGATTGGAATCGCACCAAGCTATTTCCCAAGGCGTATGTGGGTGTCGAAGACGATGGCGATGTGCTCACCTTCGGCGAGTTCGTCCGCGACTATGAGCTTGGTGTCACCGATCCCGCCCTCGCCTATGACGTCGAGGTCGCGGTCAACACCAGCCTCCTTTTCTTTGACTTCCTTAATGAACGCTTCCCAGAAACCCGCTTCCAGGCATGATTCACGTACTCGATTTCGGCACCGTAGTCCCCACCCAGCGCGATCTCAAAGGCTTGCAGGACCTCCTTCATGAGGCCTTGCCGTCCGATCCCACCCCCAGCCTCGATGACATCGCCCGCTCCCCCGGGGTCGAGCACCTCGGCCACCCCAAGCCCGCCCCGCAGGCCCCGCATCTGGTTCACCCGGTGCGCATTCTGGTCAAGGGTACAGACGCCGCCGCCTCGGCCGTACTGACCCGCCTCATGCGTGCCGACGCTTGCTGGGCCGAATTCGCCTATCTTCCCCTTGCCGCTTCGCCGCTGCAGCGTGGCTGGGGTTTAAAAGATGTTGACGAGGACTTCCTGCGCGAAGCACCCGCCAAGCCCACCCCACTTATCCGCGATGACGCCGGCGTTGCCGTGGCTGGCGAGGCGACCGTCACCGCCTGGGATGGCAAGGAGCTCTACGGCGAGATCATCGTCGATTCGCAGCGCCTGTGCGCGGGCTTTGAGAAGGACAAGCACCGCACCTACGGCACCTATGGGGCACGGCTGGTGCCCATGCTCGATGCCCCCGGCCTGCTCGCAGCCCCCGTGGTCACGGCCGAAACCCCGCGTCGGCGGCTTTTTAGCAAGGTGGCTCCCCTGCTTGCCGACGACCAGGGCATCCTCACCGGCCGGGCCCTCCAGGCCGGTGGCGCAGGCCTGAAGGTCACAGTCGATGGGGTGACCCGCAAGCGTCCTGTGGACTCGGCGATCTTCTACCGTCACCTGCGCGATACTCAGGTGGTGCGGCCCTAACACGTGCTCATGCCGGCACGCACTCGGGCCTATTCGCCGTCGTTCCACAACTCCTCGATGTGTGCCGGATCCTCGGCGATCGGTACGAGGGCCTCGATGGCGCTGCGGCGCGAGAGGCCACAGATCTGCATGAAGTCCACCACGAGGGAACGGGTCTGGGCCAGCACGGCATGAGCGCTGAGCCCGCCGCCCTCGGCAACGCTCAGATCGGCCGCGCCCGCGATGTCGCGCAGGGTGGCCACCAGCTTCGGGATCTCCTGTGATTCGTTGACCTCGCCCTTGCCGTAGTAGAGATCCGACAGGCCCGTGGCCACGCCCGCCAGCTTGGTGATGAGCTCGATCTGGGCCGGGCTTGCAGTCTCGTGGTCTTCGGTGAGAACCAACGCCTTGCGCGCGAGCACGCGGGTATCGCGCATCGCATTATCCACCGGGTTGAGCACGCGCAGCATGGACTTGATCCTTCGGCGCTGCCCCCACAACAGCGGCGAGACGGTGATGGTCTCCTTGCCGAACTGCGCGGCGGCGATCATGTTGTTGATCCCTGCCTGCGAGCCGCGCGCCGCGGTAAGGGCCTGGGCCAGCGCGTCCGCGTCCCGGGCCTTCAACGCCGTGGCGACCCGGCCGAGCACATCCCCGGTCAGCCCCAAGACCTTGGCGATCTCCTGGCGCCCGGATCGCAGCGGGGACTCCGGGAAGAGGCTGATCACGGCCAGTCCCACTACGCCGCCGATCAGCGCGTCAAGCATGCGGTCGAATCCTCCGGAGGTGCCCGGCGGCAAGATCGTGGCGATCAGCACCGCGGCAAACGAGGCCTGGTTGGCCACGAGGACACCCTTGTCCACGAAGGTTCCCAACGCGATGGAGGCCGCCACCGCCACGGCGATCTGCCAAGTGCCCGACCCCACCAGGGAAATGAGCAGGTCGCCCATCCCCACGCCGAGGCTTACGCCTAGGACAAGTTCCACGGAGCGTCGGAAGCGCTCGCCGCCGGTGGTGGACAAGACGATGACGGTGGCCATCGGGGCGAAGAAGGGCTCCTCGTGACCGAAGACGTCGCGGCCTACCCAAAAAGAAAGCCCCGCGGCAAGACCTGCCTGCAGGATGTACATCCAGTTCGCGCGCAAGCGCGCAAGACCTTGTTTGAAGCGATTCATTGAGCGAATCTGCTGCCACGTCGAAGCCACTTAACTACTCACCCCTAGCCGTTGCGTCCCAAAGACCTTGCTCCCCTTAAGCTTAGCGGCCGGGCAGTATCCACACCGCACTTGAGGTATGGCCACAGGGAGGGCGACGGCAGGCGCTGGCGCCCACACAGATGCTGGTTGCTTAGCCTAGCCTGTGCGCAAGCCGTGACTTGCCGCAGGCTAGGCCCTAGGAGAGGGTACGAGCGGACAGAATTCATACCTAGGCAAGGGACCTATCCGCCTAGTTGCCGCTTTCTTCCTGCTGCTGCGCCGCCTTCTTTTGCTTGGACAGCTTGCGCAGCCACAGCACGAACAGGAGCAAGATCAGGATGGCCGCGGCTAGGATCGCCCACATCCACCACTGCAGCTGCAGACCGGAGCTGGCCTCAAAGAATTGTTCGTCGCTCGGGTCCATCGGCACCTGGTGGGCACGAACCAGGATGCGGTGGGTATTGATGCCGTAGGGGGTGCAGGTCACCAGGGTCAGCAGATCCTGATCCGGCACGCGCTTGAGGTCATCGGTATCCTCCGGCAGCACCACCTTGATCTGGTCCACGAGGTACTTCAGTTTGTGGCCGGCGACCTGAAGGTAGACGACATGGCCTTCTTTCACGTTGACTAGGTTGTCCCACAGGGTTGCATTGGGGATTCCGGTGTGCGCGGAGATGACCGCATGTTTGCCGACGCCGCCCATCGGCAGGTCCGTGCCGTATAGGTGCCCCACGCCCTTGGCCAGAGCTTCCTCGGAGGTGCCGTGAAAAGCGGGAGATCAGAGTTGATCGCGGGGATGATTACACGTCCCATCGCGTCGGCCTCAGACAGCACCGATAGGTACTGCTTGTAAAGCTTGTACCCCTCGGAGTTTTCGTCAGCATGGTCGTTCCATGCGTCCATGATGCGCGTTTCTTGCAGCGCGTCGTTGTATGCGTGCGCCTCGTTCCACGCGGTGTCCAAGACCTCTTGGGGGACGGATTTTTCCAGCTTGGAATACTCGTCGGCCGCGCGGGTTTGGGCGAAGTTATTCCACTGCGTGGCAAGCACCGGATACAGCAGCACTTCCACGGCGGCCAGGATTAAAATGACCGCGATGACGGCGTTGGTCATCTTCTTGCGCGGGTTGGCCGCCGCCTTTGAATCCTGTGCAGGGGCGGCCTTAGTGGTACCCGTTCGTGATCCCACGAGCTTCTTTCCTTTGATTATCTACTGGAGATTAGTTGTCACGCTGCGAACGGCGATTGCGCACAATCATCACTATGCCGAGTCCGATCAGCAGCGCCGAGGTGGCCAGCAATCCGACAACCTGAGCACCGGTCATTGCCAGCGTCGTGCGCAGCTGCTTCAGGGGCGAATCCGCCCCACCCCCGTTGGGGTTGTTGGGATCCGGCGAATTGTTCGGATTGCTCGGGTCATTGGGGTTGCCTGGATCATTCGGGTCGTTGGGATCCGTAGGCTGTGGCGCCGTGGTGGGTGCCGAAGGGCTTGGCTCCTCGGAACCGCCGACGTCTGGGGTGGATGCACCTGGTGTGGTGGTCTCCCCGCCGTTGTTCGGGGTCGGCGGGGTTGAGGTCAGCTCCTCGCCACCGGCCACGGCCGCGCGCGCCTTCGCTAGATCTGGCCCTCGATCTGGTTTTCCTCATACGAGCCAGCATGGAAGGGGACGGCAACGAGGAAGGGGTTAAGCTCGCGGTATTCGCCGCTGTCGTTAGGTGCGGTGGAATTGACCACGTAGACTCCGTTGGTCAGGCCTGAGAAGTACGCCGATCCATTCGCGTTGGTGACCTGCTCATAGTGCTGGTTTGTCGGCCAGCTCGACAAGATGTCATTAAACTGCGCGTTCGCGATTTTTTGCATGTCGGCTTCCACGAGCGGGTCGATGCCGGTGAGCTTGTCGAGGGTGATGGTAACCCCTGCAACGCTTCCGCTCGCGGGGGCACCGGTGGAGTCGGTGCCCTTCACGATGGTGATCCACAAGATGTTGGTGCCAGCCTGGGATGCGCCGATGTTACTTGCCGCACCCACCACAGGGGCTGCCACTGCGGGCGGCATTCCTACCACACCGCCGCCGAGGGCCAAGGCCAGCGCGAAAGCCGCGCTCAGCCGCTTGACGTGGCCTTTCGTTTAACGTGGTTTCATCGTTGGACCTTCCGTGATTAATGAATTATCGATTGTGATGTTAGCCGAGGGTTTCATTGTCATCACCATCGTTTGCTTCCCGACGCTTTGCGGCGCGCATCACCCTCCACAGCCACCATAGGAGGCCAAGGGCAACGAGAACCACAGCTGCTATGAGCGCGTACATCCACCACTGAAGCCCCGGTGCCATTGTGTTTTCAAAGACCGCGTTATCATCGTCATCCAGCGGCACCTGGTGTCCGCGAACTAGGATGCGGTGCGTGTTGATTCCGTAGGGGGTGCAGGTGATCAAGGTGACGTAGTCCTTGCCGTCTTGGACCTTGAGCTCGGCGACGTCCTCGGGCAAGACTACCTTGATCTGATCGACCTGGTATTTCAGCTTATGCCCTGCGACCTGAATGTAGAAGAAGTCATCTTCTTTGACATCTTTGAGGTGGTCGAAGAGGGTGGCATTAGGCAGGCCTGTATGGCCGGTCAATATTGAGTGCGTGCTTTCTCCGCCCACGGGCAGATCGGATCCGAAGAGGTGTCCGACGCCCTTTTGCAGGGTGTCTTCCTCCGTGCCGTGGTAGATGGGCAGGTCACAGTTGATAGACGGGATGATGATGCGTCCCATTTGCTCGGTCTCGTTGAGCTGGGCGAGGTAGGCCGCGTATTCCTCGTTCGAGCTATCAATGTTCTCCAACCACGGATCCAAGATGGGTCCGCGCGCGTTCCTCGTTATACTTGTGCGCGTTTTCCCACATGGTGTCCTTGACCTCTTGCGGGATGGACTTTTCCAGCTTCGCGTATTCTTCCGCAGCCTTCGTTGTTCCGTAGTTGTTGGGCATGGTGGATACCACCGGATAGGACATGACGAGCATGCCAACGATCACCAAGATCGCCGCAAGCATACTCCTCTTGCGGTTATACTTCGGTGCTTCGGTGCGGGGCGATCGCACACATCAGATAGGTACCATAATCAAATTCACGGGCGTTGAAATCGACGGGGTCATTATGGATAATCCGCATCTCAATACCGAAGATTTCCACCGGGGCGTGCTCGTGTGGCATCCCAACTCGGCGGAGATAGTTTGCAGCACTAACCCCCACTGATCCCCAACCCACAAAATCCCTACCTACTTTTCGCTGGTCCAGGCCACCGATAACCGCAGTCCACTCCGAGTTTGCACACCCGATCACCAGGTATCTGGTTTTATAATTTTGCATCAACAACCATTCCGGCCAGGACGCCACGTCTATTTGCCCTAGCTCGGTATGGTGTAGGGGAAGTTCATTAATGAGATGACCTGGCTGGCTCCGGAAATCTTGGAAGTACAACAACACATCATCCAACGATGCGTGAACAAATGTCAGCTGGCCACCAGCCGGCAAGAGTGCACCTTCATATAAAAGCGCCACAGTTATCTCTTTTCCTGATTAGGACCAATGATCGCAATGCGGCCGTGATACAACTCCGGGTTAGTAATATCTGGGCCAATGCGTTCGCAGTACTCAATGAGGATGTCCCGGTTAAATTTCTTTCTCGCCCCGCGCCGCTGGTAATACTCCGGGTTTTCAAACCATTCCGGAGATTCCCCCCACTGGCCGTAGTTGGTCTGCCAAAACTCCCACTTGCCTGATTCTTTGGTGCATAGCAGTCCTCGGCTTTCTTTATCAGGGTAAATAAGCGCGGTTGTTCTATCGGTTTGGACTTCCTTGTATCCCAGGAAACACGTGTCTTCACTAGCATTGAGACCGACTTGTACTGTACGTGCCCCGGGGACCCGGGGCACGTACAGTCCTTGCCGTAAATCGCGAATGCCGCTGATGGTGCTGCCTGGTTCATGTTGGTCATAAAACTCGGTGATCACGACCCAGTTCGGGTCGGTAGTCTCTGATACCAGTTGGCAGTCGGAATCACGTCCTTTCAGCAGATCCGGCCAGGCAAAGATAGTTCCCTTGGTATGGTGGCACTGAACCGGATCATGGTGCATCTCGGTGGCATGCGCCCACTGGTTTTCCACTACCAATTCAAACGGCCAGGAGACAAAAGCCATCAATCGACACACTCGACCATCAGCATTTTCTACTAACGGGATGTTCTGCGCCTTTTCTTTACTGCTAGGCACAATCAACCTTTCATTAACCATTTTCCTCGGGAAAGTTTTTCTTCACCCATTCTTTCGTAACCTTTTGAGAAATATTTTCTAGAGCAAGTCGCTGACTACTTTCCATCAAATCGCTTTCCATTTCGAATAGCACAATAATCCCATCTGGATGAGCAGCAAGATAATTCTGAATATGGTCCGTCACCCGTGCATTCGGGGGCGATCCAACTCATATGAGATATTGGCACCGGGCTTATCTAACTCCCATTGAGTGACCTGTATATCTGGGCGAGTTTTGTTAGCTTTTTCCCATTTATCTTCTTTAACTCTCCGAACAACAGCATGATCCATACGCACTTCATTGCCCCTGAACTCTGCCTGCCTCATTGCGATTAGACGGGCGAATTGATTTTGTGCTTTATCTTTGCTCACTTTTCTCCATATGCGTTTACTGGAAAAAGCACCCATCTCTCCTAGGGCCTGTCCTGTAAGTGTCCACGGGTCGTAGACAACCCGCAGTGCAGCGTGGTACCCCTGATCATATGGTGGACACACAGGGTGATTGCGGGGGCCTAAATATCCTCTCCGGTCAGGCTAGACAGCAATAAACATTGTGGTTATAATCGCGATTGCAAGGTTGATCCACCTAGACTCAACTTTAGGAGGTAGCAGACTATGCCCATGATGCGTATTGACCCGTTCCGCGAGCTTGATCGCCTCTCGCAGGAACTGCTGCGCGGAACCCTTGCCCGACCGGTGGCCTTGACGATGGACGCCTGGAAGGACGACGAGACCTTCGTCCTCGAATTCGACATCCCCGGCGTTGACTCCGACAGCATTGATCTCGATATCGAGCGCAACGTCTTAACAGTCACTGCTGAGCGCCAGTCCCGCACCCGGGAGGATGTGGAGGTCATCGCGGAGGAACGTGCCACCGGTAAGTTCCGTCGCCAGGTCATGCTCAGCGATAATCTCGACCCGGATGCCGCGCAGGCGCAGTACACCAACGGTGTACTCACGGTCCGGATCCCGGTAGCGGAGAAGGCTAAGCCCCGCAAGATCGAGATTTCTTCCAGCCCAGACCAGAAGGAAATCAGCGCCTAACCCCGCATAAGCGGCGCTGACCTAACCGGGCGGGTGGCTGCTGACCAGCCCCACCCGCCCGTGTCCTGTCTTTTGTAGGACACAAGACCCGTGCCCTGGCAGGCCCCACGCCCCGCTCGGTCATCATTTCCTCCAGATCGCGGTAGCTCACCCCGTAGCGGCAGTACCACCGCACTGCCCACAGAATGATGTCACGGGGGAAATGACGACCGGAGAAGATACCCATGGCTGTGATTATTTCACGTCGCTCTTCCTACTGCCCCAACTTTGCAACAGCACCGCTCTGATCGCTCTCTCGTCAATCGATCGGCGGCAAGACTTTCCTCACATCTAGGCGAAGTGCATTGGAACGAGCCAGCACCCTACCAACCCCTGTGATTTGCATGGCATGTGGGATCTGGTCCCACCAGGTTTCAATTTTTGCAAGGGTGGGTCGTAGTCGTAGTCTCTCTAGGAACAAATCGACAAGCTCGGGATCGATCGCTCCGAAGCCTAAGCGATCTTCTGCTTGCTCAATTAGTTCTGAATGAATGTTTTCGGCATTAGGTAATGTGTGCTTGAGCGTATCGGTATCGGCTACAGCGAAGCGCCAGTATCCGGGTCGTAATTCATGCTGCACCAGCAGAGCTGGTCCGAATTGTGGCCTGTCACAGATTATGAATGGTAGTTGAGGACTACCTATGGGCGCTCCCGATGCGAGATAGCCAGGCATTATTGTGGGGTAATAGTCCCGAAAAGACTTAAGTCCAGAGACTTGGTTGATACGTAACGCATCCAATATGTCTAAATGGTCTAGCCATTCTGCGCCTTCTGGCAGCGGGCCATCGAGCAAGTCTACGAAGAGATCCTCCATCGTATCTAGGCCATCATCCAAACGTGAGCCAAGAGGGCGATACTGCTGAATAGCCTGAATTACAGTAAGACCACGAAGAGCTTCATCATCGATTTGATCAACTATCTCGATCGAGCGCTCAATTCCTGCCTTAATATTGCGGGAAGCCCCTCGCTTGACGCGATCAACTAGCAATCCCGCCAACAGATCATAATCACTGTCTTTATCCGATACAGCGGCACCCGATTGTGCCTTCGTGTAGGAACGCTGAAAACCAGGATCTGCAAAGACCTCCAGTCGTCCCTCCCTCACAAGGGATGCGATAACTCGGTCATCAAGTTTGGTTATGCGTTCCTGAATTACTCGTACGCTTTCATCCGCATATTCTGCAACAACCGATTTCGCTGCTTGCTCAGCAATTTCGCGAGCACGGGGTTCCGTCAGGCCAATCACTACGTCCCTAGAGGCCAGTACTTGGGTCGAGTTGTCCCCAGCCGACTGAGACTGCCGACTCATTTAATATCCCGAATGTCCCGGCCCGCCTGAATCTGGCGAGAGTTATCTCCTGCGCGCTGACGCTGGGACTCATCATTCTTTTTCACCATCACTCGCCAGGTAACAGCGCTGCCACCCGTCCCGCCTACCAGCAACCCGATTAGAAAAGTTCCTATTCCGCTAAACAGCCATTCCAACTCCCCCACCTCCATAATCTCTCGTCAGCAAAAATTATACGGGAACCCGGTCCAAATTCTTTCCAACCGACCGGCCCGGATAGCTCCTGGTATTCACAATAACTCTATCCTCCAGAACCCGATATGGGAGAAGGGGGCATTGGGAAAACGGCCGGGAAATGTCTTACTAGGGTATACCCCAGAGCAACAGGTGGCACACACCCTAAAACCGCTGTGACTTGCAGCTTCGTTTGGCGGTTTTTCCGCGGCTTCGAATGGCGGTTCAGTCGACGCCGATGGCAACACCTGGATAGGCCACCCGGGCGCTCGGGATGGGCTTATTAGAGGCCGAAGGCGCCGCCGCTGACGAGGATGAAGATGCCCAGGCCGATCAGGACGATCGGGAACAGCACGTGCTCCCAGCGCTCAAGGACTTCTGCGATGGGCGGGCGGGTGGCCACGAACTTTGCCAGCAGGACCAGGCCTGCCACCAGGACGAGGAAAACGATGCAGTAGATGATGACGGCGGCAGTGTCCACGTTGAGGAATACCGGGACGTAGACGCCGATATTGTCGCCACCGTTGGCAAACGTCACACCGGCGACGGTCAGCACACCCACCTTTTTCCCGGCGATCTTCGCATCATCATCGTCGTCATCATCGCTTCGCCAAGCCTGCCAGGCCGCCCATAGTCCCAGGGCCAGGGGAATTAGTCCGAAGTACGGGATCGCCTCAGCAGGTAGGAATGCTCCTGCCCCCAGCATGACCAGGACTGCGGCCGCGAGGATGCCCATGAAGCCGAGGTACTGGCCAGCCAGAATCCGAAGCGTGGTCCCTTTTTGCCCCGCCCCGCGGGCAAAAAACAGCGAGAGCACGATGATATCGTCGATATTGGTGGCGATAAACAGACCAATCGCCGACAGTAGACCGGTTACCACTACGCACTCTCCGGTCCAGTGGCACACCCAGGTACGGCGCATCCGGCGTCGATGCATTCGGCGTTGTCATCGACTGCCAGGGTGATATCCAGCAACGCGTTCAACGCCTGCGCCAGATGAGCATCAACGATCTCGTAGCGGGTCTGTCGCCCCTGCGGTTCGGCGACAACAATTCCGCAGTCCCTCAGGCAGGCGAGATGGTTCGACACGTTCGAGCGCGTCAGTTCCAGATCCTGGGCGAGAGTGGCCGGGTAGGCCGGCCCCTCCAGCAGCGCCAGGAGAATGCGGGAACGAGTCGGATCCGCCATGGCCCGACCCAACCGGTTCATCACGTCTAGACGAGAAGCAATAGTCAGCATGTGCTGAACTATACAGCTGTTACTGAACTAACTTCAACATGGGGTGGCGTCGTTGCCAGAGGTCGCCTGCACTTTCAGGCTGAGGCCTTCACTGCGCAGGAAGGAAGCAGCTGCCTAGTTGGCGGTGTTCCCGACGTGATTTAAAGGTGAGGGCTATTACCGGCAGCTTCCGGCCCAGACCAGCGGTGTCGAAGTCAGAAGGCGATTGCACAAACATGGCCTGGTGAGCAGGGCTGTGCAAACGCCTTCTGACTACTATCTGGTCACTACCCGCGTGCACAAAGCGGAAAATGTCAGAAGTCCCGTTCACAAACCGTCACTACAGGCTGGGGCCTGAGCCTCAGGGGTCAGGCTTTGCCTTCGGCAGTGTGGGTCTCCACCGGCCGGGGCGGGAGGTGTCGGTAGAGACTGGAGCGGGTGATACCGGTCTTCTCCACGATCTTGCTCATCGAGAAGCCCTCGTTGCGCAGGTGCTCGGCGTAGCGGAGCTTGTCCGGGTCCACGACACTGGGCCGGCCCACGCGTTTTCCCTTGGCTTCGGCCACCGCGCGGGCATGGGCCGCGCGCTCGATGGCGTAGGTGCGTTCCATCTGTCCGAATAGCGAGAGGATCACTACCGATAACTGCGCCATCGGATCGTCCGGATTCGAGGAATCGACCTTGATCGGATCGGCCAGGGTGCGCACCCCGACCTCGCGCTCCTGAAGGTCATGGATCAGATTTAACGTATCCCGCACGGTGCGCCCCAATCGGTCGAGCGTGTGGACGACGATGACGTCTCCCGCGCGAGCTTGATCCAGTGCCTTGTGGAGTCCGGGGCGGTTGGTGGTGGACCCGGATTTCTTGTCGACGTAGATGTATTTGCTCGCAATACCTTCCTGGCGCAACGCGTCGATCTGGCGGTCGAGGTCTTGTTTGGCGGTCGAAACCCGGGCGTAGCCAATATCCATGACCGGTATCGTACCGGAAGTCTATTCTGCAGCAGGTTTGGCGGGACGGTTGAGTTGAATAGCTTGTGGAACGGTGTGTCCTGGGACTATGCATTTTCATTAAGTTTTCATTAAGGGTGTTCCACTTCCTTGGAAGTGGGACACCTTAGTTTGCACCCTGATTCCGTCCCCAATTTTTCGATGGCAGTAATTTTCCACCTCTCCGTCAATTCCGGATCTCAGGCCCTAGCGGAACGAAGGGCGCACACCGGGGAGAATGGGGGCGGTATCGTTTTCAGAAGTCATCTGCGATTTTTCCCCTATCTCTGGGGCAAAGTGACTTGATGCCCTTTGGTAGAGCTGGGCTGTAGGCAACGTAGAGATGAAGAGGATAAAGATGGCCGAACATCAAAATGAACGTGATCCCATGGCGGGTCAGACCTTTGGCGGGATAGGCGGGAACCCCATGGCCCGAATGCCCGATCCGCCACCACTACCCGGTGAGGGAGGGAAAAGGGGTCAATGGATTGGCTCGGTAATTTCCATTTTGATTCTTCTCGCCGTTATTACAGTGATCATTATCTTCTAATGTGCTCGAGCCTTCATCTGCATGCGAGTTAAGCGTGAATGCCGATTTCAAAAGTCCTCTGAGCCCCACCCGCAGATGCGCGAGCAGGGGGCCGTGCAGACGACTTCTGACATTTGCGCAAACGCCTTCTGACTTCGACACCGAAGTGTTCACGTCCACAAAAATTGTCACTTAACACGTTACTTTAACTATGTTACGTGAACGGCCTGAAAACTGATAAAAGTGACGAGAAGTTCGGGGAGATGCCTAGATCTTCAAAAGTATTTCGGATACTTTGGATATCCTTCTCATCTTTGCGATCACACTGCTGAGGTTCTGCCACCCTGAAGGGTGCCCTACCTACCTCCCGGGTGGGGAGCAGACGGCTATCGTCGGCGTCCGCCACAGAGTGGTTGAGTACCGCACCTATTCCTTATATATAGGCACACGTGAGGGTCTCCATCCTGGGAGGTGGAGATCCTAGTTCTTCGACTGAGGCACGGCAGGGGCACCCGGCTCGTGGTGGACGGATGACTTCCCGGCCTGTGGGCAGTGCCGGGACACGCGGTAGGATAGTGATAAGCAGAAATGACACGAGAGGGTGAGACATGACTACGTCAACGTCTACCGCAACCACGACGACTCAGCGTGGGCAACGGGTGGCTGAGGCCATCCACAGTGGCGAGATGGAGGGCCTGACCGTCACCCCGGCCGGCCGCACCGACGCCGAGGCCTACATCGCCGGCCGCATCGACTCCGATGAGCTCGTCGCCCGCGCCCGCGCCCGCTATGGACTCGACTGACTTCATCGACCCGTACCTCGACCCCGAGACGGGAATCCTGCGCAACACAGTCGGCGCCCGAACACAGATCGCCCTCGACGAGGCCGAGGGCGATCTATCCTTTGCCCGGCTCATCCAACTCATGGACCACCCACCGCAAGCAACGGGGGACCTCGAGGAATTACGCGCCATTCACCGGCACCTGTTCCAAGACATCTACGACTGGGCGGGAGAACTGCGCACCGTCGACATCCGCAAAAACGTCGAGGGCGGCGAACCTTTCCTGCCCGTGCCCATGATTGGTCACGCCGCCGCCCATGTCACCGCTGAGCTGCGCGCCGACCACCATCTCCGAGGCATAGCCCGGGACCGGTTTATCGACCGCCTGGCCTACCACTACGACCAGCTCAACTACATCCACCCCTTCCGGGAGGGCAACGGCCGGGTGCAGCGGGTGTTCTGGAACCGCGTGGCCCGCGACGCCGGCTGGCAGCTCGACTGGCGCGGGGTCCACGGGGCCACCAATGACCGGGCCTGTCGTATCGCCTCCGAGCGCCGTGACCTTAGCCCCCTGCGGGAGATGTTCGACCAGATCGTCACCGCTGCTCCCTCACCTGGAGCCCGCGACGAGGCGTGGCGCGCGGCTGAGCGTGCTCGCCTGTCGTTCCCGGCCAAGCACGACCCCCGCTCCTGAGGGCAGGGGTGGAGAAAGCCCTCTACGGTGGGCACGCTCACGGCGGCAATAAGGGTTCTGCGACACAATCGTGACGTGACTCCCTGAGTGTAGGGGTCTTCTGCCGAATTGTGTTTTCTAGCGGAAACGGCCGTTTTCGGCTCGCATGTAATCAAAGATTAAGTAAGAGCCTAGCCCACATGTATCCAGAGCAGACATTGCTTCGTCTGTCCGGGTTGAGTGGTGGTGTGAAAAGAGATATTGTGGTCGGCCTCCTCTAGGCCATCAACACCACCTTTTACCCATATGATCTCAGAAAATCATGGTTTAACTGTGTTATGCAGGGACTCCGATAAAGTTCACGAGGTGAGCGCTAGAGAATTGATCGGGCAACGTACTCGCGTTGCTATACGGGAAATGGTCAGCGGCATCGTATTGCGCGACATTCATGCGATGTGGGAAGCAGAAGGTTTCCCACCTCCTCAGGGAGATCGAGCCAGTAGGCGGGGAACGGGTGACGTTATTTGAGGCATATTTGCGTCAAGTGGACTGGACCTCCAGCCTTCAAGTGACCCGTGCTGCACGAGTTCTCCAGGACGCTCTTATAGCTGCATGGGAAGGGTTTCATCCAGACTATGCGGAGCTCCGAGACCAACAATTTGCAAAAATCAGGAGACAGATTGAACGAGATGGTCTGGAGATTTCGGATGATTGGCTGATCACCCCTCGGATCGAGTTCGGGTTTTCTTCAGAGGAGCTCAGCAAGATTCGAAACCCCGAATCCATCTACACACATCTGGATCGCTTGTCCCGGGGGTTCAGAGACTATGACCCTGAGTCTGTCATTGGTCAATCGAAAGAATTGATTGAGACAACTGCGAAGCTCATCCTTGACGAAGTCGGGGAAGATTACGATCCTAAAGCAGACGTAGGTCCACTGGTGAAGACGGCGCAACGGGCGATTGGCCTAGATAAGGGGAACCCCAAAAACGGTCCAGACTTCCTCCAGTCAGTCCGTCAGATTTTGAATGGGGCTCGAAGCGTCGCCACTGGGCTAGCGGAATTGCGAAATAGCTATGGTGTCGATTCGGGGTAGTTGGTACCGCGAGTCCGCGTAGTTGGTACCGGTGTTCCACGTATCTGGTACTGCAAGGGGTTTTCTTTCATAGTTGATGCTGGCGACACCGCAATCCGGTGGTGTCGCGTCAACTTTTACTTGGAAGGAGCCGGTCCTTGTGGCTAACTTCAAACAGATCATCGCGATGTGCCTTGATGGTGCTAGCTACGCGCAGATCACACACGCATTGGGATGTTCACGACGAGAAGTATCCCGCGCAAAGAAAGTCATCAACGATGAGGTACTAACTCCAGAGCGTTTCCGTCAGCTCCCACCGGGATGGTTTGATGATCGATTCAGTGATGGCCGGAGTAAGCGGACGATGTCCTACGACCAGCCTGATTTTCATGCTCTTGCACGCAAGCTGAAAAGTACGAAGCACGTGACCAGGCACAAGCTGTGGATGGACTACTTGTCGCAGCCTTGTCCGACGGATAAGGCAAAGTACCAGTACTCCCAGTTTTGCAGTGGGCTCAATGAATTTCTGCGTGCTAATGATCTTGTCGAAGTCGTCACCCATGAGCCCGGGCAAGAGCTTTATGTCGACTGGGCCGGTGACAAAGTGCCAGTGGTGGATCAGGCCAGTGGTGATACCGCATTCAAGGCGTCATTGTTTGTCGCGGTCAGCCCGTACTCAGGACTGATGTACGTTACTGCTGCTGTGAATGAGAAGATGCTGGCTTGGATTGAGTGCCATGTTAAGGCGTTGAACTATCTTGGCAAATTACCGGCGGTCATCGTGCCGGATAATGCTTCTACGGCGACTTATCGGCCGAAAAAGACCTCTACATATCGGATGGTCACTGACCGCTACGCAGCGTTTGCTGACTATTACGGGGTCACGATCGTGCCGACTCGGCCCGGCAGGCCACGCGACAAAGCGGCAGTAGAACGTGCCGTGAAAATCGCCTACACCAAAATCCTGGGTTACTTCAACGACGAGGTCTTCTATAGCCTTGATGAGCTTAATGAGGCGATCGCTGATCGGCTTGCCGATATCAACAGCGCAATGACGCGGCCTGATGGCTCAACACGGCGCATGCGCTTTGATAAAGAAGAGGCACCAGTGATGCGCGATCTTCCGCCGACGCCGTTTACGGAAGTGTCTTATAAGCGGCTTAAAGTCGATCGTAATTGGCACATCACCTGTGACTATCAGTACTACTCTGTGCCATTTCAGCTGGTAGGAGAATCGGTAACAGTCAGGCTCACCCCGCAACTGGTGAGCATCTTCAGCGGGGAGCAGCTTGTTGCTGAACACACGCGCCTTCACGGATTTAAATACCGGTATTCCACAAACCCTCAGCATGCACCGCGTGGCGATGATGAAGGCCACAAGGCGCTTACCCGTGATGAGCTTTTGGCCTGGGCCTCGTCGTTTGGGGCAGCAACGCACGCAGTCATAGCGATGATCCTCGACCGCAATAGTGCCGCCGTACCCCGCGGACTCATCCAGGCACGCAACGTGCTGGCCAACCTGGGCAAAAAGCACAACAAAGCCACCCTGGAACCTGCATGCCAGCAGGTCTTAGACAAGAAACTGGCCCCCACGATGGCAGTGATCAAACGCATCCAGACTGACATTGCCCACGTCCAACAACATCCCGGGTCACCAGGGCTAAAAACACAGCCTGTGGCCAAGCGCCAACCACGCCCAAGTACCCCGCTTACCGGCGAGGTGGCCGATGCCGTCTTTATCCGGCCTGCTGATCACTACGAAAACTAGAAGGAGTGTAAAAATCATGAGCAGCATCGATGACGAGATTGTGCGGGCGAAAATGCGCAAGCTTCGCGTATCAACCTTCGCTGACATCTTCTACGAGGTTGTCAACGACGAGGCCTATGCGGATGCGCTACCAGAAGATATCTTCCTCGCCGCAGTCGAAGAAGCCTACACACAACGCCAACAGCGCAACATTGCCAAGGCTATCACCCAGGCTAAATTCCGATACCCGGATGCGAGCCTTGCTGAAGTCACCCGGGCAGAACAACGCGGCATCAACATGCGCCAGCTGAAACGGATCGCAGCGACCAACTGGCGGGAAAACCCGACCAACATTCACATCCTCGCACCGACGGGAACAGGCAAGACATACATTGCCTGCGCCATCGGCATCGCCGCATGCAAGGCTGGATATTCCGTGGCGTATTACCGGCTGGATCAACTTGTAGATATGCTCGCGGTCTTCTCACCGACTGACCAAAACTACCTCGATAAGATGCGGAAACTGATCAACGTCGATGTCCTTATCATCGACGATTTTATGACCATGAGCATCAACCAGCGCGGGCAAGAAGACCTAACCAAGATCATATTCGACCGCGACGGTCGGCTCCCGACACTTATCTCCTCCCAATCGGCCGCCGCCTACTGGGTTGAAACACTGCCAGACAGAGTCGGAGCCGATTCACTCGTTAGCCGCCTCAACAACGGCCACCGAATCCGTATCGGAGACTTCGACATGCGCAAGGCCACCGCCCCAATAGAACCGGACGAATAAAGCAAACAACCAGGCCGACTCGGTCGGCCCGGCCCCGGTACCAACTACCCGGAACCCGGCAGTACCGGGTCTCCGGAACACCGGTACCAAAAACCCGCATCTGACAGCTATGGAACAGGACATGGCCCCGGCAAGCCTCGGACAGGGCTGGAGCCACGTCATGCGCAACTTGCAGTCAATTCCGCGAGATTGTGGTGCGACATGATGCTGTCTACTTATGCCTCGGAGACTGCTCCATGGAGACAAACGAAAGGCCAAGGGGCGGAAAAAGACGGTTAGATAGTCTTCCATTCACGAGGTGGTGAGCCCGAAGGCTTTTGGGAAGGCTCCATCTCTCCCTGGCTTTCGTAACAGGTCCTAGTCGTCATTCGTTCTCCTGACGAGCCCGCTTACTCAACTGCGCGGCGGCGGCTGACATCGCTGCCTCGCTCTTCGGACGCTGGAGTTTGTAAATGAAATCTGGGACTGCGGGCGTATCACGACGAAGCTCGAACAGCGCTTCCTGCCAGATACGCAAGTTCTCGCCGGTGATCCCCTCGTCCTTGTTTTCGATCTTGCTTTCGATTTCTCGGTAAAGCGCCTTACGATCGCTGGCTGAGCGCACGATACCAACAATGTAATCGGTCACATCGAGGAAGGCGGGAAGCAGTGGGAGAACGACCCCGAGCAGAAATATCGCGAGCGACAGACCGGCAACGATACAAATTATGATGAGCACCACTACCCAAAGCGCAGCAACCGCCGACCAGATGACCCCCGTGATCCTCAGGAGGCGGTAGCTGTAGGCAGCGTTCGAGCGTTGCGCGATCGCAACCGCCACTTCACCCGGATCATCTTCGTTCAAGACGTACCAGCCGAGCATCTTCTCCCGCTTGGCCACGGCGACAAACTCACTGTCAGGCCCAGCTACCAGAGAAATGTCCTCGAGGGGAGGCAGCTTTGGACGAGGAACGCCCGCGGGCATGTCGTAGACGTAGAGATCGAACTGCTCCTGCACGGCAGCGGCTTGCTGTGTGTTCTCCGTCTGAAGGTGCATCAGCAGAGTGCGTCCGAGGAAGAGCCAGGCTCCCGCGATACTCCCCATCACGACACTGCTCTGGGGCCAGATCACCGCAACTATGGGCGCGGCGAGGCCGATAATGAGCATCCCGAACCAACGAAACGCGACCCACCGCTTTGCGCGTGAGTACAGGCGTTTCTGGGCGATCAGAAGGCGCAATGCATCGAGTTCGTCCTGACGCTTCAGGAGGGTTGCTCCAGTTGCGGGTGGGGTGTAATTGCCGGTAGCTTTCATGGTCGGCCGTTACCTGTTGAAGAGCAGCTTCAACTGCTCTATTGCCTGGGCATGCTTTCCGTCGAGCTCAAACTCGCGGGCCTTATAGGCGCGGGCAACGGCTGTGCCAAGCTTGGAGAGCGCCTTTGTTCGATTTGCCTCCGACGAGCATGCCCCGAATCGCGAACCCAGACCGGTCGGGTCGTTCATCGCCGCCAGGTTCGCGTCATGCATCTTGTCGAGGGCACCATAGAGATCCCAGAATGACAAGTACGTTGTTTCATCCTCGAGATAGTGGGCGGCCCGCATCTCGAGGTAGCAGGAAGAGATCGGGACGTTGCGAAGGTACTTCCAGATCTTCAGCTGACGAGCGAGCTTCTTCGCTCCACCGTTGTGTTTTCTGTTGATCGTGTTGACGTATTCGTTGTGCTCTTCTGGATGGCTCTTCATCCAACCACCGGCGGGGTTCGGGATCCAATAACCGCTGTCGCTGATATATCCGGGCACAACCTCAACTACTCCATCGGAGAAGTAGCAGACGACGGCAGGTTGGCGGATGACGATGCTGGTCCTCTGAAAACGCTCTTGGAGTTCTTTTTTTACCTTAGCCAGCGTTGTCCACGGTGATGTGGGTTTGTCCCCCTTGAGGGATACAAGATAGTCGGCGTCGCTGTACTGCCAGATACCCGTGCCGTGCCGCAACGAACCGATCTCGAACATACGGTAGATGCCGATGGTGTCATCCAAGCGTGCCTCGATCGAGGCACGGTGGCTCTTAGCTGCATTGAACTGCGTGGAGGTGGGTGTGTAGAGACGCGTGAGGTCGTTCAGCCAGGATCGGGCAGTCTCACTCATTGCCGAGGCCTCCAAACGACATTGCTGCTGAATGTGTGCTGATCATATCCACCACGCTCTCGGAACCACTCACGCGTAGTCCTCAACGCTGATGGTGTGGAAGAAAAATGTAACGGCACTGCTCCATCCTACTAATCCTGGTTGGTCCTGCTGCGAGCTCACGGTTTGGGTCAAACCAAGGGAACTGACGCCTACCGTGCACTGCAAGCCACCCAGCGGGGAGTTAACAGAGATTTCTATTTGCATTAGCGCCGTCCCTGGCCATAACCCCATATCGATCCTATCCATCCTTCACCTCCTGATGAGTAGGAATTTTGGCTTTGAAAATGAATCGATAGGGCATGCCCTATCGATTCATCTTTATCTCAAAACCGACAGGAGCCACCAAGGGGGAGGGGCGCTCATCGTCTGAACCTCTTCAGGATGAGATCTCCCCGATTGCCTGCGTTGCCGTTCATGCGCAGCACGACAGCAGCGACGGGTCGGTGGTGAAGGCCTTCGCGGCGATCCGGATGCCCTCGGCCATGGTCAGGTAGGGGGCCCAGGCGTCGGCGACCTCGGCGACGGTCCTGCCGAGCACGTGGACGCCTGCGGCGGCGAGCTCCCCGGCGTCCTTGGCGACGGCGGTCAGGCCGAGGATCTCGTTCGTCTCGGCGTTCACGACGATCTTGATGAACCCGCGGGTGTCGCGGTTCACCAAGGCGCGGGGCACGTGGTGCAGGGGCAGGACGCGGCAGTCGCAGCGGATCCCCGCGGCGAGGACGTCCTTCTCGGTCATCCCGACCGCGCCGATCGCGGGCCCGGTGAACGTCACCCGCGGCAGGCGGGCGTAGTCGACGGACCGGTCGGCGTCGGCGAACGCGTTCTCGGCGACGAGGGTGCCGTGGTGGGCGGCGACGTAGACGAACTCGGGGTGCCCGGTCACGTCGCCCGCGGCCCAGATCCGCGGGTTCGAGGACTGCAGCCGGTCGGAGACGACCACCTCGCCGGAGTCTCCGGTCTTCACCCCGACCGCATCGAGGTTCAGGCCATCGGTGACGGGACGGCGTCCGAGGGCGACCAGGACCTGGTCGGCGCGGAACTCCTGCGAGCCGCCGGACACGGCGGCGGTCACGACGGCCTCGCCTCCCGTGCCGCGGGAGACCCGGGTGGGCACTGCGCGGCTGACGACGCGGATGCCCTCGTCGGCGAACACCTCCTGGAGCGCCTTCGACACCTCCGGCTCCTCCTTCGAGGCGAGCCGGGACCGCACGAGCAGCGTGACCTGCGAGCCGAGGCGGGCGAACAGCTGCGCCTGCTCCAGGGCGACGTAGCCGCCGCCGAGCACCAGCAGCGACTCGGGGACCTCCGTCAGCTCCATCGCCGTGGTCGAGGTCAGGTATCCGGTCTCCTCCAGGCCGTCGATCGGCGGTGCCCACGGGCGAGAACCAGTCGCGACCAGGTAGTGGTGGGCCTCGATGGTCTCGACGCTTCTGTCGGCTCCGGCAACATCGAGAACCGGCGCATCAGGGGTGCCCACGAACGAGGCGTCGCCGCGGAGGACCTGCCAGCCGTAGGAGTCGGCGACGTCGGCGTACTTCTCGCCGCGCAGCGACTCCACCAACGCTTGCTTCCCAGCGATCAGCGCGGGCATGTCGACGGGATCCGCCGTCGTCGCGATCCCGGGGAACCGGGTTGCGGCGTCGACGGCGACGTGCCGCGCGCCGGCCGCGGCGATGAGCGCCTTCGACGGGACGCAGCCCGTGTTCACGCAGGTGCCGCCGAGCGTCCCGCGCTCGATCATCACCACCGACTTTCCGAGCGTGCTGGCGCGGATCGCAGCGGCGAACGCGCCGCCTCCCGATCCGATGATGGCGAGATCGTACTTCGTAGGCATCGCTGCTCCTGTCAACTCTTGGCTTTCTGCTCTGTCTCAGCCATACTGGACCTTCCAGTACAGGGGAAGGTCAAGCGCGGCCACGGAGGGAGACAGCAATGCGGATCGGAGAACTCGCCGAGAGGGCGGGCACTACCGCGAAGACCCTTCGCTTCTACGAGGAACAGGGCCTTCTGCCCCCGACCGAGCGCACGCCGTCCGGATACCGCGACTACGCGCCCGAGACGGTCGCTCGGATCGACTTCGTCCACCGCGGCCAGGCCGCGGGCCTCACCCTCGCCCGGATCCGCCAGATCCTCGACATCCGCGACGGCGGCCATGTGCCCTGCGAGCACGTGCGCGACCTGCTTGACGTGCGCCTCGCTGAGATCGAGCAGCAGATCGCGCAGCTCTCCGTGCTGCGCGACACTATCGCGGACCTCAGACAGGACGCCGCGCACCCGGACCCTGAAACGTGCAGCACCGATCAAGTGTGTAGGTACTTGTAATCCGATTGGGCACACCTCCTTAGCAACCACGCTATGCGAGAGTTGCAGCTCGACGAGAGCAAAGATGGCAGGATTGATCACCAGGATCGATCTTTAAATAAGGACTATTTCTTACCTGGAAGTAACATTTTGGCCGTTGAGGATAATACCTTTGGTGCATTTTGAGCCAAAAAATTCTTGGCCTCTGGATTAATAGTTGCCACCACAGCACTCGCAACCAAAACTGAGCCTATAATAAATGCTTCTTTATTTATCTGCAGTGATTGCAGATTAAATCTTTTGTTGTTGACGTCATGCTCCATAAGCTTGTCGTCAAGGCGTTCTAGCCGATCGAAAGCATCTCGGCGACTTTCTTCTGATGAATTAGGGTCGCTAATAACTTGCGTAAGTATGCTTTTCGTCTTATCAAAACTGTCATAAAGCCTATCTGAGCTGTATTTATTGCTAGATAGGGCCTGTTGGAAAGAATCGGCCATTGCTTGAGACACTTTCACCATAGTGTTATGAGACACGCCCTAAGCCACCGTGGCCTCCGCTGCAATCATCAGGGGATCATCAGGGGATGACGGTGAGTATTCCACCTACCAACAACCGCAGTGAGGGCCTCCAGTGTCCAGGACGCGAGATGTTTTCCTGACCGCGTGTGGGAAGGCTGGTTTTATGAAGTCGTCGGCATTTTTCGCTTGGATGACCTGGGGGTGGCACTTCTTTCCGGTACTGGCAGGCCCTCCTTTCCGGGTGGGCGCTGATCTAGCGTGGAGACATGAATCTGCACAGCGATGCCCGGGAGTTTCTCAAGTCCCGCCGGGACCGCGTCACCCCGCAGGCCGCCGGCCTCCCGTCCTACGGTAGGAACCGTCGCGTACCCGGTCTGCGGCGTGAGGAAGTCGCCCTGCTGGCCGGTGTCAGCGTGGACTATTACACCCGCCTGGAGCGGGGAAACCTCTCCGGGGTCTCCGAGGAGGTACTCGCGGCGGTGGCGGGCGCCCTCCAGCTCGACGAGGCGGAACGCTCCCACCTGTTCGACCTGGCCAAGGCCACCAACTCCCAGAGCCTGCGGCGCAGGAACACCCGCGAGGCTACCCGCGCCCAGGAGAAGGTCCGCCCGGAGGTTCAGCGGATCCTCGATGCGATGGCCGATACGCCGGCGTTCATCCTGACCGGCCGCGGGGACATGCTGACCACCAACCAGCTGGGCAGAGCCCTGTTTGCACCCCTGTACGACAGCCCCGTCTCCCCGGGCACGAGCGGGCAGGCGGAGACGGTAAACATCGCCCGCTTCACTTTCCTCGATCCGGTGGCCCGCGAGTTTTTTCCCCACTGGGAGCACAACGCCGCCGACCTGGCCGCCAGCCTGCGCAGCACGGCCGGGCGCCGCCCTCACGACACGGTCTTCAGCAATCTCATCGGGGAACTGGCCACCCGCAGCCAGGACTTCGCCCAGCTGTGGGCCGACCATAATGTGCGGCTGCACCGGGTGGGGCGGAAAACCCTGCACCACCCGATCGTCGGGGACCTGGAGCTCGACTTTGAGACTCTCATCCTGCCGGCGGACCCAGACCAATCCCTGATCGTCTACTCCGCCGCTCCCGGATCCGATGCCGCGCAGAACCTGCGCCTGCTCGCCAGCTGGACGGTCGCTGGTACTGATAAACCAGGCACTGACAGGGCCTTCCACCCGGCGGACGATGTCCTTAACCTGGAGGAATGACACCTCAGTCAGCACCCTCCCACCCTGTCCCCACCATCGAACTCAACAACGGCGTGTCCATGCCGGCCTTAGGTTTCGGGGTGTTCCAAACCCCTCCCGCGGACACGGTGACGGCCGTGACCACGGCCTTGGGCACCGGTTATCGGCATATCGACACCGCCGCGGCCTATGGCAACGAACGCGAGGTCGGCCAAGCCATCGCCACTTCCGGGTTGTCCCGTCAGGAGGTGTTCATCGAGACCAAGGTCTGGATCACCGACTACGGCTACGATAAGACCCTGCACGCCTTCGATAAGTCCGCCGGCAAACTCGGCGTAGACACCATCGACCTGTTGATCCTCCACCAGGCGCTGCCGGAGGACTTTGAGGCCACGATCGAGGCCTACCGGGCGTTGGAGAGACTGCAGGCCGACGGGCGGGTCCGGGCGATTGGGGTTAGCAATTTCATGGTCCCCCACCTCGACCGTCTCATGGACCGGGCCACGGTTGCCCCGGCGGTCAATCAGCTGGAGATCCACCCCTACTTCCAGCAGCGCGAGGTGCTCGCCCGCAACGCTGAGCTGGGAATTATCAGCCAGGCGTGGTCACCGATCGGGGGCATCACCTTCTACCGGGACAGCGGACATGGCAGCACCCTGGAGGATCCCACCATTGGTGAGATCGCGGCCGATCATGCCAAGACCCCGGCGCAGGTGATGCTGCGCTGGCACCTGCAGCAGGGTCGTCAGGTCATCCCGAAGTCGGTTACGCCCTCGCGTATCAGGGAGAACTTCGCGGTCTTCGATTTCGAGCTCTCATCGGATGAACTGGCCAGCATCGACGCCTTGGACACCGGTGTCCGCGGGGGTCCCGAGCCGGAGCAAGTCACCCTGGCGTCCTTCGGAATCGAGATCCCGGAAGCCTAACGAGTACAAACACCGCCAGTATCTGAACCTCAACAGGGAACCCGGCCATACCTTTAACGTGCGGCCGTGTTCCTTGTTTCTGTGGCGGGTAGGAAACGGGGCACCTTAAACCGAACGGGCATGTGGTCGTGGAGACAACTTCTGACGGTGCAAAAGCGGTGCGGAAACGGCAATGATGACGAGCGGACTGTGCAGGCATTACAGGAGTACGTCGGTCCGAAAAAGAGACGCGACCAGAGCAGCCGGAAAAATGCTTCTTTAGGGTATACCCTATTGAAACAACGGGTATTACATCGAACCAACTGTTCCACAGGGTTCAAGCCTTCATTTTTGATACATTTCTCATTAAAACCATTGACTTAGCGAAACAGAAGGAAAATGTGATGGCCGGACAGATTGTTTCTTACATTCGAGTGTCGTCTGCCGAGCAGAATGTCGCCCGCCAGCGTGAGACCATCGGGCCAGTCGAGCGCGAGTTCGTCGACGAGCTTTCGGCGCGCAGCCGAGCAACGCGCCCTGGACTTGAAGCTTGCGTTGCTTATCTGCGTGACGGGGACGTACTCAAGGTGGCCTCGATTGACCGGCTAGCGCGCTCACTAGTTGATCTTCGTGGATTGATCGACGAGATCACCGGCAAAGGAGCAGCCGTCGAATTCTTGAGCGAGGGACTGACTTTTTCTCCAGGCGTCTCGGACCCCCGGTCTACCCTGCTGTTGGGAGTGCTTGGATCCTTCGCTGAATTCGAGCGGACTATAATCCGTGAGCGCCAGGCCGAGGGTATCGCCCTGGCAAAAAAGGCCGGGAAATACAAGGGCCGACAACGGGTACTCACCCGCGAACAGGCTGACTCAATTCGTGAGCGAGCAAGAGCCGGCGCCAGGCCGACCAAATTAGCAAAGGATTACGGCGTAAGCCGCAGTACCGTTTACCGTGCACTAGCGAGGGAGGAGAACTCATGACTTTCTTGAATATCCTGGGATACCTATTCTGGCTGGGTGCAGCGGGCATCCTCATTACCAAGGTGCGCGAGACCGGCATCATCGCCGGTCTTGTCCGCAGCGTTCTCCCGATTGTTGGTTTGGCAATTTCGCTAGTGGCCATTGGCGCTCTCGGCGGAGTGCTCGCTGGCACAGCTAGCCAATTCGTGGAAGAGCAGGAAGCCCCACCGACCTCAGCGAGGCTGGTGGACTCACCAGGCGAAGGACTAAGTCAGATGCTCTCGGATGCAAACACCGCTGAGGGTCACTGAACCCCAGGAAAATGAATGTGGATATGACATTCGTGGGGTTCCTGCCACCATTTCCTTATGTTCTCCGAGTCATACGAGCATAGTTGGCAAATAGAATATCCTGACGTTGCCGATCCGATGTGAGTTTTCGCGGCGATCCCATTGCTCTATCAACTTCTCGGTCAAGTCCGTCATGAGCCTTAATCAATTCCGGATCCATAGCAAACGGGTTGTACTGATCGGCAAGCGAACGCTCAGGGTGAAGCTCACGCGCGGCCAAGACTTTCTTCCCCGCCTCAATAATACGGTGCCGGATCTCCTCCTCTAGTTCCGGCACCGGGAACGTGTACCAGGTCAACGTCGATGCAAAACGCAGATCTGATTTCAAGCGACCGCCGATAGTTTTCTGCCAAGTGATAAACATCGATGATGAAATAAGTGCAAACTGCAACCCATCTGGGTCGGGAGTCTGAAACGCAAGATTGCTTGTAATAACGTATTCCGCAAACGTGCGGCAGTGAAATAGCGACGGATCCCACTGACCACGCTGGAGATGCAAAGGTAATCGGTATCCATTTTTGCCCGTTGTCGAAATAATGTTGGGTACTGGGCAAATTCACGAGTACTCGCCGCCTTAGAATTAGCGCGGAAATCTCGAACAGCTTGCACTCGCTTTTTCAGAATTCGAGACTTCGTAATATCCGCCGGGTTAGCTCCTTCCAGCCATAGACACCACCGTTTTTCACCATGAAGCAGCTCATGCGCACCGACATAAGGGTGAACATATCTAGCGGTAATAGGGTCAGCCATAACGGCGTCATACTCGTCGGGTTCCACAATCAAGTTCCCTCCGTCGGTAGGCTTAGATCCGTAGGCAGTTTTCTCAATGACCGGCGAGATCGGCTTGGACGCTTTTTCGACGAGAATGTTCGGTCCGTCGACGAGGTAGGCGTTAATCGCTCTGTCTACAGGGATCGCTACCGGGTAAGCGTTTCCATCACGCCGATGGGGCTCATCTCCCCGGAGTCATTGGTCACGCGAAGGCGCAGAAAGCTCTGGGTCAATTGACGATTCACATCGTCTGGCATCTTAAAGGTCAAGGTGGCGTTCTGCTGTCCTCACACCGTAACGGTAGTCGCACCTTCTGTGTCCGCATCGAAATTTCCGTTAGCGTTCCAATCAATCCAGCCAGTAATCTTCGAATTGCCTGAATAGTCACCGCGAACCGGCACTGAGATGCTGTATGTTTCCCCGGGTGCAATCTTTTGGGTGGGCGGGATCGCAAAGCGCGCCTTGGCAAGTTCGGATCCGTCAAGGCCGTTTTCATCGTCGTAGCCATTGGTCCAAGCATTGTCATCGCCGCTCGCATCGGCAGCATGTAGCTGCGCAGGCTCAGAGTCAATGTTGTAATTGGGATTTGAGCTTGCGCCAATGACCGGGTTAACCGACTCGGTGGTCAGGTTGGCCAGAGGTTGGGTCATCACCGTCCACCCATTCCGAATTTTGTCGCCGGTCCACTTTGGTTGGTAGACAGAACCTGCTTTGCCATACGAGTCCGGCGCATCACCAAAATCGGTGCTCACGATGACGCCGAGCGCGACGGCGGTGATGCCACGACCACGCAGAACCACGTTTGCCTTAGTGGAGCCTTTAGCGAAAGTAACGCCCATAGGACCTTGTCCCTTTTCCACAGTGGTGGCGGTGTTCGGATTAAATCCCGAGTAGCACTCCGCTCCAGTGGGAGTCATTTTCAGCGTGCTCCACGACAACGACATTGTCTCGTCGGTTTGACACGTTCCAGTGGTTCTGGTGCCGGTGCGCAGCCTATCAATGAGGTACCAACCATTGTCCCAGCTACTTCACGTTGGGGTCACAGTAATTGACTCTGTCACCCCGTTTCTCACGGTATTCGATTCCGCATCGGCAAACACGAGGCCCTGCAGCGGAACTACCGTGCCAGATGCGAAGTCCTTATCCTTGGCCACAAGGCGAGCCTCACAGGAGTAGTCGAATTAGGTGACAGAAGGGTTGTCGCCTGTCGTAACCAAACGATCCTTGCTGTTGGAAAGGCCAATGATGAGTTGGTTATTAGCGTCAGTACCACCAACATTGTAGAGATCATCCAAACCGTCACCGCCGAAGGTGCCTGGGCGATATGCCTTCAAACCATTGCCCGGCTGCGCCCCATCATTTTGAGTCATCGTCACCGTACAGCGGGTTTGGAGAGATCCGGCCTCGCCGAGGTCGCGGGTCTGGGTCTTCACCATCGATTGGCCCACCGAATCGAGCAAATTGGTATTGGTAACACTATCTGCCCACTGGATCCACTCGATCTCATTTTTGAAACGACCGGATCCGCCGGTGACAAAGCCCGTGGGAGCGGTTGGCGTCGTCGCAGCAAAAGAGGTAGCAGCCATCGACGAAATCGCAGCGGCAGCTTCAAGTGCACCGGTGAGGTCATTCAAAGCGCTGGTGATCGCCGAAGGATCTTTGGCGGCCGCGGTCGTGGCCGGAGCAGCGGTATCGGTTGTGGGGTCGGCGTTGACGACGGAGGCATCGGCGACGCCAGCGGACACGGCATCCGTCGACACAGCGGTATCAGGTGCTTTTGCGGTGGTTGCAACCTGAGCAGATGCTAAGGGGAGCCCAGTAAAGGCAAGGCTAAGAGAGCCACCGAAAGCGAATGCCCTCGCGGCAGTACGGCGACGCGGGCGCCCAGCCTTTTGCATAAAAACAACTTATCTCCTTATGAACTCTTCCACCCGCGCAAGCCCAAGCATCCTGGAAATATTATGCGAATACTTTAGCGATTCTAAGTGGGAGTTCTGCGATTCAAGCAATTCCGCATGGCGTAGCAAATGTGCCGAATTTATAGGTAGTGTACTTAACCACAAAGTCGCCGGGACGCACCACCATTTTTCCGATCGGACACATTCACGCAGCTTACGACTCTAAGAAAACCGCAAAACAAAAGTGTCAGATTCGTCACTTTTCTCCGTTGCGCCCCCCACACAACGGTCCATAAACCTGAGAGGCACTCGCACTTCGTTAATACAGCCGTTAAGTATGCACGCCTTGCACTTATAAAATGTGACCGAACATAGCAAAAAGGGGCAGCTACCACGCGGGTAGCTGCCCCTTTCGTGCGCGCTAGGTCACAGCCGCCGAGGGTCTTACTTCGAGGTGGTCTTGCCCACGGAGTGCAGGTCCTGGCACGCCTCAACAACGCGCTCAGACATGCCCTGCTCAGCCTTCTTCATGTAGGAGCGTGGGTCATAGGCCTTCTTGTTGCCGACCTCGCCGTCGATCTTGAACACGCCGTCGTAATTTTCGAACATGTGGCGAGCAACCGGGTTGGTGAAGGCATACTGGGTGTCGGTGTCCACGTTCATCTTGATGACGCCGTAGGTCAAAGCCTCCTCGATCTTCTCCTTCTCGGAGCCGGAGCCACCGTGGAAGACGAAGTCGAATGGCAGTGCGGAGTCATCCAGACCCAGCTTGGCGCGGGCGGCCTTCTGGCCCTCGAGCAGGACCTCCGGGCGCAGCTTGACGTTGCCCGGCTTGTACACGCCGTGGACGTTACCGAAGGTGGCGGCCAGCAGGTAGCGGCCCTTCTCACCGGTACCGATGGCGTCGATGGTCTTCTCGAAGTCCTCCACGGAGGTGTAAAGGTTAGCGCCGGCCTTAGCCTGAACGCCGTCCTCTTCGCCGCCGACGACGCCGATCTCAACCTCGAGGATGATGTTGGCCTTGTGGGCCTTCTCCAGCAGCTCCTGGGCGATGACGAGGTTCTCGTCGATCGGGATGGCGGAGCCGTCCCACATGTGGGACTGGAACAGCGGCAGCTCGCCGCGGTCCACGCGCTCCTGGGAGATGGCGATCAGCGGGCGGACGTACTCGTCGAGGACTTCCTTCTGGCAGTGGTCAGTGTGCAAAGCAACGTTGATGCCATAGTTCTTAGCGGCCTCGTGAGCGAAGGCAGCCAGTGCCAAAGCGCCCTTGACCTTGTTCTTCACAGCCAGGCCGGAGCCGAACTCGGCACCACCGGTGGAGAACTGGATGATGCCGTCAGACTCTGCCTCAGCAAAGCCCTTCAGTGCTGCGTTGATGGTTTCAGAGGAGGTGCAGTTGATGGCCGGGAAGGCGAAGCCGCCCTCCTTGGCGCGATCGAGCATCTCGTTGTAGACCTCAGGGGTTGCGATAGGCATTAATTTTCCTCCAGTGATTGTGTGAAACAGCCGGATCGGGATGTGCAAAATGTCCGAAGAATGTGGGCATTCTTCGTGACCTAGTTCCCAATTATGCCAGCATTATGACGACTTCGCTTCTCGTCGGGCGAGATAAAAACCACATATTCGGACATATTCCCACTCAAAGCGACGCGACAGTTGCGAAAATTCGAACAACACCGCAGGCCAGAACACCTAAGCGGCGTTCGCCACCCCTCACGCATCCCCATCGCGTGAGACCGGCCACTTTTGCGCGCAGCTAGACTCAGGCGCGCTTGCCCTCGTCGTTGGCCATCGAAATCCGCGCAGCCGCCTCCAGCAGCATCCACCCGGAAAGTTGCACGGACAGATCGCGCTCATCGATGCGCACGACACGCACGATGTCAGACAAGCCGTTAGCGCCGATGCCAAAGTTGTGCGGCAGGCGGGCGTCCTCGGTCCAGTCGGTAGCAAACACCGGCAGGCCATCAACCTCAAGCCGGTGATTCCACACGCTCTCGGCCGAGGCCATCACCAGCCGGGCGGCGATCTTTTTGGCCGACTTGTTGGCCGGGTTATCGTCGGGAAGCCTCACTGCGGCGTCGGCGAGGTAACGGGCAAGGATGCCCTTGAACAGACCACCGTCACCGTCGCCGGTGGCGACATCGATCACGCCCTCCGGGGTTGCCATCTCCTTGGCCACGGCGTGGATGAGCGCCCGCGCATGCGCCAGATAGGTCACGGCCTCCTCGCTGCGTTCTTGCTCGCGCAGGGCCAAGGCGATCTCCACGCAGGCGCCGATGACCACGCCCTGGTTGTAGGGGTATGTCTGGCGCACCAGCTCCGGACCGTGCATGGACATGCGGATGCCGTCCATGATGAGCCCCTCATCGTTGACGAGGTTGTCAAAGATCCAATCCACCAGGAAGCGGGCCTTATCCAAGCGCCCGGTACGCGCGGCCATGATGGCCACGGGACCGTTGGTGGGCACGTTGAAGAAGGTCTCCCCGATCCGCCACGGCAGCACACCCGTGATGGAATCAACGCCGGCGAGGATGTTGTCTTCCAGGCCGCGCAGGAATTTCTTCCGTCCGCGCCCGGTGACCGCGCGGGCACGATCCAGCGCCAGCGCGAGCCACGTCTTATCGTCGTAATACAGGTTGCGCGTCAGGCGGCCGAATTGGCGTACGCGGATGCCGTTCACGGTCTCGCGCACGCGCTGCTTGCGGGCCTTGGTGGGACGGCGCACGGTGGCATCAACAAGGCAATCGAGGTAGTGGGCCTGCCACCAATAGTGCCAGCGGTAAAACAGCTTTTCCTTGGAATGCGGCGGCCATGCCACCACCGCGAGATTTGTCCTTGGAAGGCCCCACAGGTGGGAGGCATGTCGCTCGTTGATCGCTGCCTCGGCAAGATCGGCGCGATGGAGCCACATTTCGTTCACTAGGTCACCAAGCCCAAAGATAAGTTCTAAAAAGGTGCGAAGCGGCATGCGCCGCCAGCGTTTTATAAAAATACTATAAAGAAAAGCAGGCTGTCCGTTACACAGGGCAGTCCCGTGCCGCTCGCACCGTGTGCTTGCCGACGTTCACAGGTGCCACCGTGCACCGCGCCCGAACCTACCAGGCCTTATTCAGGTCGGCGTGTTGCCGGATCCAGGCGTGCATGGCGATGCCCGCGGCCACGCCGGCGTTGATGGAGCGAGTCGAGCCGAACTGGGCAATGGAACAGGTCATCACCGCGCTGGCCTGGGCGTCGTCGGTAATGCCCGGGCCTTCTTGACCAAACAGCAACAGGCAGCGCTTCGGCAGCGTCGCGGTCTCCAGCGGCACGCAGCCTGGGGTGTTATCGATCGCAACGATCGTCAGTTCCTGGGCGCGCGCCCACTCCACCAGGGCAGCGGTATCCGGGTGATGCACAAGGTGCTGGTAGCGATCGGTGACCATCGCTCCCCTGCGGTTCCAGCGCCGCCTACCCACGATGTGTACGGTGTCCACCGCAAAGGCGTTGGCCGTGCGCACGACGGTGCCGATGTTGGCATCGTTTTCGAAGTTCTCGATGGCGATGTGCAGCTCGTGCCGGCGGGTATCGATGTCGGCGATGATGGCTTCCCGACGCCAGTAGCGGTAGGCATCGACCACGTTTCGGCGATCGCCTTCCGCAAGCAGCACCGGATCAAAACGCTCGTCGACAGGCAGGGGCGCGCCCGGATGCTCAACCTCCCAGGGGCCTACGCCGTGGCGCCCCTCACCCCACTCCGTGGGGCCGGGGGCGCAGGCAGCATCGTCGTCCGGCACCTGATCAGGCAAGGCCCAGATCCTCAAGACCCAGCAGGAAGCGGTACTCCAATCCGGCGTCGGCGATGACCTTCTCGGCGCCGGTGGCGCGGTCGACGACGGTGGCCACGGCCACCACCTGCGCGCCCGCCTCGCGAAGTGCGGCCACGGCGGTCAGCGGGGAGTTTCCGGTAGTGGTGGTGTCCTCAACGACGAGAACCTTCTTGCCCACGATATCCGGCCCCTCGATGCGGCGCTGCATACCGTGCTTCTTGGCCTCCTTGCGCACGACGAAGGCGTCGATGGCGCGACCGTCGGCATGCATGACGGCGGTGGCAACCGGATCGGCGCCTAGGGTAAGGCCACCGACGGCAACAAAATCAAGATCCGCGGTCAGCTCGCGCAGAAGCTGGCCAATGAGGCGGGAGGCCCGGTGATGCAAGGTGGCGCGGCGTAGGTCGACGTAGTAGTCGGCCTCCTTCCCCGAAGACAAGGTCACCTTGCCGTGTACCACGGCCAGTTCCTTGACGAGCTCCGCAAGCTCTGCCTTTTTAGCCTGATCAATCGAAACGCCCACGCTGTGGCTTCCTTCCCTTATAGCTGGTGATGTGCACATTAAGTCTACTCGGCCGGATCAGCCGGGCCATCGTCGAAAATAGAGGAGCGGCCATCGAGGTCGCGCACGATCCTGGTTCCCTGGAAGCTCGTGGACGCCGGCTGTTCCCCGCCGGCGATGGCCTCCACGGGCTGCGCGCCGATGGAGCGCGGCTCCACGACCCCGTGGCTTTCCCCCTGGGCGCGCGTCGGCAGCGGGATGGGCTCCTCCTGGCGGGCGATCTGGGGCATGTCCGGCAGGTCCTCGTCCGCCTCGTCCTCGAAGTAGGACGGCGGCACCGGCATGGGGCGGGAGGGATCGCAATCGCTAAAGTCCACAGCCTGCGTGGCCCCCATCCGCGGCGGCAACACCCGTGCCGCGATGGCGATGACGGCCAACAGGCCGGTCATGTGATCCCAATCCTGGTGGGTGGATCCCTTCGCCGTCTGGGCCAGCACCCAGTCCGACTCCATCCACACCGCGGTCACGGTGTCGGGCATATTCTCCAACGCCTGACGGAAGCGCTCATCCATCATGCGTTCTGCGGCGCCCTGATCATTACTCAGGATCTGGAAGTCGGCGACGGAGGTGACGGGAATCAGATCATCGGACTCCGCGGACTCCTCCAGCCGCGCCCGGCGCGCGTCGAGCACCACGTCGGAGGCCTGCGGGCGACGCAGAGCCATGACGGTGATCCCACCCAACTCGGCCAGGTGCATCTCATGGCCGTTGACGATGCCACTGACAACATCCCTCGCGGCCGCGCCCGTCGAGGCGGCCCCGCGCGACCATTCGTCGGTGAGGAAGTTGTCGGTGCGCTGATAGTCGAACCCGCGTTCGTGCGCCCAGGAGCGTTTCTCGCGACGGGTCGCCCCCGGCAGCACGGACAACGGCGACTTGGCCTGGGTAGGTTCTGCCTCTTCGACCTCGAAGAAGACGGTGCCCGGCTCCGGCCTCGGCGGGGTCAGATCCTCACCCTCGTAGAACTCCTCGGCGCCCTCCGGCTCGTCTTCCTGCTCGGCGCGATCCTCGGCCTGCACCTCGGGCAGCTCGACGAGCTCGACCGCCTCCGGGGTCACGGGCTTTTCTTCCGGCAGGATCACCTCGTCCCCGCCGTTGCTTAACGACGCCCAGTGGCCGCTGGCCACATCGAAAACGCGGCTCTCATAGTTCTCATCGAGCCCCGGCGGGAGGTCGAAGCCTTGGTCCGTCGAGCCAACCACCTCGGCTTCGGGCTCGTCATCACTGTATGGCTCGGCAGGCTCGACCTCTGCCGCGGATTCTGGAGCACCTGCGGTTTCTGTGGATTCTTGAGCCTTTTGCACCTGACCCACCGGAGCCTGCGCCTGCGCAGGCTCAAGCTCCGTGTCGGTGGCGCGACGGCGTTGCGAGGAATCGAGGAACCACAGGGCAACGCCCGCGGCGCCGATGAGGGCGGCCAAGAAAAACAGCATGCCAATTAGAGTAGTCGGTGCTACTACTCCCCGCGTTCCACAGGGTTGGCAGGATTGGCGCACCACTGGGACCATCCGCCGATATAGTGGCGCGGAGTACCTAGCCCTGCGATATTCATTGCGGCGATGACCTGCGCAGAATGGTTGCCAGAACCGGAATAGATGATGGTGTCTGCCACTACCTCCGGGGTTACTCCCTTCGAGGCGAAGAGTTCCTTGAGCTCTGCTGCCGGGCGGAAGCGGTAGTCCGGGGTCAGCACCGCGCGGGTGGGGATGTTGATAGCACCCGGGATGTGGCCGGCCTTTAGATCCAGGTATTCCTTGCGGCCGGCGAAGCGGCTGGCCTCGCGGGCGTCGATGAGCAGGCCGGTGTGCGCCTTGACCTCATCGATGGTGGCGGTGGGCAGGGATCCCAGCTGGGGTGCCAGATCCCCCATCGAGGCGAAGTTGCCGGGCCCGCCCAGCGTTTCATAGCCGGAGGCCTCCCAGTGTGCTTGGCCGCCGTCCAAGATCACCACGTCCTCGATGCCGGCCCAGCGAAGGATCCACCAGGCTCGCGCCGCGTACAGACCGCGGTAGTTGTCATAGACCACCACCTGACGCCCGCTCTCCAAGCCCCACTTCTTAAACCAGCGGCTGAGGTTGTCGCGGGTGGGCAAGGGGTTGCGGCCAGAGGACGAGGAGGGCACGCCCGCCAGCGCGAGCGCGGTATCACAAAACAGCGAGGTGGAGATGTGTTCGGAGTTGTACTGGTAGTAGCCGTCGTTGCCATCTTGGTACCACAAGCAAGCAAGGATGGTCTGCTTGTGGCCGGAGTTGATCCGCTGGGCCAACTCATCTGCAGTGATAGTGATGTTCATGCAGCCCAGTCTAAGGGTTTGCATTGTTTTTCGCCCGCCAAGACACTTCCATGCCTTGGCCCTTGCACTCTCCATCGTGGTTGAGGTCATACGTGAGGCCGTGGACTGCCCACAATGCGACCCGACCAACCCCATCTAGGCCACTTTCGGCACCCAATACGAAGTTTCCACCCCCAACATATGCGCACGACGGGACTGTTACCCCCTCTTTCAGGGGTGCCATTATCGTTTAAGCTTCATATCTGCTGCATTCATTAACGAGGTCTTTTACGATTTAGCGGGTGATTAACCACATCCGTGGCAAAAATCTCAGTTTCGGTGGGACCACAAGGATTTTCCACCTACACCCTCCACCCATTACCCTTTGGCTTCGTATTGCCTACGCCTCATTTTCGGTGCCGTATGACACGGCCGACGGCAGCCCCCGACCGTAGGCGTCGGAAAGCAAAAACCATGACAACCTACAAATAAGGACGCACGATGGCCCACCAGCCACACACCGCGGACATGCTCAGCGCCTCACCGCAGGTCCCGGAACCGAAAAAGCCACGCAAAGACCGCACGCACTGGCTCTACATCGGCGTGATCATCGCCGTTATCGCGGGCATCCTCTTCGGCCTCATCGCACCCGAGGCCGCCAGCGAATTCAAGATCCTCGGCACCATGTTCGTCAGCCTGGTCAAGATGATGATCTCCCCGATCATCTTCTGCACGATCGTGCTCGGCATTGGCTCCGTGCGCGCCGCGGCCTCCGTCGGCAAGGCAGGCGGCCTGGCGCTGGCCTACTTCATCACCATGTCCACCCTCGCCCTGGCCATCGGCCTCGTGGTCGGCAACCTCATCAAGCCAGGCTCCGGGCTCAACATCGAAGCCACCAAGGACGCCGGCGCCCAGTTCGCCTCCCAGGCCGAGCACGGCGGCGGCACCGCGGCCTTTATTCAATCCATCATCCCGGACACCGTCTTCTCCGCCTTCACCTCCGGCTCAGTACTCCAGACGCTTTTCATCGCGCTACTTGCAGGCTTTGCCGTCCAATCGATGGGCAAGAGCGGTGAGCCCATTCTCGTCGCCGTCGGCTACCTGCAAAAACTCATGTTCAAAATCCTGAACATGATCTTGTGGATCGCCCCCATCGGCGCCTTCGGCGCGATCGCCGGCGTGGTCGGCGCAACCGGCATCGACGCCGTGATCCAACTCGGCGTGCTCATGCTCGCCTTCTATATCACCTGCATCATCTTCATCTTCGGCATCCTCGGCGCCATCTTGAAGGTGTTTACCGGCGTCAACATCTTCAAGCTCACCAAGTACCTCGGGCGCGAATTCCTGCTCATCGTGGCCACCTCCTCCTCCGAATCGGCGCTGCCGAACCTCATGCGCAAGATGGAGCACTTAGGCGTCGAGCGCCCCACTGTCGGCATCGTGGTCCCCACCGGCTACTCCTTCAACCTCGACGGCACCGCCATCTACCTGACCATGTCGGCCATCTTCATCTCCGACGCCATGCACATGCCGCTCTCGCTTGGCGAGCAGGTCGGCCTGCTGCTGTTTATGATCATCGCCTCCAAGGGTGCCGCCGGCGTCTCCGGCGCAGGCATCGCGACGCTGGCCGCCGGCCTCCAGGCGCACCGCCCCGAGCTTCTCGACGGCGTCGGCGTCATCGTGGGCATCGACCGCTTCATGTCCGAGGCCCGCGCGCTGACCAACTTCGCGGGCAACGCCGTGGCCACCATCCTCGTTGGATCGTGGACCAAGACCATCGACATGTCGCGCGTCAAGGACGTCCTCGACGGCACGATCCCCTACGTTGCCACCGACGAGGACTCCGACGTGGACCTGCACAACCCCACCGTGTCCAACCCCGCCACCAATTCGCTGCAGCCGACGCCGCAGGTGAACTTAGAGGCTTTCAAACACTAATCCGTCCCGCGCGGTAGGCCAGTTCAATCGAACTGGCCTTTTATTTTTGCAGTCTCAGCTCACGGTGTGCACGTTCTCCGCGACGGCTAAGCAACACTTGCATCGATCCATGCTTAACCATTCAGAGCCAATGTGTCCAAGGTCACACTATTTGATAAACAGCGAGGACATTTCGATTCCGAAAACGTGTCAGCCCACCATCTGAATCGATTGAAGCTCGCGCGGGTGTTTTAGCAGGCAAGCTTAACTGTCCTACCCTTGGCCAACAGTGGCCCTCGAGGCCAAAAACTATTGCCTTATTGCAAGGAGCAAAACACATGGGAGCCAAGAAGGTTCGCGTCGCCATCGTCGGCGTGGGCAACTGTGCCACCTCGCTCATTCAGGGCGTTGAATACTACCGCAACACCCCTGAGACTGAGAAAGTCCCAGGCCTCATGCACGTCAAATTCGGTGACTACCACGTCAGCGACGTGGAATTCGTCGCCGCCTTCGACGTCGACGCCGACAAGGTAGGCAAAGATCTTTCCGACGCCACCCGCGCGTCCATGAACTGCACCATCCAGATCTGCGAGGTCCCGCCACTGGGCGTGACCGTCCAGCGCGGCCCCACCCTCGACGGCCTGGGCACCCACTACCTGGCCACCATCGAAGAATCCGACGCGCAGCCAGTCGACGTGGCCCAGGCGCTGCGCGATGCCCAGGTGGACGTGGTGGTCTCCTACCTGCCCGTCGGCTCCGAGGAAGCCGACAAGTTCTACGCCCAGGCAGCCATCAACGCCGGCTGCGCCTTCGTCAACGCCCTGCCGGTGTTTATCGCTTCCGACCCCGAGTGGGCACAGAAGTTCATCGACGCTGGCCTGCCGATCATCGGCGACGACATTAAGAGCCAGGTCGGCGCCACCATCACCCACCGCGTACTGGCCAAGCTCTTCGAGGACCGCGGCGTGCGCCTGGAGCGCACCATGCAGCTCAACGTCGGCGGCAACATGGACTTCAAGAACATGCTCGACCGCGACCGCCTGGAATCCAAGAAGATCTCCAAGACGCAGGCCGTGACCTCCAACCTCAAGGAAGGCCCGCTGGCCGGCAAGGTCCACGACCGCAACGTCCACATCGGCCCCTCCGACTACGTCGAGTGGCTCGACGACCGCAAGTGGGCCTACGTGCGCCTGGAGGGCAAGGCCTTCGGCGACGTCCCGCTCAATCTCGAGTACAAGCTCGAAGTCTGGGATAGCCCCAACTCCGCGGGCATCATTATCGACGCCGTCCGCGCGGCCAAGATCGCGCTCGACCGCGGCCTGGCCGGCCCCGTCAACCCGGCGGCCTCCTACCTGATGAAGTCCCCGCCCATCCAGCTCGGCGACGAGGAAGCTCGCGCCCAGCTGGAGGCCTTCATCGCCGAGGGCTAAATTTGGGCATGCCAAAGGGACCGACCTGTGAGGTCGGTTCCTTTTTCGTCGGCGTTAGCCCCTCGTGCCGAACACCCGCCTTACGCCCGCCGCACCGCGCTCGAGGTGGCCGTTGACAGGCCGGGCGGCGGGGTCATCGTCGTTGCGCCCGTTGTGGAAGGCGCAGCAGGTGGTGAGGTTTTCCGAGTTCGTCTCCCCACCCTGCGCCCAGGACCTCATGTGGTGGAACTCGCAGTCCTGGGCGGGGATCCGGCACCCGTCCCAGGGGCAAACCGGGTTTTCCACCATCGCCAGGGTCCGCTGCTTGTCATTGGCGAAGCGGCTCGACCGTAGGAGGTCGACCGGGCCTTTGACCGGATGGATGAGCGCGAAGCCCCACTCGGGGTCCAGCGTTTCGGCGGCTAGCTGCGTGGAAGTGCGCGTGATGCCGTCGGTGCACTGGAAGACGGTCTCGTCGCCGGTGGCGTCGAGCACCTTCGTCGCCTCGTCGAGCGGGATGACCACGATGGGCCTGAGCACCCGGGTAATCCTCTCCCCGCCTTCGGAGAGTAACTCGAGGGCGCGACTGGAGGGATCGGGGGTCTTCTTGCCAATGAGGGTGGCCAGCGCGTCGATGTTGGCTGCCTCCCCATGCAGGATCAGCGACCAATTCTGCCCCTCGCCGCGGTGAATGACTGACATGCGCGTAGCCGGGCCGCTGCGAGCCGGCTTGAGGTTTTTGATGATGGCGCGCACGAGGCGGGTAAAGGTCCGAAAGCTGTGGCGGGTGCGCTTGGCCGGCTCCTCCACGCCGAGAATCTCCAGCCGCGCCTGCCACTGATCGCGCACCGATGTAAGCTCGGCGACCTTTTCCTCCATCATCCACAGCCGGTTGAGGCTCAGCCCCTGCTCGTTGATGGCCGCAATGACCTTCCTGCGCTTGCGTTGGAAGGCGGTCTTTCCAAAATAGATCCGGGCCCAGCCGCCCAACTGCTGCGCCAGCTCGGGCGGGAAGCCGTAGGACAGCAGCCGCTCGTAAGCCTCGTTGTGGATGCCCTCCAATAGGGCCAGCGGATCGGTGAGGATCGCACCGAAATCCATGACTTTTTGCTTCATGCCTCACAAGCTAAAAGCAGTCTGCGCCGTGCGCCACCCCCGGCTAAAATAAGGCCCGAAATCTGTGGATAACTGTGCTCCTAGCGAAAGTTGTCCACAGATTTCGGGGTCTTTGAAGCGCAGGCCTTGCGCTATGGGTCAGCTGCTGCTATTGGCCGGGGTTTTTGATCTCCACGTGGCCGGGATCGTGCCAGTCCACGTTGACGTTGTCCTTGGTGTCGAGGCCTTGGTTGGATTGTTGCGGCACCTTGGCCACGATGTTGCGTCGCGCGCGCCCGGCGCGCAGCTGGCGGTCGATGCGCTCGGCAAGCAAGGTCAGCGAGTAGTTGATGAGGATCATAATGACCGCCACGACGATGAGCGAGGCCAGGTAGTTGCGGTTGGCGGCCGAGGACTGGATGCCCTGGCGCACGATCTCCACGAAGCCGATCTGGTAGCCCAGTGCGGAGTCCTTGAGGGCGATGACCATCTGTGCAATCAAAGCCGGGAGCATGCTTGCCACCGCCTGGGGTAGCAAGATCTTGATCATGGTTTGCCGGTGGCTGAGCCCGAGGGCGTAGGCTGCCTCAGTCTGCCCTTTGGGCAAGGACAAGATGCCCGCTCGCAGGATTTCGGCGATGACAGAGCCGTTATATAAGGTCAGCGCGAACACCACCGCGGCGAAGGCGAGGTATTTCGGTTTGAACACGCCGTAGACCGCAAAGACCTGGTAGGCGAAGATGATCAGCAGCAGGACGGGGATCGCGCGGAAGAATTCGACGATCACGCCGCAGACGACGCTGACCAGCTTGTTGCGCGACAGTCGCCCTAGGCCTAGCGTGACGCCCACAACCAACGCCAGCACCAAGGAGGCCGCCGCGGACTGCAGGGTGCCCCACAGGCCTGGCAAAAGGTAGGTGTTCCAGGTGTTGGGTTCGATGAAAGGGCGCCACTTTTCTGCCGCGAGCTGGCCCTTGTCCTGAAGGGTGGACACCACCCAGGCGATCAACGCCAAAGAAACGACGACGGTTACGGCCGTATATATGCGGTTACGCCGGATACCTACGGGCCCGGGTGCGTCGTAAAGCACCGTTGCACGAGTACTCATTAGTTCTTCACCGCCAATCGCTTAGACAGGTATCCCAAGAACAGTCCCATCGGGAGGGTGAGGATCACAAACCCGATGGCGAACGCGCCGAAGATCGCCCACAGCTGGTCCGCGTGGTTTTCAATGACCTCTTTCATCAGCAGGGAGGCCTCCGCCACGCCGATGACCGATGCGACCGTGGTGTTTTTGGTCAGCGCGATGAGCGTATTGCCTAGGGGCACGATCGCCGCGCGGATGGCCTGTGGAAACACAATTTTGCTAAAGATCTGCCCGAAACTCAGCCCTAGGGAGCGGGCCGCCTCCGCCTGGCCGAAGCTGACGGTATTGATGCCCGATCGCAGGGACTCGGCCACGAACGCTGAGGTGTAGAGCGTAAAGCCGAGCACCGCCAGCCGGAAGTTGTTGTCCACCAAGAAGGTGGATGACTCGCGGCTGGCCAGCTGCAGGCCGAGGGTTTGGTACAAGCCGAAGGAGCAAAACAGCACCACGAGCGTCAGCGGGGTGTTGCGCACCGTATTGGTGTAGAAGGTGGCGATCGAGCGCAGGATCCGCACCGGCGAGACGCGCATCGCGGTCAAGAGGGTGCCGAGGATCATGGAGAAGATCGCCGAGAGCACGGTGAGCTTTATTGTCATCCAAAAGGCCGGGAGAATCGCCGGGCCTAGTTGTGCCCACATGGCGTCCATGGTGTGACTCCTTGTTCGTGGCTAGAGGGTGCAGGTGGTGCGGCTTTCGTCGCCTGCCTGGCTACTTGATGAAGGACAGGTCACCGGGGGTGCCCAGGTCGATGCCGTCCATGGAGCCCAGGTTCTCCTCCACGGCCTTTTCGAACTCGCCGGAGTCCTGCATTTCCTTCAGGGCGGTGTTGATGGCGTCGGTGCCCTCGGTGTCGTCCTTGGCCAGGCCGATGCCGTAGTACTCGTCGGTGAACGGCTTGCCGTCCTTGGTCATCTCCACCAGCTTGAAGGAGCCGGAGTTCTGTGCGGCGTAGCCGTTGAGGATGGTGGCGTCGGTGGTCATGGCGTCGATGGTGCCCTGGTCGAGTGCTTCGACACAGGAGGAGTAGGTGTCGAACTCCTGCAGCTGCACGCCTGGCAGCGCGTCCTTGACCTTCTGGGCTGGGGTAGATCCGGAGACGGAGCACAGGATCTTGCCGTCGAGGTCTTCGAGCTTGGTGATGTCGGTGTTGTCAGCCTTGACAAGTAGCGCCTGGTGGGTGATCAGGTAGGGGCCACCGAAGTTGACCTTCTCCGCGCGGGCGGCGTTGATCGAGTAGGTGGCGGCGATCATGTCCACCTCGCCGTTGCCGATGACGGTCTCGCGCTGGGCGGAGGGGGTCTCGCGCCAGGTGATTTCCGGTTCGGACCAGCCGTTGGCCTTGGCGATGGAGTTGACCACGTAGGTGGCAACGTCGACGTCGAGGCCGCTCATGGTGCCGTCAGAGTTCTTCAGCCCCAGGCCGGGCTGATCGAACTTGGTGCCCAGGGTGACCGAGCCGGCCTCGATGTCTGCCAGCAGGTTGCCGGTCGAGGAGGAGTCGCCGGAGGCGGAGTCGGAGGAACCGCCACCGCAGGCGACGAGTGCGGTGCAGGCCAGGGCGGCAACGGTAGCGCCGAGGGAGCGAAGGATGGTACGGGACATGAGATTCTCCTTGTGTGTCGGGTGGTGCTCGTGGTTGCGGTTAGTGTGCGAGGATCTTGCCAAGGAAGTCCTTGGCGCGGTCGGTGTGCGGGTTGGTGAAGAAGCTATCCGGGTCGGTATCTTCGAGGATTTGCCCTTCGTCCATGAACAGGATGCGGTCGGCGACCTTGCGGGCGAACCCCATCTCGTGCGTCACGCAAATCATGGTCATGCCATCGCGCGCGAGCCCAGCCATGACGTCGAGCACCTCGTTGACCATTTCTGGGTCGAGCGCCGAGGTAGGTTCGTCGAAAAGCATGAGCTTGGGTCGCATGGCCAGCGCACGCGCGATGGCTACGCGCTGTTGCTGACCGCCGGACAGCTGCGCCGGGTACTTGTCGGCCTGGTTGGCAATACCCACGCGCTCCAGCAGCCCCATGGCCAGCTTGTCCGCTTCCGCCTTTTTCATCTTGCGCACGAGCCTGGGTCCGAGCGTGAGGTTGTCGCGAATGGTCATGTGCGGAAAAAGGTTGAAGGACTGGAAGACCATGCCCACGTCGGAACGTAGCTTGGCTAGTGCCTTACCTTCTTCCGGCAGGGGCTGTCCGTCGATGGCGATCGTGCCGGAGTCGATCGTCTCGAGGCGGTTGAGCGTGCGGCACAGCGTGGATTTACCAGAACCCGACGGCCCGAGCACCACGACAACTTGCCCGCGCAGGACTTCGAGGTTGATGTCGTGCAAGGCATGGAAGCTGTCGAAGTACTTGTTGACTCCGGATACAGAGACCATAGCGGTGGTTGCCGATGCATTCTGTGTCATAAGTCACTACCTTAGTGGTCTTGCGTCACGCTTTGCAGCGAATTGCGAAGCTTGTCAAAAACGCATTTAGCTACCTATCTATTGATAGTTATTCAATCGCCTTGTTGAACCCCTGTCAAACCTCGCTTACCGACGCCTACCGCCGCAGCGCCCAAACCCCCACTTCAGTTACGGTTATCCGCCATGAAGGTGATTCCCGATACAGCCCAATCCGATTCACCTTGACCACACCCCATCGGTCAAGCTCCAACAAGGGCTCCTTCAGCTTGTCGACGGTTACCCCCATCACCTTGGCCAGTTGCTTGCCCGTCACCACCGCCCCATCCACGGCGCCGACCGCAACCAACGCCCCCATAATGGCGCCGTGCGCGCGCACGGCCGCCTTGTGCCGGTCACTGACCTCGGCGGGCTCGCGGGAAAGGACCTCAGCGATCCTGCGCCGGCCGATCCGAAACGATCGCTTCGGCAGCGTCCACAACAGCCACGCCAGACCTAAAGCCCACCACGTTGCCTGCGCTATAAGACCTGCATGGCCGGCAGCATCCGGCAGCAGCGCCGACAAAGGGGCAGTGGCAACAGGGATAAAGGGGCCAGCGTACATGGACAGCTTCTGCGCGGGCGAGAGGTCCGTATCACGATAGTCATCCCGGGTGGCCGCAACGAGCGCCGGAACCCCAGCTACCACGAAGGCAACCAGCGCCACGATCTCTATCACCAACGCCGCAGCGACCAGAGTCGGCAACGCGTAGTTTGCCGCAACGCCCGCCACCGCCAGCGGTACCACGATTCCCAGGGCACGGCCCGGGGACAGTTCGTTGTGGGCACGGTAACGCTCGATCTCCGACATGCGCCCATCCTAGAGAAACAACGCACGGGACCGTCCCCTTGTTAGGGGTGGTTCCGTGCGTTGCCCTAGAAGTTAGGCGCGCTCGATATCGAGGGTGCGACCACCGTCGGCGACGTCCACGTGGACGGTATCGCCGTCGCGGATCTCACCGGCCAGCAGCTTCTTGGCAAGCTGGTCGCCGATCGCCTGCTGAATCAGGCGGCGCAGCGGGCGAGCACCATAGGCGGGCTCGTAGCCGCGCTCGGCCAGCCACAGCTTGGCTGCGTCGGAGACCTTCAGGCTCAGTCGACGCCCGGCCAGGCGCTCGGCCAGCTGGCCGATCTGGATATCGACGATGTGCGTCAGCTGCTCCTCGCTGAGCGGATCGAAGATGACGACGTCATCGAGGCGGTTAACGAACTCCGGCTTGAAGGCGTGCTTGACGGCGTCCATCATCTGCTCGCGGGTGCCGCCGGCGCCTAAGTTAGAGGTGAGGATGAGCACCGTGTTGCGGAAGTCGACCGTGCGGCCTTGGCCGTCGGTAAGCCTGCCCTCGTCGAGCACCTGCAGCAGGATGTCGAAGACATCCGGGTGAGCCTTTTCCACCTCGTCGAAAAGCACGACGGTGTACGGGCGGCGGCGCACAGCCTCGGTGAGCTGACCGCCCTGGTCGTAGCCGACATATCCCGGAGGGGCACCGACCAGGCGGGCGACGGAGTGCTTCTCGCCGTACTCGGACATATCGATGCGCACCATCGCGCGCTCATCGTCGAACATGAACTCCGCCAGCGCCTTGGCCAGCTCCGTCTTGCCCACGCCCGTGGGGCCGAGGAAGAGGAAGGAACCCGTCGGACGATTCGGGTCAGCCACACCGGCGCGCGCCCGGCGCACCGCATCGGAGACGGCCTCCACCGCCTGCATCTGGCCGACCACACGCTTGCCCAGCTCGGCCTCCATGTTCAGCAGCTTCTCGGTCTCACCCTGGAGCATCTTGCCCGCCGGGATGCCGGTCCACGCGGAGACCACCTCAGCGATGGTATCCGGGGTGACCTCCTCGGTGAGCAGGGTGCTTGCCACGCCGGAGTTCTCGGCCTCCGCCAACTCCTTCTCCAGGCCGGGGATGATGCCGTACTGGATCTCGGAGACCCGCCCCAGGTTGCCGTCGCGCTCGGCGATCTCCGCCTCACGGCGCAGCCCCTCGATCTTCTCCTTCAGCTCGCTGACCTTGTTGATCGCGGCCTTCTCGTTGTTCCAACGGGCGGTGAGCTCGCCGAGCTTCTCGCGCTCGTCGGCAAGCTCCTGGCGCAGCTTGACCAGCCGTTCCTTCGAGGCCTCATCCGTCTCCTTGGCAAGGGCCATCTCCTCGATCTCCAGGCGGCGCACGATGCGGGTGAGCTCGTCAATCTCCTGCGGGGAGGAGTCGATCTCCATGCGCAGGCGCGATGCCGCCTCGTCAACCAAGTCGATCGCCTTGTCCGGCAGGAAGCGGGAGGTGATGTAGCGATCCGACAAGGTCGCCGCAGCCACCAGCGCGGAGTCCTGGATGCGCACGCCGTGGTGGACCTCGTAGCGCTCCTTCAAACCACGCAGGATGCCGATCGCATCCTCCACCGAGGGCTCGCCGACGAAGACCTGCTGGAAACGGCGCTCCAGAGCCGCGTCCTTTTCGATGTACTTGCGGTACTCGTCCAAGGTGGTGGCACCGACCAAACGCAGCTCGCCGCGGGCAAGCATCGGCTTGATCATGTTGCCAGCGTCCATCGCGGACTCGCCGGTGGCACCGGCGCCGACGATGGTGTGCAGCTCGTCGATGAAGGTAATGATCTCGCCCTCGGAGGACTTGATCTCATCGAGTACCGCCTTCAGGCGCTCCTCGAACTCGCCGCGGTACTTCGCACCGGCGACCATCGAGCCCAAATCCAGGCTAATAAGGGTCTTGCCTTTCAGCGACTCCGGCACGTCACCGGCGACGATGCGGCGGGCCAAGCCCTCCACGATGGCGGTCTTACCCACGCCGGGCTCGCCGATGAGCACCGGGTTATTCTTCGTGCGGCGCGACAGCACCTGCACCACGCGGCGAATCTCCGAATCGCGGCCGATAACCGGGTCAATCTTGCCCTCACGGGCGCGGGCGGTTAAGTCAGTAGAGTACTTCTCCAGCGCCTGGAACTGGCCCTCCGGGTCCTGATTGGTGACCTTCTTATTCCCGCGCACCGACGGGAAGACGCCCTTGATCACGTCATAGCTAGCGCCGCGCTTGTTCAACAGCTCGGCAGCCTCGGTCTTGCCGCGGGCAATCGCGGCAAGCAAAACCTCGGTGGAGACATATTCATCGCCGAGCTCGCCCGCCAGCTCCTGGGCGGCAGTCAGCGCGTTGAGGGCGTCACGGTTAAAGTTTGGGTTGGCCATGCCGGCGCCCTCCGCCTTCGGCAGCTTGGCAACCAGCGCCTCTGCCTCCTTGCGGATGACCTCCGGGTCAACGCCAGTGGCACGCAGGACTGGGACGGCGATGCCGTCCTCCTGCCCCAGGATCGCGGCGAGCAGGTGCTCGGGGCGGATGTCCGGGTTGCCGTTGGCGGAGGCTTGCTGCAGCGCAACCTGCAGGGCCTCCTGGGTCTTGGTGGTTGGGTTGAAAGCGCTCAAAGCTTCCTCCTTGTTCCTTTGTGCTCTTTATCGGGTGTTTTTTGAACTTCTATTCCCCTTAACGCACTTGAAGTTGAGTTTGTTCCACTCAACTTCAAATTTCTTGAGTGCTATTGGCTCAAGTTTGTTGACACTACACTGAAAGACGTGGAACTTAGCACCCCCGAGCTGCTCGCACGCAGGCTCATCAGCCAGGGACTCGCCCGCAGCCAGGCCCGCCCCGCATTCGACACCCCCGCCGCAGCCGCCGCCGGGCTGCTTGCCGTGCAAGGCCAAAACTATGCCGGCGGCATCCGCGCGCTAGCGCTGCGTTCGGGGTCCAGCGACGAGGAGGTGCTCGCCGCCGTCGACCGCCTAGAGATCGTTCGTTCCTGGCCACAGCGTGGCACGCTGCACTTTCTTGCCGCCGAAGACGCCACCTGGCTCGCGCGCCTGCTGCACCCCCGCATCATGAACGCGCAGGCCCAGCGCCAGCCCGCGCTCGGACTAAGCCCCGAGGCGGTTTCCCGCGCCCATTCTTCGCTTGCCGACGCCCTCCGGTCCGAAACCCTCACCCGCAAGCAGTGCTACCAGGTCTTTTCCGCCGCCAGGGTCGACCCCGGCGCCGGCCGCGGCCCGCATCTTTTGCGCTACCTCGGCACCTTGGGCGTTATTATCCAAGGACCCCGGAAGGGCAAGGAGGAAACGTTTATGGCGGTGGAGGCTTTAGGCGTCGGCAAGCACGAGGAAGCAACGCTGGAGGAGCTAGGAAGCCGCTACGTGCGCGGACACGGACCGGCCAGTGTTGCCGACCTCACCTGGTGGGCGGGGATCACCAAGGCGCAGGCCACCCAGGCGCTCGCGGGCCTACCCACCGCATCATGCGCGGGCGAGACCTACTACCTTGCGGATTGGCAGGCCGACGTCACGGCAAAAGAGATCCGCGACGCCCTCGACCTACGCTTGGAGCTGCCCGCCTTCGACGAATACCTGTTGGGCTACGCCAACAAGTCCACCATCGTGCCCGACGAGCTCCGCGTCGACGTCCTCTCCAGCAACGGGCTCTCGTGGCCGTGGATCATGCAGGGCGGCGTCGGCGTGGCCAGCCTGCGCAAGAAATAGGAGCAACAATGGATCTTTTCGCCATCGCCAGCGAACACGCGGCACAGCTGCCGGTGGCCACGCTCACCCACCCCTTCGGTGAGGGCTGGGACGTCTACCGCGTCAAGGACAAGGTCTTTTGCCTGCTCAGCCACCCTGAAACGAACCCGCAACGGGTACCAATGGTGATAGTCAAGGCGCTGCCCGAGGAGGGCGCGCGCCTGCGCGAGCGCTACGCGGAGATCACGCCCGGCTACCACATGAACAAGGTGCACTGGAACTCCATCGTTTCCGGACCCAGCATCACGCCCGAGTTACTCAAGGATCTCATCACCGACTCCTACCTCGCGGTAGTCGCAGCCCTGCCCGCGCGCCTACAGCCGGTGGACCCGCAGCGCCACGGGCTGCGCCAGTTCGGCGAAGGCTTCTAGGCCAGCGGCAGGCGTAGGCAGGCGACGTATACTGGGGGCATCGACGACAAGGAGCCCCCCAGTGAGCGAGGATTCGAGCATCCGCATTGGAAACAAGGACCGCGAGCAGGCGCTAGAGATGCTCGGGCGCTATGTCTCGGGGGGACACCTAAGCATCCAGGAGTTTGACGAACGCAGCGCCCGCGCGAGCGCGGCCACCTTTCGCAGCGACTTGGACATTCTCTTCATCGATCTTCCACCGCTTCCCGATACTGCGGAACTGGCCCGACAGTCGGCGTTGATCGCCAAGGCGAAGAAGGCGCACCGGGTGGGAACGCTTGCCACGACCGTGAGCACGGTGGTGTTTGTGGTGGCGATCGTCCTCATGGTGACCGTTAGCTATTACTTCTGGATCACCTTCGTTGTCGTTCCACCGCTGGTAGCGCTCGTGCGCAGTCGCTGTGCACTGTCCGCGAAGGAGCAGCATGAGTATCGAAAGTTGGAGGGGCGCAAGCAGTAGTGCCGGGAGAAGCCGTCTATACTTGACATGTCAACTATACTGGTGGCTATGAAATCATTTGGATTCCTTTCCTTCGGGCACCACGCCATCGGCAGCCAGCAAGGCCCCGACGCGCGCCAAACCCTCAAAGAGGCCGTGGAGATCGCCGTCGCCGCCGACGAGATCGGCGTGAACAACGCCAGCTTCCGCGTCCACCACTTCGCACCCCAGGCCTCAGCCCCCATCCCGCTGCTGGCGGCCATCGCCGCACGCACCCAGCACATTGAGGTGGGCACCGGCGTCATCGACATGCGCTACGAAAACCCGCTTTACCTCGCCGAGGAGCTTGGCGTACTCGATTTGCTTTCCGACGGCAGGCTCGCCATCGGCGTGTCCCGGGGATCCCCCGAACCAGCACTACGCGGCTGGGAGGCCTTCGGCTACACCGCGCAAGCACCCAACGGGGCCGACATGGCACGCGAGAAATTCCTGCGACTCCTAGAAGCCGTCGACGGCTACGGCGTGGCCACCGCGGCACCTGCCGAACAGCAATACCCACGCCTGTACCACCCGGGGGCAGCATTGCCGGTGTTCCCCTACTCCGAGGGGCTGCGCCAGCGCATCTGGTGGGGCTCTGGCACCAACGCCTCAGCGGTTCAGGCAGCCCAGGACGGAGTCAACCTCATGAGTTCCACGCTCGTGAGCGAAGCCGATGGGCGCAGCCTCGGCGAGCTGCAGGCCGAGCAGATCGCCGACTACCGCTCAGCCTGGACCCAAGCTGGACATGAGTGGACCCCGCGAGTGTCGGTGTCCCGTTCGATTTTCCCGATCGTCGACGACACCTCCCGACGCCTATTCGGCCTCCAAGGCGAAAGCCGCGACCAGATCGGATCCCTTGGCGAGGGCACACAGGTCACCTTCGGGCGCACGTACGCAGACGAGCCCGACAAGTTGATCGAACAACTCAAGGCCGACCCCGCAATCCAGGCGGCCGACACCTTGCTGCTTACCATCCCGAACACCGCGGGCGTGGACATCAACGTCAAGCTACTTTCGGACTTCGCACACTACGTGGCACCGGCTCTCGGGTGGGAGCCCTCCCACTAATTCCCCTAGGCAGCGTGCGGGCGGGTTTCACGATACACGCGGCGGAATCCGCCGGGAACCCTCTCGACATATCCCCATGGTTTGGGTTTTCCGAAGTCGTCATTATTCATGCGGTTGTGTGCGGCACACAGCAAGGTAAGGTTCTTGGGATCGGTCACTCCGCCGTGCTTCCAGGGATGAATGTGGTGGACTTGACACTCCTCGGCCGGTTTATCGCAGTCACCGAATTGACATGTCGCCGATTCACCCATGAGCATGATCCGCTGTTTATGGCTAGCGAGGCGGTAACCCCTGCCCAGTTCGACGGGACCTTCGACCGGGTGAAGGAGTACGAAGCCCCACTCAGGGGAGATCTTTGATCTCATGAAATCGATGGCACTGATCTCCACCCCGTCACTGCGCTTCAGCATGACCTCCCCATCAGGGCGCATCAACACCCGATCACTTACCTCGAGGGGGATCTGCACGATAGGGTGCACAATGACGTCCGCCCCCACCCGGGCGATCTGCACCTCGGCGCCATCATCTTCGCCTTGTGGCGCATCCGGCGAGGTTGCGGGACTAGAGACCCCATGGTTGACGATCTCAGCAAGTGGGTCAGGCACTTCCCTGAGCGCCTCAGCCATGGCCCTAACCAGTGCAGGCTCACCGGTCAAGGTAATGCTGGAGGGGCCGTGCGGGCGGGCGGTAACCGACAGCGGTTTCGGTGGGCGCGACGGATTCGCTTGAGCCTTGACCTCCTTGGTGCGCTTATTGAGCAGCGCCTTGAACTGTTTGATGGTGCCAAGAGGGGCTTGAAGCATGCTCAGGCGCAGCTGCCATTGATAGTCCGCCCCCTTGACCTGGCGCACCCTATCTTCCAAAAGCCGCAGATGGGACAAGCTATGCCCCTTGCGCCTTAAGGAGGTCACGGCGTTTCTTTGACGGCGGGTAAATTTCGTCTTCCCGAAATAGACTTCGGCTAGACCATGCAGCCACGTAGCCTCCGATTCCTCCATCCCCAATTCGGCAAGGGGTCTGTCCTGCTGAAAAACCTCACCCAACAACGCCACCGGTGAGGCCACAGCCGCCATGTAACTCTCAAGTAGTGTCATAACTCACAAAGATACCTGGAAATGCAAAACATGTCTAGAACTATTGTGCGAATTAATTGACTATTGACACTATCGTCAATGGTGTCGTAAATTTTCTCTCGATCGTTCATTGTTTTGTTCGAATAGGCGTCGATAAGCCTGATGAGGAGGGTGCTTAGTTTCTGGGACTCGTGGGGCACAATGGTGTTTGTGACTACCTCGCAGCAACGCGCGGTGGCGGACGCACTCACGCGCAACCGTGAGGAATTAGCCACTGTTGCCTTCAACGTCTTTTTTTCTGCTTCGGCTAGCGCGCGCACGCGTATCCGCGCCACCCCTGCCATCGCGGACGCGTTGAGTATGTTGGCACGCAGTTGTGACGATGAGGGAAACGTGCCTGCGGAAGTCGAAAAGCGCTTTTTGCAGCGCGCGACAACCTTGTGCGCGCATGGGCTACTGGTTGAGGATGTGGCCTCACTGTCAGAGGCCGCGCACCGAGGCATGTTGGTGGCAGCGGGCGCACAGCCGTTCGAGGCCGTCTTGCCGGTCGAGCGCGCCTTGGCGCAGTTAACGCGCACCGTAGTTTCACGGCTACAGGTTTTCCCGCCGAAGCCGGCTGCACGGGCGGAGGTAGTCCAGATCGAGCGCAGGACTCGGCGGTTGAGTGTGGTCCGACTGCAGGCCGACGGCCCGGTGGCATATGAGGCGGGCCAAGCCGTAAGTATCAGCTTGCCTATTTTGCCTGGAACCATCGAATACCACTACCCCGCGATCCCCTCGAATGAACATGGTCAGATAGAGTTTCACATCTTCCACGATCCGTTTGCCCCCGGCGCGCAACCGGATTCCTTGGCAGCGCTGCTGGCAGCAACTGGGGTCGGCGATGTTTGGCAGGTCGGGCCTCCTCACGGCGAGGAGGGTGGCTTCGTGCTGGATAAGAAGCGCGAGACGTTACTGATCGCCCACGGTTCGGGGCTTGCTCCCATCCGGTCGGTCTTGCTCGATCGGCTCATGAAAGGCCCACACAACCGCACGCATCTTTTTCTTTCCGCCGACTACCCCGGCGAGCTTTATGACCTTGTGGGTTTGTGGCAGATCGCGGGTTCTTCGCCGTGGCTATCGGTCTCGCCGGTCAGCCGATTCGATGAGGATGCCTGGTGGGTGAACCCCACCGAGCATGCGCAGCCACCGCGCGGGCTACACCTGCGCACAACGGGTGAGGTGGCCCAGGTCGTGGCCGGATTCGGCGCGTGGGCGGATCGGGACGTCCTCATCGCGGGGCCGCGTGCGGTGGTCAGTGCGAGTGTGGGGGCACTCCGCGATGCTGGCACGCCCCGCGGGCACATCCAAACCCGGGTCATAGAGCAGCCGGAGTTGTGGACCATGCCGGCGGAATCCCAGCATCGCGCGGGTTAGACACCGCTTAGAGATAGTTTTCCGGGTAGTCGAGCACGGGCAGGCCACGCCGCACGCTGCGCACTTGCTCCTCGATCTCCACATCCACGCAAAGCACTTGGGCCTGCCTATCGGCCTCAGCGATGACGGTTCCGTCGGGGGCGATCACCGCGGAATGCCCGATGCCACACGGCGCGCTGCCACTGCGTTCCTCTGCGGGCTGCGCCTGGTCACAGGCCACGATGATGCTGGTGGAATCCAACGCCCGCGCTCGGGTGAGCAACTGCCACTGCTCGAGCTTTCCGGGGCCGTCAGCCCAGCTCGTGGGCACCAGGATGGCCTGGGCTCCGCGTCTGGCCTGGGCGCGGAATAGCTGCGGGAATCGGATGTCGTAGCAGATGGCTAGGCCGAAGGTGATGCCGAGATAGTCGAAGGTCACCAGATCCTTGCCGGCGGCGACGGTGTCGGATTCGGCATAGCCGAAAGCATCGTAGGTGTGGATCTTGTCGTAGGTGTGGATCATGCCGCCGGGCAGGCAGGCGACGGCGGTGTTGCTCACGCGGTTGATGGTTTTGCCGTCACGGTCGATGGTGTCGGCGGGGCAAAAGATACCTGCGACGATGGCGAGGCTGTGCTCGTCGGCAAGCGTGCTCAGCGCGGCGACGAATTCGCCGGTCGGCGGTTCGGCCTGGTTGTCAAGGCGGCCCGTGCCGAAGCCTTGCATGGTGGCTTCCGGAAAGACGATGAGTTCCGCGCCTTGGCGGGAGGCATCGGCAACGGCCTCGCGAACGAGCGCCAAATTGGCCAGTTTATCTTTTCCTGTTGAGATTTGTCCTAGAGCGATGCGCATGCGCCCCAATATATGTGGATAACTTTTTCCGCGCAGGAGTTATCCACAGATTTCGGCCGGTTTTTGCCGCGGGGGCTTGCGCAATTGTTTATTTCGCTTTTTGCTTGGGGCATGAATGTATTTTGTGATGTATCGCAGCGTATTCGCCCATGCGCGCCGCCTGTGGTTCCGCCAATTGCGCTTGCGGGTTTTTCGGCCACGGCCGTCGCTTTGCAGCGCGCGCATGAGGTGATTACGGCTGCCACCGTGGACGTTTTTTCGCTTATCGACGACCACCGCACGACGGTGCAGACCTTTATTTCCGAGCTTGCGGCCATTGACCGCTCCTTTGCACAAGCCCTAGGCGGTGAGGCCCCATGAGCTTTTATCCCCTGTCCTCAGTCGGGCTAAGGCAGGCCGCCGACTTAGCCTTCGGTGGTTCGGGAAGCCTGTTCGACTCCCAAATCCGCGCACGCCAGCAATGGGAGGAGGACTTTTCCTCTTTTTCCTCCGTTGCCTTCGAGGCGGCCTTCGGGCGTTTCGGCAGCTATCTGGCCGGTTTGAGCCAACCCGCCAGCGCGCTGGATCGCATCGGGCAGATCCTGCAGCTTACGGCTGTCGCGCAGCAGGAGTTGGAGACGCACCTTGTGCGGGTGCAGGCGGTGGGGGCGCGGTTGTCGCCGGGACAAGAAGCAGTTGACTCCAACCCCTTTATTAACGCAATCATCGATGAGCTTCGGGTCTTGGGGCGCGCGCTCGACCGGGCTTGCGCGGAAGCCATTGAGCTCGCCATCGACGTCTGCACCCCGCAGGCCAGCTCCCGAGCCCTCTCCTTAGCGGACAACGCAGACTCCAGCGTGGAGGAGATCCACCGAGTCAACCTCGCGGTAGCCCCACCGATCGTGCGCGAGAAGCTGCGCTCCTATCCGCAGGCCACGCTCCTTGAAGTCGGGCCCGATACCGCGGTGGTTGCCTTTGGCAACGTCGATGAGGCCTCGGAGGTGATCACGATGGTCGCGGGGGTGGGGTCGAGTGCGCCCGGGTCTTTCGACGGTGAGGTCGGCAGGGCGCAGCGCCTGCATCAGCAAACCGGAGCCGCTACGGTCATGTGGTTGGGATACCGAGCACCCGCCAGCGTTCCGGTGGCGCTCGCGGCCGAGCCCGCGCGCACCGGGGGAACGGCGCTGCGGGAGTTTCAGGCAAGCCTCGCTGCCCGTAATCCTCACGCCTACCGGGTGGTGGCCGGGCATTCCTATGGCTCCACCGTGGCGGGCTATGCGGCAAGCGACCCCGGCTTGGATGCCGATGCGCTTGTATTGTTGGGCAGCCCCGGCATCCCGGGCACCCCCATTTTGAAGTCTGCGGATCCGAAATTGGTGGCTGCGCTGGGCGATAAGGATCCCATCGGGGTCGTCGGCACGAACCACTCCGCCATTCATGGCATCGACCCTGCGGCGGTGGGTTCGGGTTTCGAGCGCTGGCGGCTGGCTGGGGACCACTCGGGGTATGTGGATGATCCGGTGTTCGTCGGAAAGCTTATCGGCTTGATGGGGAAATAAAAGACCCCACCGCAGACACCTTCGGCCTCGAAAAGGGTGAAAGGGGACCTGGCCTTAAGAAGGTGTCTACGGTGAGGTGGCTTTGGTTCCCGCGGGCTGCGGGAGGTCTAGTAGCGGATCGCCATGCGGCCGTCGATGCGGCCGTGTTCGAGATCGTCGAACACGCTGTTGACGTCGTCAAGCTTGCATTCGTGCACCGTTGGGTGAATCTTACCGCGGGCGTAGAAGTCGAGGGCCTCCTCGAGATCCTGGCGGGTACCCACCAGCGAGCCGCGAATCGTCAGCGCCTTAAACACGATGTCGAAGATCGGCGCCGGGAAGTCCCCCGGTGGCAGGCCGTTGAAGACGATGGTGCCGCCCTTGCGCGCCATGCCGATCGCCTGGCCAAAGGCCTGCGGATGCACCGCGGTGACCAGCACACCGTGGGCGCCGCCGCCCGTGTAGGCGGTCACCGCCTCCGCAGGGTCGTTCTCGCGGGCGTTGACGGTGAATTCCGCGCCATGCTTGCGGGCAAGGGCGAGCTTGTCCTCGGCAATGTCGACGGCGATAACCCGCATGCCCATCGCGACCGCGTATTGAACCGCGATGTGGCCGAGACCGCCCACACCGGAGATGACCACGAACTGCCCCGGGCGGGTCTCGGTGACCTTCAGTCCCTTGTACACCGTCACCCCGGCGCACAGGATCGGGGCGACCTCCAGCGGATCGGAACCTTCGGGGATGCGCGCGCAGTAGCGAGTGTCTACCAGCATGTACTGCCCGAAGGAGCCGTCTACGGTGTAACCACCGTATTCCGCCTGGTTGCACAGGGTTTCCCAACCGGTGCGGCAGTGCTCACACACGCCGCAGGCTGACCATAGCCACACGTTTCCGACAAGGTCGCCGATGCCCACTTCATGCTCGCCGGGCCCTAGGGACACAACCTCGCCCACGCCTTCGTGGCCGGGAATGAACGGCGGTTCCGGCTTGACCGGCCAGTCACCCTGGGCGGCATGCAGGTCGGTGTGGCAGATGCCGGAGGCAAGGAGTTTCACCAGGGCCTGGTGAGGGCCTGGGGTGGGCAGGTCGACTTCCTTGATGGCAAGCTCTTGGCCAAATCCTTCGACGACGGCGCCGCTAAAGCGCTCCGGCAGGTCGATGGTGCTCATGGTGGTACTCCTTTTCTTCTGATATTCGGATGGGTGGGGTTAGAACAGGCCGGTGGCGTTCTCGTCATAGGAAACGAGCAGGTTCTTGGTCTGCTGGTAGTGATCGAGCATCATCAGATGCGTCTCACGGCCGATGCCGGACTCCTTGTAGCCACCGAAAGCCGCGTGCGCCGGGTAGTTGTGCCACTGATTGACCCACACGCGTCCGGCCTGGATGGCCCGGCCTGCGCGGTAGGCGGTGTTTTGGTGGCGGGTCCACACGCCGGCGCCGAGACCGTAGTTGGTGTCATTGGCGATGCGGATGGCCTCGTCGAAGTCCTTGAAGGTAGCGACGGAAAGGACTGGTCCGAAGATCTCCTCGCGGAAGATGCGCATGTCGTTGGTGCCGCGGAAGACGGTGGGCTCGATGAAGTAGCCGCCGTCGAGGCCCTCGATCTTGTTGACGTGGCCGCCGGTGAGCAGCTCCGCACCCTCGGCGGGGCCAATCTCCAGGTAGGAGGAGATCTTGTTCATCTGCTCCTGGGAGGCCTGCGCACCCATCTGGGTCTCGGTGTCGAGCGGGTTGCCTAGTTTGATCTTCTTGACGCGCTCCACGCCAAGGGCCAGGAACTCTTCGGCGATGGACTCGTGGACCAGCGCGCGCGAGGGGCAGGTGCAGACCTCGCCCTGGTTGAGAGCGAACATGGCCAGGCCCTCGACGCACTTGTCGCGGAAGGCGTCGTCATACTCCATGATGTCGGGGAAGAAGATGGACGGGGACTTGCCACCGAGCTCCAGGGTGACCGGGATGATCTTGTCCGCCGCCGCCTTGTTGATGATCTTGCCCACTTCGGTGGAGCCGGTGAAGGCGATCTTGCCGATGCGGTTGGAGCCGGACAGGGCCGCGCCCGCCTCTTCTCCGAGGCCGTTGACCACGTTGAGCACGCCCGGCGGCAGGAGGTCGCCGATGATGTCGATGAGGTAGAGGATGGAGGCCGGGGTCTGCTCGGCGGGCTTGAGGACCACGCAGTTGCCTGCGGCCAGCGCAGGGGCGAGCTTCCAGGCGCTCATGAGGATCGGGAAGTTCCACGGGATGATCTGGCCGACCACGCCAATGGGCTCGTGGAAGTGGTAGGCGACGGTGTTTTCGTCGATCTGGGAGGTGCGCGACTCCTGGGTGCGGATGGCCGACGCGAAGTAGCGGTAGTGGTCCACGGTCAGCGGGATGTCGGCGGCCAGCGTCTCGCGCACGGCCTTGCCGTTCTCCCAGGTTTCGGCGACGGCGATCTCCTCGAGGTGTTCCTCGATGCGATCGGCAATCTTGTTGAGAATGGTGGCGCGCTCGGCGGGCGACGTGCGCCCCCAGGAATCCTTGGCGGCGTGCGCGGCGTCGAGGGCGAGCTCGACATCTGCCGCGCTGGATCGTGCCACCTGGCAGAACACCTCGCCGGTGACCGGCGTGATGTTGTCCATGTACCGCCCGTCCACTGGAGGCACCCACTGGCCACCGATGAAGTTGTCATAGCGATCGCGATAGTTGACGATCGATCCTTCAGTTCCCGGATTTGCGTAAACGGTCATTTCCCTTATGCCCCTTTCAATGTGGAAAACAGTTGCGGTCACGTGCCTAGACCACTGTTGACATGGGTTTTACCCATTCTTGGCCTATTTCACGCACGGCGATACCCCGGCCCTGGTTGGCGCACGGGGCGGGTTGCCTTCAGCGTGATTGCCACTACCCTAACGTGTTTCACATCACGTTTGCTAGGGCATTGTGAAACTTGCCTTTTGAATATAAAACAAAATCCTGAAACCTATCTTCACAAGATTCACTTTTGCAGATAAAACCACCCAACCCCCTGCGAAGGGTATGGCAAAAAACAGGCGGGGCGGCCCCTGAAAGCCACCCCGCCTAGCACCCCCGGTCAGTCGAATTCCCCCGACTTCACGCGCCGCGAATCCCTGCCCCGAATCCATCCCTTGTATTCCGATCGGCGCACCAATACCCGCAACTGCCGTGCCGTCATATTCACCGGCGCCCACTCGGAGCTTCGGAACAGGACCCAGCCCCGCCAGTAACTCACGATCGCTAGGCCAGCACCCACAATCGGCGAGATAATCATGCCGGCCGCGTCAAGCCCACCGACATGGAACGCCACCATGGAGCAAGCGCTAACCAAGGCCGGGACCGCATAGAGCGGCCCGCCGCCGAAGATGCCGGGAACCTCCCCCATCACCACGTCGCGGATCATGCCGCCACCGACCGCTGTGATCACCCCCATAAACACCGCGGAGGTCAGCGGCATGTCGAAGTTCAATGCTTTGACACACCCGGTCACTGACCACACACCCAAGATGATGGAATCCCCGTGCACCTTGAAGTATTCCCACGCCTTGCCCTTCAGGTGCGTCAGCAGCGCAAAGGCGGCCCCGGCGATGGCAAGCAGGAGGTAGGTCGGATCGGCGATCGCCGCGGCGGTTCCCTTCTGCATGAGAACGTCGCGCAGCATGCCACCACCCAAGGCGGAAAACAGCGCCAGAAAGACGAAGCCCACGAAGTCAAAGTTGCGCTGGCGGGCAATGGTGCCGCCAATTATTCCATTGAGCACCACGCCAATGAGGTCGAAGGACTTATACAAGGTCAAGATCAGGGGATCTACGTCGGACACAGGGAGATAGCTTAATCATTTTATTCACACACTAAAAAACCTTCAGGCCGCAGGCCGTAGGCGTCGGAAAGCACAGGCAACGAGCACAGGTAGCCGAAAATAACTATCGATGGATAGATAAATGTGTGGCAGGATAATGCAGTGACCACCTCTCAGCTTCTGCTCCGCGACATTCTAGCGCTCCCCGCGCTGGTCAGGGCACATGCCGAACTGCTCGCCGGCGCCGAGCGCCTCGACACTCCTGTGCGCTGGGTTCACGTGATGGACACGGCCCGTGCCGCCGCGCATGTCGACGGCGGCGAGCTGCTTATGACCACAGGCCGTATTTTCGGCACCGACCCCGCACAGCAACGCGCGCTTATCGACGGCCTCCATGCAGGCGGTGCCGCAGCGCTGCTCGTGGAGGTAGGCGTGCACATTGACATCCTTCCCGAGGAGGTCCTACGCCAGTGTCGCACAAAAAACCTGCCACTGATCGTGGTGTACGAGGAAGTCCGCTTCAACGCCATTACCGAAGCCGTCCACCACGCCATCATGGAGCGCCACGTCAAGCAGTTAACTTCGCTACAGAAGATCACTGAGTCCTTTTGGGGGCTAATATATAACGGCGCCCCGCCGGAACAGCTCGTGCGCCACGCCTCCCGGGAACTAGGCAAACCTGTCGTGCTCGAGGATCTCAACCACCGCGTCATACTCTACTGCAAAGGTCACGAACGCCCCTCGGAGCTACTGCGCGACTGGGAGGCAAAATCGCGGATCTGGGCCAAGGAGGCCAAGGGCATCGGCCTTATCGCGGACCCCATCACCGTGCGCGATCCCGACGACGACACCACCTGGATTCTCATCGACGTTCAGGCCCAAGGACACCACTGGGGCAAGCTGTGCGCGCGAAATGACAGCATCGGCAACACCGACAACACCGACAACACCGACGCTGCCATCGACGCCACGGACAGTCACATGCTCCGACATGCGGCCATGGCGCTTGCTATCGAAAGGCTGGGCAATCCCAACCCGCATTCGTGGACGGATCTTCGCGAGCGCATCGGTCTTGAGCGCCTTCTTGACAATCGCTACATCACGGCCGAAGGCCAACGCGTGGTCCTCGAATCCAGCGGTTTTAACACCAGGGGCCGCAGCCTCGTTGCCGCCGAGCTGCGCTTTACTCACTCCAGCAGGCACCAGGAACCACCCACACCACTTCAACCAGGCACCACTTTCGAACCGGCCGCCGTGCGCGCCATCCTTGCACGCCTGTCCCCCACCCTGGAATTCATCGTTGCCCCACATCCACACCATCGCGACCGTATCCTGTGCGTGCTGTCCGACGTTTCCACGCGGATCCAGCCACGCTTGCTCGCCCAGTCCGCATTCGATTTGCTTGCCGACGCCTGCTGTACAACGAGCAACGAAGCACACCGCGTGAATCTCGAGATGGCCGCCTCCATTGGATTAGAAGGCCCCGTGGACGCAGCCTCGGCATTGCATGTGATCGGCGAGACCCCACTGGCCGATACCAGTGGCGGGAGCGTATTGACATGGGTTGCGCGCGAACAGATCGAGCTTGTCATTGGAGGCCTTCACCACGACGTGCGCGCCCAAGCATTTGCGGAAAACATTGTCGCCCCGCTTCTGATTCACGACTCTCGACACGGCACCGACCTAGTGGGAACGGTGAAAGTCCTCCTCGACAATCCCACCTCCCGATCGGCGGCAGCAGAGCAGCTTCACCTATCCCGCGCCGCCCTCTATTCGCGGATCGCGACGATCGAGCGACTCTGTGACACCGACCTCACAAATGGAGACCAGCTCTTTAGGCTTGCGCTGGCTCTTCGAACCTATTTCGGTACCTAAAACAGCTGGTCTCTCAATTATTGCCTCCCACTAGTGGGTTCCGCTTTCCGGCTTTGAATCCGACAACGCCCCACTGCGCACATCACTTTGTGGCAATTCGGCGTGGACAAAACTGCACGGCACGTGACAAGGGCGCGGGCTATAAACTTTCGTCATCCTAGTTAAGGACAAGAGCCTGCTCCTTTTCCTCTTCTTCCACCTCACCCCATTCAACCGGGCTGGCCTCCGGGAACGGAACCGTCTCATAGGTGTTACGCTTGGAAATCTCAGGAATGTTCAGCAACACGTACGTGATCATTCCGATGACGAAACTTGCTAACCAGTTGTAGTCATATACCGGCTGCAATAAAGCCACGAAGCCATGCTCGGGGAACGGCCCCGTCTTTGCTCCGTCCACCACGGGCGAATACGCGCCACCCACGGCGAAAAAGGCGCCAACAGCAAAGGCTATGACCGCCTTCATGTTGAATCCCTTGCGATACCAGTACTGCGAACCCTCCTGGAAGAGCGCCGGGACGTTGATATTTGTCTTGCGCACAATCCAATAATCTGCAACCATGATGCCACCGATCGCGCCAGTGATGCCACCATAGAAACCAAGCCACACAAACACGTATGCCTCAGGACTTTCCAGCAGTCGCCACGGCAGAATACAACTGCCCAGAATCATCACGGTGATAACGCCACGACGGAAGTTAATCAGCCCCGGCACGGCGTTAGCCATATCCAACGCTGGCCCCACCATGTTGGCGGAAACGTTCGTGGAGAAGTTCGCGAGGACGATAATCAAGGAACCGATGACAACCACGATCGGATTACCAAGGGTCGCCACCAAAGCATCCGGGCTCCAGAGGCCACCCGGGGCGACGTTAAACACGACGGCGGCGCTGGAGGTAACGAGAACCGACAGGAATGAGAAGGCGAGCATCGAGGCCGGCAGGCCGATCGCCTGCCCCCACAACTGCGACTTTTGGTTCTTGGCAAAACGAGTAAAGTCCGGCATGTTCAGCGACAGCGCCGCCCAGAAGGCAATATTAGCCATCAGGCCGGGCGGGAACACGCCCAGCCAGAATTCCTTGCCCCAACCAACCGCGGAAGGCTCGCTCATGACCGGACCTAGATCACCGCGGGATCGAATGAGCAGGTAGGCCAGCAAAATAATAAGCGCCACGGAAATTAAAGGCGCCGTCAGGTGCTGAAGGAACTTAATGGAGCTGAACCCACGCGCAATCACCCACACCTGGGCAACAGAGCACGCCAGGAAACACAGCCACAAGGTAATGCGCTGCTCCCCGATGAATCCCAGCGATAGCGTTGGCGCCTGGGTCCACCAGTTTCCGACCAGCGTTCCAATGGCAAGATCGAGCGCCAGTGTCGTAAACCAGGTCTGAATGCCAGCCCACCCACAGCCAACCAGCGCGCGCAGCAGCGCCGGAATATTCGAACCCCTAATGCCAAAGCTCGAACGAGTAAACACCGGAAATGAGATCCCGTGCTTCGCTCCAGCATGGCTGTTAAACAGCATGGGAATCAGCACCACCAGATTGCCCAGCACGATCGTCATGACAGCCTGCGCCCAGTTCATTCCCATCGACAGCATTGACGATGTAAGTGTCCACGTCGCCGCATTAATCGCGGTTCCCACCCAAAATGCCAAGTAGGTTGCCTGCCCCCACGTGCGGGCTTTCACAGGAATCGGCCGCAGGTCTGGGCTGATAAGCCCGGGCGTAATCTTCAGATTCGCAGTCATCTCACACTCCTCACAGTATGACCGGCCGTTGCATTACCGGAAGATGGAATTGCATCGATTTGTTTCTTTCTGCCGCAAGCTGTTTCAGTGTCGTGCCACATCTACAACTGCTTAGCTAGGCCTTTTGGTCGACCTATAGGTAAAAGAAAACCAGTCACTATCTGGTTCAACAAGCCTTATATTGTCTTGAATGCTCGCGAAAATCCGACAGATTGTCTTCGTCGCTATACTTCACTGTCTGCAACAGTGTTTCTTATATAGCAACATCCAACCCATTCATTGCATGATGCAATCGGTGCGTGCCACGTCGCCAATTAGCCCGGGAAAAACAAAAACCGAGGCAGAAGCTATAACACTTCCGTCTCGGTTTTCTTCTCGCCTGAGGCCTTAGTTGCTTATCGACGCCGCCCGCGCCGTGGTTCCCACATCACCACTGCCGTTGAGCGTGGCACGTGGACGATCTCCCCACGGGGGCGCGAGCTCTGATTTCGCAGTTGCTCGTTGTCGGCGTGGGCCTGCTCGAGCTTTTTTCGAAGGCGTGCGTTTTCCTTCTTCAGCTCGATGATGGCCTTGATCCCAGCCAAGTTGACGCCGTCTTCTTGGCTGAGGCGCTGCACCGTGCGCAGCAGTTCGACGTCGTGAAGCGAATAGCGGCGCCCACCGCCGGATGTGCGCATGGGTGTGACCAACCCAAGGCGATCGTATTGGCGAAGCGTTTGGGCGTGCATGCCTGCGAGTTCGGCGGCCACCGAAATCACAAAGACCTCACCGAGTGCTTGCTCAGTGGCGTCTTCAACGGCAGAGGCGTTGTCTTTGCTGGCCTTCGAGCGGTTGTGTCGCTGAGCCATGGGGTTGTCACCTCCAATCGTCAATTCGTGGTTGCGCTCTAGTTAGTGTTTCCCGCCCAGGATGCGCGGGGGTTAAAGCCGGCATCCTTTTCAGCCTGCGCATAGGTGCGCAGCGCCGTTGTGGCGGCCGCATCAAGGTTTTTCGGCACCTCAACCGAGACCTTGACGAGGAGATCACCAGCGCTGCCACCACGCTTGGGCACGCCACGCCCGCGTACGCGAAGCACGCGGCCGTTCGGGGTGCCGGCCGGAATCTTCAACCGCACCGGGCCATCAAGGGTAGGCACGGAGATCGTGTCGCCCAAGGCCGCCTCCGCGAAGGAGACGGGGACGGTAACTTCCAAGTCATCGCCGTTGCGGGTGAAGACGGGGTCCGGGTTGACGTGGACGTTGACGAACAAGTCGCCAGCCGGGGCACCATTGGGCCCAGCCTCGCCTTGGCCGGCGAGACGCACCTTTTGCCCGTCGATCACGCCAACGGGGATACGCACGGTGATCGACCGCGAACGGCGCACGGTGCCGGTGCCACGACAATCATCGCAAGGATCAGTGATCAGTTTGCCGGTTCCGCCGCAGTGCGTGCACGGTGCGGAAAAGGCGAAGGCGCCGCGGTTTTCGGAGGTAAATCCGGTTCCCTTGCAGTAGCTACACTGGCTCGACTTGCCGGATTTCGAGCCCGATCCGTGGCAGGTGGTACATGGCGCATCACCAGTTAATTGGATCGGGATCGTCGTCCCTTTGGCCGCTTCCCGGAATTCAAGGGTGATGTCCGTTTCGACGTCTGCCCCGCGTTGCGGCCGACTTGGGCCGCGATTATTGCCGCCGCGGTTGAAAATGCCACCGAAGATATCCCCAAAACCACCTTCTTGAGCGTGGCCTCCACCTGATCCAGATCGATTCCCGAAAAGGTCTCCGAGGTCGAACTCGAAGCTTTCGCCGCCCGACGTACGAAACCCGCCCGGAAAGCCGGAACCTCCATTCTGTCCAAACCCGCGGAAACCACCGGAGGCGATCATGGACCGGAACTCGTCATACTCCTTGCGCTTGGCCTCATCGCCGACCACGTCGTAGGCCTCGGCGATCTTCTTAAAACGCTCCTCAGCGGCCTTGTCGCCTGGGTGGGAATCGGGGTGATTTTCGCGCGCTAACTTGCGATAGGCCTTCTTAATTTCCGCTTCCGTGGCTGTCTTCGAAACGCCAAGGTCAGCGTAGTAGTCTTTGTCGGCCCATTCGTTTTTCGGTGCCATTATCGGGTGCCTCCTTTCTGGGTCGGGCAACTAAATATGCACTGGCTTGTGCGATGGATGGTCATGTATGAGATTCCTTGGGTTTTACTGTCGGTTGGATATTGGGTTATTTTGTTTCCTCCGCTTACTACAACGTGGTTCACGTACGAAGGGTTGTTCTATTCGGCTAAACGCCCACAACGTGGAGGTATTCCCACTTTTTCAGGTTAAGTTGAGTCTATCAGGCTAATGTTTTCTCGAAGGGCGACGCCGATAGCAAAGACCCGCCAACCAGCCGCTTGCTTGGTAATCAAGCGCCCAGCAAGGTTGGCGGGCCTATTGTTTTTTTGCTTTCCGACGCCCACCTGCCGCAGGCAGGTAAGACCTCGGACTGCTTAGTTTTCTTCCTGTGTAGGATCGGCGATGATCACCATCGCGGTTCGCAGCAGGCGGTCGTCGAGCTGGTAGCCCTTGCGCAAGACCGTCCCGATGACCTTCTCGTCACCGCTGGACAGATCCTGCACCGCCTCGTGGCGCTCCGGGTCAAACGCATCGCCTTCGGCGCCGAAGGGGGTGACCTTCAGCCCGTCGAGGATGCCCACAAACTTATCGCGGAACACCTTCAGCGGACCTTCGCTCAGGTCGCCGTGCTTGTCGGCGAGATCAAGATCGTCAAGGACAGGCAGCAACTGGGTCAATACCTGCGCCTTGGCGTTATCGATGCTGACCTTGCGCTCACGGTCGGTGCGGCGGCGGTAGTTCGCGTACTCTGCGGACAATCGCTGCAGATCTTCCGTGCGCTCGGCAAGCTGATCTTCGAGGGAGACCCCGGCCTCGGCGTCGGCCTCAACTTCGGCCAACGCCTCGGCGAGTTCGGCTTCCAGCGAAGGATCGAGGTCAGCTTCGGATGCGTGAGCGGCAGCCTGGGCGTCCTCGTTACCTGCGGATCCCTGCTCGGGCTTCGTGTAGTCCTGCTCGCCCGGGTTGTCGTTTACGCTCACTTCTTGTCTTCTTCCTCATCCACGACCTCGGCGTCAACGACGTCGGAGTCAGCATTTGCGGAACCAGCGTTGGCGGCACCTGCCTCGGCAGCCTGTGCCTCGTAGATGGCCTTGCCCATCTCCTGGCTCTCGGTGGACAGCTTCTCAACAGCAGCCTTGATGGCCTCGATGTCGGTGCCCTTCAGGGCCTCATCAACGGCGTCGGCAGCCTCGGTGACCTTGGTCTTGATCTCCTCGGACACCTTGTCGGAGTTCTCCTCCAGGAACTTGCGGGTCTGGTAGGCCATAGACTCGGCGGAGTTGCGGGTCTCCTGCTCCTCGCGGCGCTTCTTGTCCTCCTCAGCGTGCGCCTCGGCGTCTTTGACCATGCGGTCGATCTCTTCCTGGGACAGGCCAGAGCCGTCCTGGATCTTGATGGTGTTCTCCTTGCCGGTGCCCTTGTCCTTAGCGGTGACGTGGACAATACCGTTGGCGTCGATGTCGAAGGTGACCTCGATCTGCGGGACACCACGCGGGGCCGGTGCGATGCCGCCAAGCTCGAAGGAGCCGAGCAGCTTGTTGGCTGCAGCCATCTCACGCTCGCCCTGGTAGACCTGAATCTGAACGGAAGGCTGGTTGTCTTCCGCGGTGGTGAAGGTCTCGGAACGCTTGGTTGGGATGGTGGTGTTGCGCTCGATGAGCTTGGTCATCACGCCACCCTTGGTCTCAATACCCAGCGACAGCGGGGTGACGTCGAGAAGCAGCACGTCCTTGACCTCACCGCGCAAAACGCCGGCCTGCAAAGCTGCACCAACTGCGACGACCTCGTCCGGGTTCACACCCTTGTTCGGCTCGCGGCCGCCGGTCAGCTCCTTGACCAACTCGGATACGGCAGGCATACGGGTAGAGCCACCAACCAAAACCACGTGGTCGATTTCAGCGACGGAGATGCCGGCATCCTTGATGACCTGGTTGAACGGAGTCTTGGTGCGGTCGAGCAGGTCCTGGGTGATCTTCTGGAACTCGGTGCGAGACAGGGTCTCGTCGAGGAACAGCGGGTTCTTGTCGGCGTCAACGGTGATGTAAGGAAGGTTGACGGTAGCCGACTGCGAGGCAGACAGCTCGATCTTTGCCTTCTCTGCAGCCTCACGCAGACGCTGCATAGCCATCTTGTCCTTGGAAAGGTCGACGCCGTTGGAGGCCTTGAACTTGTCGATCAGCCATTCCACGATGCGGTTGTCCCAGTCATCGCCACCGAGCTGGTTGTCACCAGCGGTTGCGCGAACCTCAACCACGCCGTCGCCGATCTCCAGCAGGGAGACGTCGAAGGTACCGCCACCGAGGTCGAAGACCAAGATGGTCTGCTCCTTCTCGCCCTTTTCGAGGCCGTAGGCCAAAGCAGCTGCGGTCGGCTCGTTGACGATGCGCAAAACGTTAAGGCCTGCGATCTGGCCAGCTTCCTTGGTGGCCTGACGCTGAGCGTCGGAGAAGTAAGCAGGGACGGTGATGACTGCGTCGGTGACATCCTCACCCAGGTAAGCCTCCGCGTCGCGCTTGAGCTTCATCAGCGTGCGGGCGGAGATTTCCTGCGGGGTGTACTTCTTGCCATCGATGCTAACGGTCCAGTCAGTGCCGATGTGACGCTTGACGGAGCGGATGGTGCGGTCAACGTTGGTGACTGCCTGGTTCTTTGCGGACTGGCCAACGAGCACCTCACCATTCTTGGCGAATGCGACCACCGACGGGGTGGTGCGCGAGCCCTCGGCGTTGGCGATGACTACCGGCTCGCCGCCCTCGAGAACAGAAACGCAAGAGTTAGTGGTACCAAGGTCAATTCCTACTGCGCGACCCATAATGATTCCCTCCAAAGGTAAATGATGATTGTTGATGTTGTTCTCTTGATGTTGAATCCCCCAGACTCAACGTGATCCCAGTGCGTTACCTACACTTGGAACCTCCTTGAGTCCGTCTCACTCAACCTGACACTTAGAGTAACTCATTTTGGACCCAACTTGTTCCCTCACTCCCCCATTTTTTCTTCGCAGTTTTCATTTCGGCAGGTAAAAGCCCATAAACTTTTTTCACAAAGTTGAGCGTCCACGTATCAACTTTGCCCCATCGCGGCTTCTTACACTTCCTTACACCTCTTTTCGTGCGGCAATCCACGTGCATCGCTGGGGCGGGCCATTGTCCACCCCCGCATGTTGAACAACTATGCCTGAGCTGTAGGTTTCCAAGCATTTTCCCATAGTGGCGAAAATCTTGATCGCGAAACCTAGCCGGAGGTTTCCGCATACTCATATACTTTCGCCAAACCATCCGATCTCCTGGAAAGGCAAGGGCAATGCACCTCGACCGCTCCAGCAGCCGGCACGTTTCCGATCGTCCACCGGTGCTGTAAATCACGCTGCGTTCAACCCCTCATACGCAACGGATTCGTTCGTGGGTTGACCTGTGTGTAGGTGGCTTGCCTATCCAGGCTTGCCTTCATCTGTCCCCGGTTGTACGTTCGCCGCATTTTCCTCACGCAGGAGCAGCGAAAAATCTCCCTTTTTCATCCACCCTTTTTCCCGACCCGGAAAAGGGGAATCCAGCTCATCCTGAAACAGCTTCCCTTCTCACAGTGGAACCTGCTCAGGGGCACAAGAGGAGTTTTTCCATGAATGCTCACACCCCACTTTCCAACAGCACTGACCTCGAAGACGTCTTGGCCGCTGCCATCAACCGCGCGCACTCCTGGCTCGCCGAAACCAACAACGCCGCCTCCAAGAAGGAGGCAAAGTCCACCGAACAGCTTGCCGCGCTCGTGCGCGACAAGGACGGCATCGCTTTTACCATGGGCTTCGTCGACCGCGTCGCACGCCCCGAGGACAATAACGTCGCGGCCAAGGAGCTGGCGAACCTGGCCTCCCCGTGGTCGAAGAACTCGCTCCTCCCGGACTTCATTGGGCTGGTCGACAAAGGTCTGGTCACCGCAGGCTCGCTTGCCGCATCCATCCTGCCAGGCGTGGTCATGCCGCTGGCACGCAAGCGCCTGCGACAGATGGTTGGCCATCTGGTCCTCGACGCCGAGGGCAAGGCTCTCAACGCCAAGCTCGCCGAGGCCAAGCGCGACGGCTTCCAGCTCAACCTCAACCTCCTCGGCGAGGCGGTGCTCGGCGAGGATGAGGCGATCTCCCGCCTGGAGCGCACCCGCCAATTACTCCGCAACCCCAACGTCACCTACGTCTCCATCAAGGCCTCCTCGGTCTGCGCCCAGCTCAACCCCTGGGACATCGAAGGCAACCTCACCCGCCTGAAGGATCGCTTGCGCCCGCTGTACCGCGAGGCCAAAAACCGCAGCCCATATGCCTTCATCAACATGGACATGGAGGAGTACAAGGACTTGAGCCTGACCATCCGCCTGTTCACCGAGCTCATGAGCGAGGCCGAGTTCATGGATCTACAGGCCGGGATCGTGCTGCAGGCATATTTGCCGGACACGTTCGACGCACTGGTGGAGCTGGCCGAGTTCGCCAGGAAGCGTCGTGAGGCAGGCGGCGCCCCCATTAAGATCCGCCTGGTCAAGGGCGCCAACCTCTCGATGGAGAAGGTCGATGCGGAGATGCACGACTGGCAGCTGGCCACCTACTCGGACAAGTTTTTCGTCGACGCCAACTACTACCGTCTCATGGACTACATCCTCCAGCCGGAGCACGCGGATAACGTCCGCATCGGCGTGGCCTCCCACAACCTGTTCACCGTCGCCTTGGCCCACGAGCTGTCCACTCGGCGCGGGGTGCAGCGCCAGCTCGACATCGAGATGCTCCAGGGTATGGCACCGGCGCAGTCCCGCGCGGTCAAGAAGGTCGCAGGCGGGCTCATCCTCTACACCCCGGTCGTCCACTCCGAGGACTTCGACGTCGCCGTCTCCTACCTGGTGCGCCGCCTGGAGGAAAACGGCGAGAAACAGAACTTCCTCCACGCCCTGTTCGCACCCGAGGTAGAAGGCCCTGATCACCTCACCCCGCTGGCAGCGCAGGAGGAGGCCTTCAAGAAGGCGGTGGCCAGCCGCTGGACCAATCCGGCCGGGCCAAACCGCACGCAGGACCGCACCCAGGAGGCGGCCGCCAAGGCGGGAGCCTTGTCCCACACCACCCCGGAGCACTTCAGCGGCGAGCCGGACACCGATCCCTCCCTGCCCGCCAACCGCGCGTGGGCGCTGGAGGTTCTCGCCCGCGACCCCGGCGCGCGCACCAGCCCGCTTGTCACCGACCCGGCCGACATTGACGCCTTCGTCGCAAAGGCGGGCAAGCTCGGCGCACAGTGGGGTACTACCACTGGTGCTACCCGTGCTGAGGCGCTCGCGGTGATCGCCGACAAGCTGGCCGACGCCCGCGGCGAGCTCATCAGCGCCATGGTCCATGAGGCAGGCAAGACGGTGGCCGAGTCCGACCCGGAGGTCTCCGAGGGCATCGACTTCGCCCAGTACTACGCGCACAGCGCGCGCGAGCTCGACCGCGCCCGCTCGACGTTTACGCCCTTCAAGGTCGTCCTGGTCACCCCGCCGTGGAACTTCCCCTTTGCCATCCCGGTCGGCGGCGTGTTTGCCGCCCTGGCCGCGGGTGCTGCGGTGATCATCAAGCCCGCCCCGCAGGTCGTGCGCGTGGCCGAGGTCGCCGTCGCGCTCATCCGCGAGGGGCTTGCCGACGCAGGCCACGACCCGGATCTCGTGCAGCTGGTCAACGCCGACGAGGCAGCAGCCGGCAAGCGCCTGGTCTCCCACGAGGACATCGACTCCGTCATCTTGACCGGCGCCTCGGACACCGCGCGGCTGTTCCGCTCGTGGAAGCCGGAGATGGTCATCAACGCCGAGACCTCCGGCAAGAACGCCATCATCGTCACCCCGGCCGCCGACCCCGACCTGGCGGTGGCCGACGTCTACCGCTCCGCCTTCGGGCACGCGGGACAAAAGTGCTCGGCCGCCTCCCTGGTCATCCTGGTCGGCTCGGTGGGTGCCTCGCAGCGCTTCATGAGCCAGCTGCTGGATGCGGTCAAGACCCTCAAGGTCGGCCCGGGCACGGACATCTCCACCACGATGAACGGCATCATCGAGGCCCCTTCCGAGAAGCTGCTGCGCGGTCTGACCCAGCTGGATGCGGGTGAGAAGTGGCTGCTCAAGCCGGAGAAGCTCAACGAAGAGGGCACGTTGTGGTCGCCGGGCGTGCGCGACGGCGTGCGGCCGGGTTCGTGGTACCACACCCATGAGTGCTTCGGCCCGGTGCTGGGCATCATGCGCGCCGATACCTTGGATGAGGCCGTGGCCTGGCAAAACTCCACCGGCTTCGGGCTCACCGGCGGCATCCACTCCCTCGATCCGGAGGAGATCGCCTACTGGCGCGAGCACGTGGAGGTGGGCAACGCCTATATCAACCGCGGCATCACCGGCGCGATCGTCGAGCGCCAGTCCTTCGGCGGCTGGAAGGACTCCGCCATCGGCTCCGGCGCGAAGGCTGGCGGCCCCAACTATGTGACCCAGCAGGGCCGCTGGGCGGACGGCGATCTTTCGGATGTGCCGGTCTCCTCCCTGCGCCCGGACATCAACCGCGCCCTGCGCGGTGCCATCGAGAAGCTGGGGCTGGATGCCGCAGACGCCGCCTGGCTGCGCGCCGCCGCCTACCTGGATGCGGCCGCCTGGCACGAGGAGTTCGGCATCGAGCACGACCGTACAGGGCTTATCTCCGAGTCGAACGTGTTCCGCTACCGTCGCCTCCTACGCCCGCTGGAGGTTCGCATCGGCGAGGGTTATGCGCTGCGCGAGGTGCTGCGCCTGCAGCTCGCGGCGTTGATTACCGGGTCTCCGGTCCGTTTCAGCGCGGCACCGAAGGTCGCCTGCGCCCTCGCGTCCGCCGGCATCGTGGTCGAGTCGATCGATGACGCCGCCTTTGCTGTGTTCGTCGGAAAGCAAAGCTCAACACGGGTGCGCGCCATCGGTGCGGTCGACACAGCGCTGTATGCGGCCGCTGCCACGTCCGGGTCGGTCGTCTTTGACCAGCCGGTGCTTGCCGACGGGCGCCGCGAGCTGCTGCCGTTCCTGCTTGAGCAGACCGTGACGGCAACCCGCCACCGCTTCGGCGTGATCGCCCCGGAGCTGGCGCCGGACAACGTCTAGGGGCATTCCCCAGCCAGGGCGCTGAGGTTGCTGTTCACAGCAGCGATCTCAGCGCCTCGGCATGCTTGCCGACGCCTACGGTCGCCTACCTTATTACATGGAGATTCCCCTGTTTCCGGCCTTAAAGAAACCGACATCCCATACGCTGTTACCCATGTTCGTGCGCAGAATTCGCTTCGATGACACCCCCAGGCCCCAACGCGACGCCGATAACTACGTCTGGCACCTGCCGGTAGTCGCGGCACTGCGGAGGCAGCAGGTGCTGGAGGTGCGCTCCCCGATCACGGTGGTGTCCGGGGACAACGGCTCGGGCAAGTCCACGCTGCTGGAGGCCATCGCGCTGCGCCTCGGTTTTCCTGGCCAAGGCGGGGCCATCGGGGACAGTCATTTTCTGCGCGCTTGGCACGGTGACGAGTCCCCGCTTGCCGACAGGCTTATCGTGAAGACGGCCGCTCCCCTTCTCTCCGGCTGGTACTACCGCGCCGATCTCCACGACTTTGCGATTGCCACCATGAATTCGCCGCTGGCGCGTGGCAACCGCAACGTGTTGTCCGACGCCGCGGACCTACGAGCCCGCTCACACGGACAGTCACTCATCGACCTATTCCGGGAGCATGTAGGCCGCGATGGAGTCTACGTGCTCGACGAGCCAGAGGCCGGGCTGTCGGTATCTGGGCAGCTGGCGGCCAGCGCCATGATCGCGCGTGCTGCCTCCTTAGGCAGCCAGTTCTTCATCGCCACTCATTCACCGATCTTTCTTGGGATCACCGGGGCACGGATCCTCGAGCTGGGCGAGGAAGGTATGCGCGAGGTGGCGTTTGAGGAAAGTGAGCCCGTGCAAGCGATGCGGGAATTCCTGGCCGATCCGAAGGAGTGCTTCCGCTTCATACTCGAGGATTAGCCGGGGTATCGGCTCCTGGTGTTGGATTTGTGCATACCTGCGCATGTCGCGGGCTTATGGCAAAGTGGTAGACATTATGAACACTGAGAATCGACCCCCCTTTCCCCCTGAGGATGCGGGTGCCACGAAGGCGGAGGCCGGAGGCGTCGGCAAGCAATCCCCTGTGGATTCGCGGCTGGACGACATACTCGATGCCGCGGTAGAAAAAGACGAGCTCCCCTTCGAGGAAACGACATCCCTGCCGGAAAAGGAGACCGCGGACCGCGCGGTGATCTTGGGCCAGGACGGGCGCTGGATCGCTGGCTGGGCGCTGCGCTTTATCATCATGGCCGCAGCACTGGTCATTTTGTGGAAGGCGCTCGGCACCGTCTGGTCTGGGCTTTTGCCAGTGGTGCTCGCACTGATCGTGTCGACCGTACTGTGGCCGCCGGTGCGCTGGCTGCGTCAGCGCAAGGTGCCGCCAGCGCTGGCGGTGGTCATCACCATCGTCGGCGCGATCGCCGTCATCGGCGGCATCTTTGCCTCCATCGCGCCGTCTATTGCCAACCAATCCAAAGACCTGGTGGACAAGGCCTCCCAGGGCATCGGGCAGCTGCGCAACTGGGCGGAGACCGGCCCGCTCAACCTCGACCTGAGCAAGTACGATGACCTCATCCAAAAGGGCATCAACTTCCTCCAGGACCAAATGAGCAACATCGCCTCCGGCGTGGTCGGCGGCGTGACCGCGGCCAGTGAGGTCCTGGTCACCGTGGTCCTCATGCTCATCTTGTCCTTCTTCTTCCTCAAGGACGGCGACCGCTTCCTGCCCTTGGTGCGCACCACCACCGGCCCCAACGTCGGCTGGCACCTCACCGAGGTGCTCACCCGCATGTGGAACACCTTGAGCGGCTACGTCCGCGCGCAGGCAACCGTATCCCTGGTGGATGCCGTGCTCATCGGCCTGGGCCTAATCATCTTGAAGGTGCCGCTGGCGCTCGCGCTCGGCGTGATCACCTTCTTCGCCGGCTTCATCCCAATCGTCGGTGCGTTTTCCGCCGGTGCCCTGGCGGTGATCATCGCGCTGGTCTCCAACGGTATCCAATCCGCGCTGTTCGTGCTCATCCTGATCGTCGCCGTGCAGCAGATCGAGGGCCACGTCTTGCAGCCGGTGCTGCAGTCGAAGGCCATGAACCTGCACGCGGCGATCGTGTTGTTGTCGGTGACCTTAGGCTCCACGCTCTTCGGCGTGATCGGCGCCTTCTTGGCCGTGCCGGTCGCAGCCACGCTCGCGGTGCTGGTGCGTTACCACGCCGAGCTGGTCGCCCTGCGCGCGGGCGAGATCACGATCGACGATATCGAGATGGCCACCACCGCCGAGGCCCAGCCCTCGGTGACCACCCAGGAGGCATGGACCCGCTTCCGCGAATCGCTGAGCGTGCTCGGGAATAAGAAGTCCGCCGAGGGAGATTCCGACGAGGCTTCGACGCCGTCCGTCAAGATCGTCGCCGAGGAAGAACCCAAGCAGTATTAGAATCGGAACCCGCTTGCAGCGCGCCATCTCCCGCACGTAGTACGAGGTGGCGCGTTTTCGCGTAGCGGTAGCGTGCCCGCTCGACGTGCTGGCTGTCTACAAAAGACCGTTGCTTCATCAGCCTCGGGCGCCTAGCTAGGCGACAGTGGTAATAGCTGGGCTTTCCTCAAAATCCTCGCTGCGGGAGGTGACGACCTGCTCCTGCTCCTTGGCCGCGGCGCGAGCCCGGCGCACACCCAGGAGGGTAAAGCCCGCACCGAAAGCGAAGACCACGGCCTGCAGCACCCACTGGGTAGGGGTCTTGGCAATATCCCCCAGCCCCACCAGCGGCAGCAGGTTGGGGAAGTTGAGAATCACAATCAGCGAGCCGACCAAGCCGCCGAGGGCAACGGGGTTAATGCGCGAGATGAGGAACGCGGCGATCGGGGTGGTGATCATACCGCCGATGAGCAAGGCGACGACAGCCGCCGCGTTGGCGGTCAGTTCCTCCCACAGTCCGAAGACGAAGCCCAAGGTCGCGGCCACGGAGACCAAGAACTCCGCGGTGTTGACCGTGCCGACGATCCGGCGCGGCTCCTGGCGCCCCAACCCTAGCAGGGTCGAGGTGGTCACCGGCCCCCAGCCGCCGCCACCGGAGGCGTCGACGAAGCCACCGACGGAGCCGAGCAGCACGAGAAACGGCGTGGAGTAGGTGCGCTCCTTGATCTGGCGGACCACCCGCCCCTTGGAGAAGCGCCAGATCAGGTTAATGCCGATGGCGACAAGGATCGCGGAGGTCACCGGCTTCGCGGCCGCGGTGGACAGGTTCGCCAGCAGGGTCGAGCCGATGAAGGCGAAGATCGCGCCGGGCACGCCGAGTCTGAGCACGACCTTCCAATCGACGTTGCCGAAGCGCCAGTGGGCCACACCGGACATGAAGGTGGTGCCCACCTCGGCGGCGTGGACCACGGCCGAGGCCTGGGCGGGGCCGAGGCCTGCCAGCAGGATGAGGATCGTGGTGGAGGTGACGCCGAAGCCCATGCCCAGCCCGCCGTCAACAAGCTGCGCTGCGGCACCAGCAATGGCAATAAAGATAAGAGTGCGCATTGGGGAGTCCTTAAGAAGTGTCGGGGTTGGGTGTTAGCAGCTCAAGCACAGGCGGGCGCTTGCGCGTTGACAGACGATGGGTGCCAGCTGCGCGCCCAGGGGCGCGGAGTGGGTGATGACGGCGCCGGTGGCGTCTTGGATCTTCGATATGGCGTCAACGGCCATATCCAGCAACAGGCCGTGGGTGACAAACAGAGGCAGAACATGCACCCGAGGATGGGCATAGGCCACCGCGGTCAACGAGGACTTGTGTGCGCCGGTGGCCTGCACGCTGCTTACCCCCCGGCCGGTCATCGCGGCCAGCTGCTGCGCTAGGGCGATGACCTGCTCGTTCGCCTTCTCGTCGGAGGAACCCACAGAGTACAAGGCGATGTGCGCATCCGCCGGAGCCTGCTGTGCTACGCGCGCAGCCAACACGGCGGCGACGGACGCGTCGGTCCCGAGGGCGTCGGCAAGCTCCAGCCTTAACCCACTGGCGTGTTGGGCAGCTTCGACCTCCCGGGGCACGTCGACCTTGTGGTGATAGGCGGAGGAGAACAGCAGCGGCACCACGATGGCCTCGGTCTCCCCTTGCGCCTTCAGCCTGCGCGCGAGGGTTTCTAGGTCCGGGTCGATGAAATCCAGATGCGCCTCGTAACAGGGAATGCACATTCGCGCCTCGACGGCCGAGACGAGCTCGGCCACGGTGGCCTGCGCCTTGCGGTGGCGGGAGCCGTGCGAGAGAACAATGAGTGCAGTCATGGTACGAGGCTTTCTGGTTTGAGGTTTTAGCGCAGGCGCTTGCCGACGAGCCCCGCCGCCAGCGTGTTGCCGGAGGCGTTGTCGATCAGCAGGAAGGAGCCGACGGCGCCGCGGGCCGCGTAGGCGTCGATGGGCAACGGGTTTTGGGTCTCCACCACCACGTGGGCGATGTCGTTGAGCCCGACCTGCTCCGGGGCCTCCACGTCGCTGATGCCGTCGATGTCCAGCACGCGCTGGATCTCCGCGATGCGGCCGCGCACCAGCGTGGTGCCGTAGCGAACTTTAAGCATCTGGCCTGCGCGCAGCTGTTTATCGGTCAGCCCCACGATGGTGGCCTCGAAGCTGCGGGTATCCTCCGGGCGGTTGGTGGAAGAGACGAGATCCCCGCGCACGAGGTCGATCTCATCGGCCAGGCGCAGGACGACGGAGTCGCGCGCGGTGGCCTGCTCGACCTCGCCGTCGGAGGTGTCGATTCCCACGACGGTGGAGGTCCGCCCCTCCGGCAGGGCCACGGTATCGCCCACGCGCACGCTGCCTGCGGTGACCTGGCCCGCGTAGCCGCGGTAGTCGGTGGCGTGCTCGCGGATGACGTACTGGATCGGGAAGCGGAAGTCGAGCTCACCTGCGCGGCCCGCGGACACCGGGATGGTCTCCAGCAGCTCCAGCACCGTGGGGCCTTGGTACCACGGCATGTTCTCGCTGGCCTCGACGACGTTGTCGCCCTTGAGCGCGGAGATCGGCACGACGTGCGGGTCGGCGATGCCCAGCTGGTCTGCCAGCTGCTCGAAGTCGGAGCGGATGGCGTTGAAGGTGTCCTCGGAGTAGTCGACCAGGTCGATCTTGTTCACGGCGAGGACGACGGTGCGCACGCCCAAAAGCGCTGCCACCGACAGGTGGCGGCGGGTCTGCTCCACCACGCCGTGGCGGGCGTCGACCAGCAGCACGACCACCTGGGAGGTAGACACGCCGGTCACCGTGTTGCGGGTGTACTGGACGTGACCTGGGGTGTCGGCCAGGATGAAGGTGCGGCGGTCGGTGGCGAAGTAGCGGTAGGCCACGTCGATCGTGATGCCCTGCTCGCGCTCGGCGCGCAGGCCGTCGACAAGCAGGGAAAGGTCAAGCCCCTCGAAGCCGCGATCGGCGCTGGTGCGCTTGACGGACTCGAGCTGGTCGGACAGGACCGACTTGGTGTCGTGCAGGAGGCGGCCGACGAAGGTGGACTTGCCGTCGTCGACGGAGCCCGCCGTGCACAGGCGCAGGGTCTCGCGGCTACCGATGATCTCGGTCGCGGATGCCTTCTGCCCGGCAGAATTCTCGATTGCGGTGGTCATCAGAAGTAGCCTTCCTTCTTGCGGTCTTCCATGGCGGATTCGCTGAGTCGGTCGTCAGCTCGGGTGGCGCCGCGCTCGGTGAGGCGGCTGGTGGAGATCTCGGCGATCACTTCGTCGATGGAGGCGGCATCCGACTCGACGGCGCCGGTGCACGACATGTCGCCGACAGTGCGGTAGCGCACGCGCTTGGTGACCAGCTCCTCCTTGTCGGTGGGCCCGCCCCACTCTCCGGCGGTCAGCCACATGCCGCCGCGGTTGAAGACCTCACGGTCGTGGGCGAAGTAGATCTCCGGTAGCTTGATGCCGCGGGCGCCGATGTACTCCCACACGTCCGTCTCGGTCCAGTTGGAGATCGGGAACACGCGGATGTTCTCGCCCGGCAGCTTGCCGCCGTTGTAGAGCGTCCACAGCTCGGGGCGCTGGCGGCGCGGGTCCCAGCCGCCGAAGGAGTCACGCACGGAGAAGACGCGCTCCTTGGCGCGCGCACGCTCCTCGTCGCGGCGGGCACCGCCCAGGACTGCGTCGTAGCCCTGCTCGGCGATGGTCTCCACCAACGGCACGGTCTGCAGCGGGTTGCGGGTGCCGTCGGGGCGCTCCTGCAGGTCGCCGCGGTCGATCCAGTCCTGGACCTTGGCTACGCGCAGGCGCGCGCCGGTCTCTTCGACCAGGCGGTCGCGGAACTCGATGACCTCGGGGAAATTGTGGCCGGTGTCCACGTGCAGCAGCTCGAAGGGAACGGCGGCCGGCGCGAAGGCGCGGCGGGCGAGCTCGAAGACGACGACGGAGTCCTTGCCGCCGGAAAACAGCAGGCCCACCTTGTCGAACTGTCCTGCAACCTCGCGCAGGATGTGAATGGACTCGTTCTCGAGGTCTTTGAGGTGTGGGGACAGTGCAGTCTGGGTGGTAATAGTGGAGGTCATGTGTGCAATCCGCATTCAGTCTTGGCGTTTCCGGCCCAACGGCCGGATCGGGGGTCTTGTCCGGGCAGCACCGGCATGGTGCAGGTGGCACAGCCGATGGAGGGATAGTTCTGCTTGGTCAACGGGTGGATGATGAGGTCTTTTTCTTCGATATAGGCCTCGGTGTCCTCAAGCGACCAGGTGATGATCGGCGAGATCTTCAGCCGGCCGGTCTTATCCAGCGACAGCGCAGGTGCGGTGGCCCTGGTGGGTCCGTCGGCACGCCGCAGGCCGGTGATCCAGCCCTGGTAGTCACTCAGGGCCACCGCCAGCGGCTCGACCTTGCGCATCCGGCAGCAGGCAGTGGGGTTGTTCCGGTAAAGGTTGACCCCGTACACCTTGTCCTGCTCCGCGCGAGAAAGCAGTGCCGTTGCGCGCACCAGTGTGTTATTTGCGTAACGACGTTCCACCTGGTCGGCGACCTCGAGGGTTTCCGGGAAGTGGTACCCGGTGTCGAGGAAGAGGAAGTCCGCACCGGGCAGGTGATCCTTGGCCAGCTCCGCGAGCACCGTGTTCTCCATGGACAAGGTGACAACCAGCTTGCCAGCCACATGGGTGTGTGCCCAGTCGAGGATGTCTTTGGCCGTGGCGTCGTAGAGCTTGTCGGCCCAGTCGGCCACGAGCTTTTCGTTTTCGGCCACGACCTCGGGCGCAAGTGGTGTGGTCTCCTTCGGCCCTTCGGGCGAAATCTCCGGGTCGCGCGGGTTGGTGGCCTGCCCGCCCAGGATCGGGCTGTTATTGAGTGAGAAAGTCATGTCTTCTTCTAGGTCCTAGCGTTTGCCGTGGCCAACGCGTGGCGGTTGAGCGACGCTTCCAGCGCTTGGTGGGTTGACAGCGACTTGTTCGGGCGGTGAGTGGCGTCGTCTTGTCCGTGGAACATCACCGAGAAGACTCGGTGACAGTCCGCGCAGCTCCAGGCGAAGTCGGTCTCGACGTCCGGGAACAACGAGGTTCCAGCGCAGTAGGGGCAGTACTCGGGGTGGTTGCGGTTCGGGTTCGGCTTGCGACGAAAACTCATTGCAGATCCTCCTCGGCGGCGCGCAGCACCCACTCGCGGAATTGCTCGCCCTCGGTGCGCTGCTCCTTGTACTTGGTGACCAGGCGCACCACGTAGTCGCCCACCTCGGTGGAGGTCACCTTGTGCCCGCGCAGCTTGCGCCCGAAGTCCGGGTGCAGGCCCAGCGAGCCGCCCAGGTGGACCTGGAAGCCCTCGACGCGGTTGCCCTCGGCGTCGGTGACGGTCTGTCCCTTGAAGCCGATGTCGGCGACCTGCGTGCGGGCGCAGGAGTTGGGGCAGCCGTTGAGCGAGATGCGGATCGGCACGTCCAGGTCGCCGACGCGCTCCTCGAGGTCGTCTACCAGCTCGATGGCGCGGGCCTTGGTGGTCACGTGCGCCAGCTTGCAGAACTCCAGGCCGGTGCAGGAGACGATGCCGCGGCGGAACTCGCTCGGCTTGGAGTACAAGCCAGTCTCATCCAGGGCCGCCGACAGGGCCTCGACGTCGCTTTCCTCGATGTCGAGGAAGAGCAGCTCCTTGTCTGGGGTGGTGCGCAGGCGGGTGATGCCGAACTTCTCTGCAACGTCGGCGATCGCGATGAGCTGCTCGCCGGTGGCGTGTCCCACGGTCGGCTTGACGCCGAGGTAGAACTTGCCGTCCTTCTGCTTGTGCAGGCCGAGGTGATCGCGCGAGCCTGGGTTCTCCGGCACGTGGGGGCCGTCGATGAGCGGGGTGTCCAGGTACTCGGTCTCGAGCACCTCGCGGAACTTCTCGATGCCCCACTGCGCAACGAGGAACTTCAGGCGCGCGCGGTTGCGCAGGCGGCGGAAGCCGTAGTCGCGGAAGACGCGGGCTACCGCGGCCCACACCTCGGGCACCCGTTCGAGCGGGATCCACGCGCCCAGCGACTGGGCCAGCATCGGGTTGGTGGACAGGCCGCCGCCGACATAGCACTCGAAGCCCGGCCCGAACTCCGGGTGCACGGAGGCGATAAAGGAGATGTCCTGGATCTCGTGGGTCACGTCCTGGCGGGCGTTGCCGGTGATCGCGGTCTTGAACTTGCGCGGCAGGTTGTGGAACTCTTCGCGCGGGAGGTAATTGTTGACGATCTCGTCGATGGCCGGGGTGCCGTCGATGATCTCGTCGGCGGCAACGCCTGCGACTGGGGAGCCCAGCACCACGCGCGGGACGTCGCCGCACCCTAACAGGGTGGACAGGCCGTTGGCCTCGAGCTTGTCCCAGATGGCCGGGACATCCTCGATGCGCACCCAGTGCAGCTGGATGTTCTGGCGGTCGGTGAAGTCCGCGGTCGAGCGGGCGTAGTCGCGGGAAATCTCGCCCACGGTGCGCAGCTGCTGCGGGGTGACCCGGCCGCCGTCGAAGCGCACGCGCAGCATGAAGAACTCGTCCTGCAGCTCGGAGTTCTCCAGCTGGCCGGTGTACTCGCCGCCTAAGTCCTGACGACGCTGGGTGTACAGGCCCAGCCACTTAAAGCGCGGCGCCAGGTCCTCCGCCGGGATGGAGCTAAAGCCCTGCTTGGAGTAGATATCAATGACACGCTGGCGCGCGGACAGGCCGCCGTCTTCCTGCTTGATGCGTTCGTCGGCGTTCAACGGCTTTTGTCCGTCGATCTTCCACTGTCCTTCAGACTTCTGTGGACGACGACTCGTCTTCGTTGGGGTGGTCATATGTGGGCTTATATCTTTCTATTCGCTCGTTGCTGTAGAAAACAATCTAGGCATACCAACCTGTCTAAGCAAGGGTCTAAATAGACCAAGCGGTATGCTCAAACCCCTACGACCATCGCTTACCTGCTTTTTTAAAAATACAACAGGGTGAATATAATGTAGACCGCTTTGTCTTAAAGGGGTGTTTTCTGAATTTAATCTCCCCTCGTCTTGCAAATCGACGCCTCAACACGTTACCTTTACGTACCACTTGGTCTATTTTGCGGTTCAAACGTGAATCCGCCCGCATCCCGCGACCAAGACAAGCTTTGCTTTCCGACGTTCACCGTGCCCCGCGCGTCGGCAAGCACAAACCGCAATATACGAAAACCCCACAAAGAAAGGCCACAAGGCTTCCCATCATGAGCACCTCCTCCCCGCTTCGCGTCGCCGTCATCGGCGCAGGCCCAGCCGGTATCTACGCTTCCGACATCCTGGTGAAAAACACCGACGGCAACGTGGCCATCGACCTCATCGAGCAGATGCCCGCGCCTTTCGGCCTCATCCGCTACGGCGTGGCCCCCGACCACCCGCGCATCAAGGGCATTATCACCTCCCTGCACCGCGTGCTGGACACCCCGCAGATCCGCCTGCTGGGCAACATCCACGTCGGGCGCGACGTCACCGTTGAGGACCTCCAAAGCCACTACGACGCCGTCATCTTCGCCACCGGCGCCGTCGGCGACCGTCGCATCGGCATCCCGGGCGAGGACCTCGAGGGCGTGCACGGCGCCGGCGAGTTCGTCGGCTTCTACGACGGCAACCCCCGCTTCGAGCGCGACTGGGACCTGTCTGCAAAGGAAGTAGCCGTGATCGGCGTGGGCAACGTCGGCCTGGACGTCGCCCGCATCCTGGCCAAGACCGGCGACGAGCTACTGGTCACCGAGATCCCAGACAACGTCTACGCCTGCCTGAAGGAAAACAAGGCCGAGACCGTGCGCGTATTCGGCCGCCGCGGCCCGGCCCAGGTCAAATTCTCCCCGCAGGAGCTCAAGGAGCTCGACCACTCCCCGACCATCAACGTGGTCGTCGACCCTGAGGACATCGACTACGACGCCGCCTCCGAACAGGCCCGCCGCGATTCGAAGTCCCAGGACCTGGTCTGCCAGATCATCGAAAACTACGCCATCCGCGAGCCGAAGCAGGCCCCGCACACCCTCCAGATCCACCTATTCGAAAACCCGGTGGAGATCCTGGGCGAGGACGGCAAGGTGGTTGGCCTGCGCACCGAGCGCACCGAGCTGACCGGCGACGGCCAGGTCCGCGGCACCGGCAAGTTCACCGACTGGCCAGTCCAGGCGGTCTACGCCGCGGTGGGCTACCGCTCCGACGCCATCGACGGTGTGCCCTTCAATGAGGTCAAAAACGTCATCTCCAACGACGGCGGCCACGTCATCGACGAAGACGGCGAGATCCTGCCCGGCCTGTACACCACCGGCTGGATCAAGCGCGGCCCGGTGGGGCTGATCGGCAACACCAAGTCCGACGCCAAGGAAACCATCGATATGCTGCTTTCCGACGCCGCAGCCGGCAAGCTTCGCACCGACTTCGACGGCGACTTCGCCGACTTCCTCGCCGAGCGCGGCATCGACTACACCACCTGGGAGGGTTGGCACGCCCTCGACGCCGCCGAGCGCGCCCTCGGCGAGGCCGAGGATCGCGAGCGCAAGAAGATCGTCGAGTGGGCCGACATGGTCGAGGCCTCCAAGGCCCGCGTCTAAACGCGACCATGACTAAGAGCCGGAGAGCCCGCGGGGCTTTTCGGCTCTTTAAGTTTCGGCGGTCTCAGGACCTTTCAGCGCGCACCAAGCGGTAGCGCTGCTTAGGACTCCTATTCGGCTCAGTTCTTTCGACTATTCCTTCATCTATGAGGATATTCACCGTTCGACGCACCGTGGCCAGGACTACACCAGCAGCGGCGGCCAAGTCTCTAGACGATGCGGAGCTGTGCTGTGCGAGATAGTCGAGAACGACCTTGCGGGTTGAGCCCCACTCTCTCGATGCCTGTTCAGCAGGAGTGGGCTTGCGTTTGAAAAATTCGAGCCGGAATCCATTGAGATTGCTGTGCGGCGCAGGCGGAGGCAGCAACTCCTGCTGAAGCTTATCCAGAATTTCCTGATAGCCCGACCCCCGGTTCTCGGCGACGAATCCTCCTTCCTCATACGGAGTCGACTCAAGTAAACGAGCCAACACCTCGTTCCTCGAGCTACTTTGGCCATCCTGCCCGAGAGATTCCACCGTCACCGGCCCATAGAGCCCGCCTGGGTTAAGCACCTCCAATCGATCTAGATACAAGTTGACCTGTACTTGTGTTCCTCTTGCACCTGGGGAGTAATCGCGGTGTAAAAGCGCATTCGTCACCGCTTCACGAACTGCTGCAGGAGGAAAATCAAACAGATCGTGGCGAAGCGAATCCTTGATAATTGCTCCCCGAGGCGATGACTTCTTTACTGTCTCTACGACATCAAATACCATCGCAGGAATTGGCCCTTCGAGAACAAGCGAATTTAAGTAGCGGACACCAGACTCATCGCTTGCCTTGGTTACTCCCTTGTAATGGGTAAATACAACCGACAATTGAGGGAAAAACTGCTGGGGATACTCTCCAAGAGCAAGCAGCGCAGCCAAGGTTGGACGTAGCCGTTGCGACTCATCCGCGTGCGCAATGTTGAGACGCTGTAACAGCTTTTCTTTGGGTGTTTTCCCCAATAGCCTCGGACGAGCCTCGCGTTCCCGCGCAATCAAGGACTCCAACAACTTCGCGTCAAGGTCATCAAGAGTGGCTTCAGAAACAAGTTCGCGGTCCCACCTTGGCTGATGAACCTGTTCCAACATCCGATCTATCTCATAGTTAGAGAGCCGATGATCTCCATCATTTGTACGGATGAACGAACCTTGGTAACGCCCCTTCGTCGTGACAAAAACCGGCTTTTCGTGCGGTTCTGCGGGCAACACTTCAGCGACTACCACCCAACCATCCTCAAAAGGAAGTGTTTCCAATGTTGCAGGTCGCACGGGCGGTGTGAGCTTGTTACTGAGCACCTCTGCGAGCGCATCACTAATCTTTGCGTGGCGGAATTGATCTGAAGTGATAAAGCCTGCATTCTCATCAAGCCCCAGAATGATGGTGCCGCCAGAACCATTGGCGAATGCCGAAACCGACTCGACGATCCCCTTCGGTAGACCACTAAAAGCAGCTTTGACCTCTACCTGCTGATTATCCGTTCCACGTTTGCGCAGTTGCTCAACCAGTTCCTGAAGCTCATCAGAACGCATGAGGAGGCCACCTTAACCTTTATTTGACATGCAACACTGCATATAACACTACACATAACACTACACATTGAATTGCTAAGTGTATACAGTGTTCCGCACTATACACACCAGGAAACGGCAGCCTAAAATTACCCTAAGCTGGTTTTTTCCGTTCTTTATTGCACAATTACCGTAGGCAAAATATCGCACAACACTACACATAACACTGCACATCGCGGTGTGTAGTGTGTACAGTGTTATGTGTAGTGTGTGCAGTGTTCAGCCTCCGTCAACGTCCGGGCGCGCGGCGGGCGTCGGCAAGCGCAAGATCCCACATGGCGGGACAAAATACCCCTATTTTCACAGGGATTGGTCACAAAAGTTCACGCAATGAAATAGATAACCGTAGTATCACGGGTTTAGAACTGCCCCCTTTTTCACTTGATAATCAGGCAACGGAGTCTTTTGCCATGACGTATTTCGATCTCCCCTTCCAGCCGGACGAACTGACCGATGAGGCCATCTTTGCCGCTCACGAAGGCGGAAAGCTGGCGGTCGCCTCGGCGCGCCCGCTGCGCTCACGCCATGACCTTTCGCTGGCCTACACCCCCGGCGTTGCGCGCGTATGCAAGGCCATCGAGGCCGACGAGTCGCTCTACCCGCGCTACACCGGCACCGGCCGCACCGTCGCCGTGATCTCCGACGGCACCGCCGTGCTCGGCCTAGGCAACATCGGCCCCAAGGGCGCCATGCCGGTCATGGAGGGCAAGTGCCAGCTGTTTTCCTCCTTCGTCGACCTCAACGCCATCCCGATCGTCATCGATGAGACCGACACCGACAAGCTCATCGCTGCCATCGCGGCGATCGCCCCTTCCTTCGGCGCGATCAACCTGGAGGACATCTCCGCGCCGCGCTGCTTCGAGATCGAGCGCCGTCTCGACGAGATGCTAGACATCCCCGTCTTCCACGACGACCAGCACGGCACCGCCATCGTGCTCACCGCAGGCATCCGCAACGCCTGCGCGCTCACCGGCCGCAGGCTCGAGGACCTTCGGGTGGTCATCTCCGGCGCGGGCGCTGCCGGTATCGCTTGTTGCAAAATGCTTCTGGGCGCTGGCGTCACGGACATCATCCTGCTCGACTCCAAGGGGGTTATCCACCCCGACCGCGAAGGCGGCCTGCACCCGGTCAAGCAGGAGATTGCCGAGATCACCAACCCGCGCCGGATCACCGACCGCGAGCAGGCCTTCGAGGGTGCCAGCGTGTTTATCGGCCTGTCCCGCGGCAAGGTCGGCGAGGACCTGCTGGTGCGCATGGCGGACAAGCCCTTCCTGTTCTCCCTGGCCAACCCGGACCCGGAGATCTTGCCGGAGCTGGCCGCCAAGTACGCCTCCGTGGTCGCCACCGGGCGTTCCGACCTGCCGAATCAGATCAACAACGTCTTGGCCTTCCCCGGCATCTTCGAGGGCGCGCTCAAGGCCCAGGCCACCGCGATCACCCCTGCCATGAAGCTGGCCGCCTCCGAGGCCATCGCCTCGATCGTGGGCGAGGACCTGGCCACGGACTACATCATCCCTTCCGCCTTGGATACCCGGGTCGCGCCGGCGGTCGCGGCCGCTGTGGAGCGCGCAGCGGCCGCGCAATAATAGTCGTTGTCGGCTGCGGCTGCAGCGCCGCCTGCAGGAAGTCTGTGGATAACACATACCGGCGGTAGTTATCCACAGATTTTTGCTTTCCGACGCCCATAGGCTTGCGCGCTTTTCGGCCACCTTTTACCTTCGGCCCTATGAACCCGATCGACCAGCTCACCCAGCTGTTCAACCAGCCGCTTGTGCTGCTTGAAGCAACCGCCGCCCTCGGCGGTACTAGGCAGCTGAAGGCGCACGGCATGGTCGCCTTTCTTGCCACCACACTCGGCTCCTACGCCAAGACCTACTTTGGCGCCACCTCCTGCTCGCGCCTCCAGGCCGACACCCTTGCCGCCATCGAGGGCCACGGCCTCGACTTCGACTATCTCCACGAGATAGAGAAGCAGGCGGCCCGCATCAAGGACGAACGCGCCAAATGGCGCCTGCGCCACCACCTGGCCACCGAACTCGCGCCCGGCGTACCGCTGCGCGAGTTCGCCCGTCAGGCCCGCGAGCACACAACGGCGCTCCTGCCGACGCGGCCCAAGCTGAAGAAGACGTACCAGGTTCAACGCAACGCCAACGACCTATGGAAGATCACCATCATCGGCGAGCCCGAGGACATCGACCGCATCGAACACCTCATCAAAAACGCCGACGACCCCGCCCGAGAGCTGCTTGACGAAGACAAGGCAACCGTCGTCAAGGTGCTGCGCCCCGTGGTCACCATCCCCCTCGACGCCCTCGACACCCTCATCGACGGCACCGGCGACGAGGCCGTCTTTGCCTGCTCCGACGGGATAAGAAGAACCAGCACCCAGCTGGCCCGCTCCAAGCTCGAACCCCACTTCTATGTCGGGCTGATCCACCCCGTCGAAGGCCCTGTCGACCTGGTGCGCACGAGCCGATTCCCCAACGAGAAGCAACGCATCCTCGCCAAAGTGGAATCCCCCGCCTGCGTACACCCCACCTGCAACAAGCCCGCCGACTACTGCCAGATCCACCACATCCACCCCTGGAACCAAGGAGGAACCACCACCAGCTCCAACCTCACCGTCTTGTGCCCCTTCCACAACGGAAGAAACGACGACGACCCCACCGCCCCGAAGCACGGCCGCGTCGAACGCATAGACGGCGCCCCGGTCTGGGTCTACCCGCCCTGGCACCACAAGGCGCTCTAAGAAAAGCCGAGTGCCCGCACCGCCTCGGCTAGCTCGCGCGCGCCCTGGTCCACCGCGTCCGCCCAGGTGGCGGTGGAGGACTCGTCGGCGTTGTCGCTGACCTGCTTGAGCAGCGTCACCGGCACGCCGAAGTGCTGGCATACCTTCGCAATGGCGTAGCCTTCCATGTCCACCAGATCGGCGCGACGCGCCAGCTGTGCCCGGCGCGCGGAGTCGTTGATGAAGGAGTCCCCGGTGGCCAGCCGCGCGGTCGGCAGCATCCCGCTTGGCGTGCCCAGCGCCAGGGTGTTGGGGAACTCCCGGCCCGTGATCTGCTCGATGGCAGAGGTCTCAAAGTCGTGTTTGAGTACTTCTCGGATTTCGAAGACGCCACCGTGGCCGTCGATAAGCGAGCCAGCGGTACCGATGTTGACCACGCGGGCAGGAAGCGGCCCGCGGGTAAGCGCCTCCGTCAACGCCATGGTGGCATTGAGGGTACCGATGCCCGTGATCAGCACGTCCGCCCCCTCGGGCAGGTGCGCGGCCTCGCCGGCAACAGCGGCGACAAAAAGTGGTCCAGTCATGCCCCCAAGCCTAGCCCCACTAGCACCACGGCCAGCCCCGCGAGCACGCACAAAGGAACCTCCGCCATGCCGATGGCCTTCGGGCTCCACGCCCGCCCGCGGCGCATCGACAGCGGAAACGCGACCGCGCGCACCAGCGCCCACACCGCCACCACCAGCATCAAGCTAGCCGCCACCACCGGCAGGCGACCCCACGCCAGCGCCACGCACGCCGCCATGAGCCCGTGATAGGCAATCGAAGCGAAAAGGTATCCGTTACTGCGGCGCTCGCGGATCATGGTCTTGACAAAGGGGATCGTGCCGGTGAAATACGCCGCCAGGAAGCCGGTGGCCAACCACAGCTCGCCCGGCAACTCCAGCCCCGGCGACACCGCCGCGACCAGCGCGGGAAACACTAACGCGGAGGCGATCGTGGTGGCCACCCCCGAGGCCAGCGAGCGCGGTCGATGTCGCAGCGTCTCCCACACGGCGATCGCCACGAGCGGGGCAAACAGCGGCGCGAACCACACAAGCCCAGGCCGGGCCGCCACGACGGCGGCTACGCAGGCCAGGCTGATCGCTCCCGGGATGAGCATCGGGGCGCGGTAGGGTGCCTTGCGGGCGGGCGTTCGGGCGCGCGCCCACTGCCCGAAGGCGAAGAAGGCGAAGTATCCCGCGAACCACGCGCCGAAGATAAGTACCACCACGCCCGCGCCCCGTCCGCCGCTGAGCCCTAGGCCGGTGATCGCCCCGGCGACGGCCGGGGTGACCAGCATCGCCCAGGCGCCGTGTTGGTTGGGTATCCAGTGCGCCTTGCGCTTGCTTGTTGGTTGCGACACGCATCCCATCCTAAACCACGTCTAGACAGACCGTTTCAGTCTTGCCTGCCCACCAGCGGCCATTCTGACCCGATTAAGACCGCTTGGTCTATATTTATATTCACGTAGCGCACTCTCCCTACCTGCCGCAACAGTAAGTGAGCACCCTCAACCTACCGCCATTACGGCGAGTGTGCTTTACTTTATTAGACCAATCAGTCTAGCAAAGGCGGACTGAGCAAACTTGAGAGCTGAAAGGGAAACGATGAGCCGCTCACTCAACATCGCAATCATCGGCGCCGGCGCAGCCGGCCTCTACACCGCCAGCCAGCTCATGTGCTCCCCCGCACCGGGCGGGCTGCGCCTCCACCTCCTCGACCAGCAACCCGCGCCCCTGGGCCTGCTCGCCGCCCGCGGCACCGGCGCCCCCGTCATTGCCACCCCGGGCAAGGTCACCTTCTTCGGCAACATCACCGTGGGCACCGACGTCACGCTTGGTGAGCTGGAGTCCATCTACGACGCGGTCATCGACACCACCTCGCTCAGCGAGCCGGTCACCGAGTTCACCCTCCGCGCCCTCATCGACATCGCCCGCGCCCAGCAGTGGAACGCCCGCGAAACCAAGCGCGCGCGGGTCACCCTGAAGGACCTCATCAACACCCGCGCCCTGCCCGCGACCGCGTGGAAGAACCCCCTGCATCTGCCCGGCTCCCGTAGCCTCGCGCAGTGGCAGCGCCTGCTCGAGACCGCCCACGGCGTCCCGGTCTGCTTCTAGGAATTCCGCTACGTCTTAAGGCCCGCCCGCACCCGGCGGGCCTTCGCGCTGCATTGGGGCTATCGAAACTAACAACCGCGTTGCCCCACCCTTTAGAGTAAAGGGAAGAAATGCTCGGCCGACCGCTTGCCGACAGCCCCGAAAGACCCAGATAGACACCCAGATAGACAAGGAATGTGATCACCACCGTGTCTTCCATCGCGCTCGCTGCGGCGCCTGCAACCACCCAGGCCTCCCTTATCCTGGGCATCGTCGGCATCGTTTTGTCCTTGCCCGCCTGGTTCTACTTCATCCGCGCCGCGACCCGCCTGTTCCGCTTCGTTGCCGCCGGTACGCCCAGTTACCAGCGCACCAACCGGCCGTGGCGTCGATTAGCAACGATGCTCAAGGAGGTCTTCTTCCACACGGAGCTGGTGCGCAAGCCTGCGGTGGCGGTGGCGCACTGGTTTGTGATGCTGGGCTTTTTGGTCGGCGCGCTGGTGTGGTTCGAGGCCTACATCCAGACCTTCGCCCCGGATTCGGGCTGGCCGCTGCTAAAGGACTGGTCTGTCTACCACCTGGTGGAGGAGGTGCTTGCGCTGGGGACGGTGCTCGGCATCGCCTTCCTTGTCGCGGTACGCGTCAACAAGGGCACCCGGGAGCGCCTGTCGCGCTTCTACGGCTCGAATGCCACCGCGGCGTACTTCGTCGAGGCCGTGGTGTTCATCGAGGGCCTGGGCATGCTGCTGGTCAAGGCCGCGAAGATCGCTACCTACGGGCACGCCTCCTGGACGGACTTCGTCACCCGGTATATCGCGCTGCTGCTGCCGGCCTCCCCCACCTTGGTCTCGGTCTTCGCGCTGATCAAGCTGCTGTCGGGTATGGTGTGGCTGATCGTCGTCGCCCATAACCTCAACTGGGGTGTCGCCTGGCACCGCTTCCTTGCCTTCTTTAACATCTTTTTCCGCCGCGACCCCGCAGGTGGCAAGGCCTTAGGCGCTGCTGCCCCCATGCTTTCCGACGGCCAACCACTGACCCTCGCAGCCCTCGAAGAGGCCGAGGACGAACCCACCTTGGGCGTCGGCACGCTTGGCACCGCGCCGTGGAAGATGCTGCTGGACGTGTCCACCTGTACCGAATGCGGCCGCTGTCAGGAGCAGTGCCCGGCGTGGAACACCGGCAAGCCGCTGAGCCCGAAGAAGCTGGTCACCGACGTCCGCGACGCTGCCATCGACTGGTTCGACGACTCCCACGAGGGTGTGGACGTGCTCAAGCTGGTCGGCGAATCCAACGTCATCGAGCCGGACGTGCTGTGGTCCTGCACCAACTGCGGTGCCTGCGTGGAGCAGTGCCCGGTCGACATCGAGCACATCGACCACGTGCTGGGCATGCGCCGCTTCCAGGTGCTCGCCGAGTCCGAGTTCCCCTCCGAACTGACCGGCCTGTTCAAGAACTTGGAGACCAAGGGCAACCCGTGGGGTCGCAATCGCTCGGAGCGCGCCTCCTGGGTGGAGGAAGCCCGCCGCGACGGCCTGGAGGTCCCCATCTTCGGCGAGGACGTCACCTCCTTCGACGACACCGAGTACCTGTTCTGGGTCGGCTGCGCCGGCGCCTTCGACGACGAGGGCAAGAAGACCACCCGCGCCGTGGTGGAGCTCCTCCACACCGCGGGCGTGAAATTCGCCGTGCTATCCAAGGGCGAGACCTGCACCGGCGACCCTGCCCGCCGCGCCGGCAACGAGTTCTTATTCCAGCAACTCGCGCTAGAAAACGTTGAGACCCTCAACGGCGTGTTCGACGGCGTGCCGCAGGGCCAGCGCAAAATCATCACCACCTGCGCGCACTGCTTCAACACCATCCGCAACGAGTACCCCGACTTCGACGGCCACTTCGACGTCTTCCACCACACCCAGCTGCTCAACCGCCTCGTGCGCGACGGCCTGCTCACACCGGTTCCCCGCACCGCCGACAACCGCCAACCGATCACCTACCACGACCCCTGCTTCCTCGGCCGACACAACAAGGTCTTCGACCCTCCGCGTGAGCTGCTCGGCGTCACCGGCGGCACCTTAGTGGAGATGGATCGCAACCGCAACGAGGGATTTTGCTGCGGCGCAGGCGGCGCCCGGATGTTCATGGAGGAAAAGATCGGCACCCGCATCAACGAAAACCGCGCCGCCGAGGCCGTGGCCACCGGCGCGGGCGTTATCGCCGTGGGCTGCCCGTTCTGTAATTCCATGCTGTCGACCGGTGTGAAGGCCGTCGCCGAAAAGGACGCCCAACCCGCCGTCATGGACGTCGCGCGCCTGCTGCGCGATAGCGTGCTTTCCGACGGCCACCTGCCCGAACCCCGCCCCAAGCAGTTCCTCGAGGCGCCGCAGCGTGCCCCGAAGGCGAAGCCCGAACCACAGGACAAGCCGCAGTCCGAGGCCGCACCGCACACCCCACCGGCACCCACCGTGCCGACCCCGGGCGCGCCGGTTGCAGCAACAAACGCCGGGGTTCCGGCCCCCGGTGCCGCCGTACCTGCACCGGGGCTAGCCACGCCCGCACCCACCGTGCCCACAGCGACTCCGGCAGTGCCAGCCCCGGGCGCAGCGGTTCCAGCACCGGGCGCCGCCACACCAACCCCGGCAGTCCCGGCACCAGGTGCGTCCGCACCAACGCCTAACGTCCCAGCTCCGGGCGCAGCCGTACCTGCACCGGGATCGGTTGTTCCAGCACCGGGGCTAGCTACACCCGCGCTCAGCGTGCCCGCTCCAGGCACAGCAGTCCCGGCACCAGGTGCGTCCGCACCAACGCCCAACGTCCCAGGTCCAGGCGCGGTCATTCCGGCACCGGGTACGTCCGTACCAACCCCTAGCGTCCCCTCCCCGGGCACAGCAGTTCCAGCACCAGGGTCAGCGATTCCCGCACCACCGGCGTCAGACGGGGACAAGTAAGGAGCCAATTTGGTAGGTACCCATCAGCGCAGTGCTGGTGGGCACTCACTTTTTCGCGCTTGGATCCCGTTTGTACGCCACAAGCGAAATGGGTGATTACCCTGATGCTTTTGTCGTTGCCTGTCGGTATGGTGGGTGGCATGAGCAACCCTTTTCAGCCTGATTATCGCATCGGCGATGAAGAGCGTCGCCAGGCGATCGAGGACCTAGGCGCGCACTTTGCGGCCGGGCGCCTGGATATTGCTTCGTATGAGCAGCGCGTCGATCAAGTCACCGCGGCTACCATGCGTTCAGAGCTGTCCGAGCTTTTCGACGATCTCCCGCGGGTCGCACAGCCCGCCATGCCGATGAGCGTGGCGTCCCCGACAGAGCCCGTGTTCACCGCCTCTCAGATCGCCCAATCGCGCCGAGAAGGCCAGCGCACCCGGGCGGGAATCCTCGGGTTGGTGACCGTCAGCGCGTTTTTAAGTACCGCGATCTTGGGCGAGATCGGCGCGATTGCGCTTTTTCTCGTCCCTACGGTGTGGCTGCTTCTCTATGTGATGAAGGTTGGCCCGGATTCCTGGTACACGCCCAGTGTTGCCAAACTGCAGCGTGATCAGTTGCGGCAGGCGAGGATGCTCGAGGCCCAGCAGACCCAGGCGGCCCGCCTTGCCCATGCAGCCCAGGTAGAGCAGCAGAAGGCGCTGCGCAAGCAGAAGCAGGAGGAGCTGGCGTCCACCGCCATGGAGTTCGCCGACGAGACCTTGAAGCGCTTCCGCGGCCGCCACACCCGCTAGTGTCCTCGCGGGTGGGAAACCGTAGGCGTCGGAAAGCAAAATCTGTTGTTTGAGTGAGAAAAGTGGCAACATAGAGCGGGTGAGTAAGAAAGAATCCACCCCCACCCAGACCGCGCCGAAGCGTCGGCAGCGCCGCATCTTCGATCAGTCGGAGAAAATGAAGGACGTCCTGTACGAAATTCGTGGGCCGGTGGCGGCGGAGGCGGAGCGCCTGGAGCTCGACGGCCACCGCATTCTCAAGCTCAACACCGGCAACCCGGCTATCTTCGGTTTCGAGGCACCCGATGTGATCATGCGCGACATGATCGCCGCCCTGCCCTATTCCCAGGGTTACTCCACCTCGAAAGGCATCATTCCGGCGCGCCGCGCCATCGTGACCCGCTACGAGGTCATCCCCGGCTTCCCGCAGTTCGACGTCGATGACGTCTACATCGGCAACGGCGTGTCCGAGCTGATCACCATGACCATGCAGGCCCTGCTCAACGACGGCGACGAGGTGCTCATCCCCGCCCCCGACTACCCACTGTGGACGGCCGCCACCTCGCTGGCCGGCGGCAAGCCGGTGCACTACCTGTGCGACGAGGACAACCAGTGGTTCCCGGACATCGAGGACATCAAGTCCAAGGTCACGCCCAAGACCAAAGCGATTGTGGTCATCAACCCGAACAACCCCACCGGCGCGGTCTATTCCAAGGAGATCCTCCAGCAGATCGTCGACATCGCCCGCGAGAATGACTTGCTCATCCTCGCCGACGAGATCTACGACCGCATCCTCTACGACGGAGCGGTCCACACCTCGATCGCCACCCTGGCCCCGGATCTTTTGTGCATCACCTACAACGGCCTGTCCAAGGCCTACCGCGTGTGCGGCTACCGCGCCGGCTGGATGGTGCTCACCGGCCCGAAGCAGTACGCGAAGGGCTTCATCGAGGGCCTGGATCTGCTCTCCGGCACCCGCCTGTGCCCGAACGTGCCGGGCCAGCACGCCATCCAGGTGGCCCTGGGTGGTCGGCAGTCCATCTACGACCTCACCGCGGAGTCCGGCCGCCTGCACAAGCAGCGCGATGCCGCATGGGAGGGCCTCAACGCCATCCCCGGTGTCAGCTGCGTGAAACCGATGGGTGCGCTGTACGCCTTCCCGAAGCTGGATCTGAACTACTACGACATCCACGACGACACCCAGCTCATGCTGGACCTGCTGCGCAGTGAGAAGATCCTGCTGGTTCAGGGTACCGGCTTCAATTGGCCAAAGCCCGACCACTTCCGGGTGGTGTTCCTGCCCTATGCCTCGGAGCTGAAGGAAGCCATCGAGCGCATGGGTAACTTCCTAGCCAGCTACAAGCAATAGGCTTTCGCCGCCCGCAACCATACGCGTGGTTGCGGGCCTTGTGCTTTCCTTAGAAGTTGCGGCCCAGTGCCTTGTACGTCCATCCCGCGTCAATCCAGGCGCTGGCGTCGAGGACGTTGCGGCCGTCGATTATCACCGGGGTGCGCACCAGCTGCTTGGTCGCTACGGGATCGAGCTCGACGAACTCGCGCCACTCGGTGGCCAACACCACGAGGTCCGCGCCCTGTAGTGCCTCGGCTGCGGAATCGGCGTAGTGCAGCGTCGGGAAGATGGCGCGGGCATTGGACATCGCCTGCGGATCGTAGACGGTAGTCTGGGCGCCCTGCAGCGAGAGCTGGCCTGCGACGTTAAGTGCCGGGGAATCGCGCACGTCGTCCGAGTTCGGCTTGAACGCGCAGCCAAGTACGGTGACCGACGTGCCGATGAGCGAGCCACCGCAGGCCTTCTTGGCCAACTGCACCATGTGCTCGCGGCGGCGCATGTTGATCGCGTCCACCTCCCGCAGGAAGGTCAACGCCTCGTTGGCGCCGAGCTCGCCGGCCCGGGCCATGAAGGCGCGGATGTCCTTCGGCAGGCAGCCGCCGCCAAAACCCAAGCCAGCCCCGAGGAACTTCCGTCCGATGCGGTCATCGTAGCCGATGGCGTCGGCAAGCACGGTAACGTCTGCGCCGGCGGCCTCGCAGACTTCGGAGACGGCATTGATGAAGGAAATCTTGGTAGCCAAAAACGCGTTCGCGGACACCTTGACCAGCTCGGCGGTGGCCAGGTTGGACACGATAAACGGAGTGCCCTGCGCAAGCGGGGTGGCATAGACCTCGCGGGCGATGGCCTCCGCGCGCGAGTCCCCGGCGCGCACGCCCACGACGATGCGGTCCGGGGTGATGGTATCGCGCACGGCATAGCCCTCGCGGAGGAACTCCGGGTTCCAAGCGATCTCCACGCTAGCGCCGGGGCGGGCCAGGGAATCGGCAAGTTCCTGTAATTCGGCGGCGGTGCCCACCGGAACTGTGGACTTGCCGAAGATGACGTGCTCGCCCTCCAAAAGCGGCACGAGCGACTCGATCGCGGAGCGCACGAAGCGCAGTTCGGCGGCGTAGGAGCCCTTCTGCTGCGGGGTGCCCACGCCGAGGAAGTGCACGCTGGCAAACGCCGCTGCCTGCTCGAAAGAGGTGCTAAACCCCAGCCGCCCAGCCTCAGCACCGCGGGCGAGAACCTCGGGCAGGCCCGGCTCGTAGAAGGGAACCTTCCCCTCAGACAGGCTGGCGATCTTTGCTTCATCCACATCCACGCCCAGTACCTCATGGCCGAGCTCGGCCATGCAGGCGGCGTGGGTTGCACCGAGGTAGCCGGTGCCGATCACGGTCATTCGCATGAACTTAAGGTCTACGTTCCCAACGTAAACACCCGGGGAACGTGGACTGAAATGCTAGCGGAAGTTCAGGTACGCCTTCGACGGAGTGGGGCCGCGTTGCCCCTGATACTTCGAACCCAGCGCGCCGGAGCCATACGGGGTCTCAGCAGGCGAGGACAGCTTAAACAGCGCGAGCTGGCCCACCTTCATCCCCGGCCACAGCGTGATCGGCAGGTTCGCGACGTTGGAAAGCTCCAAGGTGATGTAGCCGGAGAACCCCGGGTCGATAAATCCTGCGGTGGAGTGGGTCAGCAACCCCAAACGCCCCAGGGAGGACTTGCCTTCTAGGCGCCCGGCGAGGTGGTCAGGCAGGGTGAACTTCTCCAGCGTGGAACCGAGCACAAACTCGCCGGGGTGCAAGACGAAGGGCTCGTCCTCCGCGACCTCCACGAGGCTGGTCAGCTCGTCTTGCTGCAGCTTCGGGTCGATGTGAGTGTATTTGGAGTTATTGAAGACGCGAAAGAAGCGGTCCATACGCACGTCGACGCTGGACGGCTGGATCAGCCGGGCATCGAAAGGCTCGATGACGAGGTCGCCGGATGAGATGTTGGCGCGGATATCGCGATCAGATAGAAGCACGGTTTATTAGTTTAGTAGCCCGCGCGGGTTTGACCGGCGATAAGCAGGAAAACAACCCTTTTTCTCTTCCGCGTGGCCGCGGTGCTATCATGGTCACAGCTTGTTCAAGCTCAGCTATTTAGCAAGCACTGCCGATGTAGTTCAATGGTAGAACTCCTGCTTCCCAAGCAGGCAGCGCGGGTTCGATTCCCGTCATCGGCTCCACAACCCACAAATCCCCTCTGAACAGGCATTATCTGCCTTGTTGGAGGTGATTTTCATATTCCGTGACCTGCGGAAACGTGGGGCAAAATGACAGAATGTGGGCACAGATGTGGGCACATAACTCCACATTTTAGGTTGTTATAAGGTACCCCTGGTGAATCCCCGCATGGAACCCCACACCACCCACCCCTTCAAGAAACCGCTCCCCAAAGGCTTCAGGTCTGCTCATTGCACAAGCCACGGACGCGTCCATGGGGCACGAACCCCGGCTAGTCACGCCCATGGCGAGTACCGAGAGATTAGGGAGATCCACATGGATAAGCCCCGTTTTTTCGCAACGGTCGAAAACGTCCACCACGGCATATACCGGGTGGACGTTTTCAAGGGTCAAGTACTTAAAGGCAGTCAGTTCTATGCCCATGAGCACCTAGCACGCCGTTTCGCCAGCACCGTCAATAAACGGCGCTAGGTAACTAACGGGCGGGGGACAAAGTACGACGTTTTGTCCCCCAACCTCCCCTAATCCTACATGCCCCCGCTTTAGACGCCCACCCCGCGCCGTGAACCCGGCGCACTACCCTAAGGAGTTTCACAATGTACGAACTTATCCGCTTCACCCATGATGGCTTTGACACAGCCTCGGTCTCACAAGACTGCCCCGCTGCGGGCGCACCCTCGATGCGTGATGACCAGCGCTGACCGCACTTGAGGTGATGTCGAGCCGGTACTGGTGACGGACAGTCGGACAAGAATTGCCACTCATCGCTGTGCCCAACACCCAACGTTGTTCAACCTCAAGTCCCGTAGCTTTCCTCAATTCCTATCCAAGACGCCACCCTTATTGAGCCACAACCTCGCATTCCTGCCAACCAATCATCATGATGTGAAGCATGTGAACGAATGCCCTGGTTTCACATTCTTTCGGCCATTTCTCCAGTTACGCCCATCCACCGCCAGCCGACCTTCTTTCCCACAGACGGTGCTCTCCGGTGCACAAGAATGCTTCGACCCGCGCCGGCTGCTGGCTGCATTCGATCCACTCCGACCCCGGAAATGACAACCTCGATAGACCGTGCCAAATGTCAATTCTTTTGCCGCGATTTCTTATAGTTTCTGCGACACGCCTGCCCGAAAAGCAACTGCCACGAGGTATTTTTATTCATTCAGTTTTGCCAGCCCCGATCGTCGCGCAGCGGTGTGGTGAAACCACTGGTCAATTCGGAATTCATTGCAGGCAATAAGATCCGCAAAAGGTCAAAGAATCCTGGCTACGCGGTGGCAGTTTGATTCATTTTTCCCGCAAGATGGAATAATGAGTCAAAACGAAAACGGCGCCCCAGCGCCGGCAGAAAATGAGACTGAACAAACAACGGCCACGTCGGAGCTCGCGGCGATCCTTGAGCATGAGTCGAAGCTCAGCGCGGCGGATCTAGCCGAGGACCCCATCGTTCTCGCCGCCGAGGACGAGAAGGCAACCACCTCGTGGGCCACGATCATTCCTGCGCTCGTGATCATCGGCGCGGTGTTGATCTTCGGCCTCGTGGCACCCGATCGCTTCGCCGATACGGCAAGCGCCACCTTCACCTGGGTGATCGATAACCTGGGCTGGGCCTTCGTGCTCTTTTCCACGGCGTTCGTCATCTTCGTCATTTGCATCGCCGCCTCGCGCTTTGGGTCGATTAGGCTCGGCGCACAGGATGAGCAGCCGGAGTTTTCCACCGCCTCGTGGATTTCGATGATGTTTGCCGCCGGCATGGGCATCGGCTTGATGTTCTATGGAGCCTCCGAGCCGCTGAGCCACTATCTCAACGGGGTGCCCAACCACCAAAGCCGCGAGGTGGGCACGGCGATGGCCACGGCCATGTACCACTGGACGCTGCACCCGTGGGCGATGTATGCGATCGTGGGCCTGGCCATCGGCTATTCCACCTATAGGCTTGGGCGAAAGCAGCTTATTTCCTCCGCCTTTGTTCCGCTGATCGGGCAAAAGGGCGCCGATGGGTGGCCCGGCAAGGCCATCGACGCGCTGTCGATCGTGGCCACCGTATTCGGAACGGCCTGTTCGCTGGGTCTTGGCGCGCTCCAGATCCGCGCCGGCCTGCAAGCGGCGGGCCTTGTCGAGGATCCTGGCACGGGCCTGGTCATCACCATCGTCTTGGTGCTCACCCTGGCCTTCCTGATCTCCGCGATGTCGGGTGTCGGCCGCGGCATTCGCATCATCTCCAACGGCAACATGATCCTCGCCGCCGTGTTGGCGATCTTCGTGTTCATCATGGGTCCCACCGTCACCCAGCTGAACTTCCTGCCCACCTCGCTGGGCACCTACTTCTCTGATTTCTTCGAGATGAGCGGGCGAACCGCCTCCTCCGCGGACGGCACCGCGGGTTCCTGGCTGTCGGGGTGGACGATCTTCTACTGGGCGTGGTGGATCTCTTGGTCGCCGTTCGTGGGCATGTTCATCGCCCGCATCTCCCGCGGCCGCACGGTCCGCGAGTTTATTCTCGGCGTCATCTTCATCCCCTCTGCCCTGTCGACCGTCTGGTTTGCCATCTTCGGCGGTTCCGCGATCTCACTGGAGCAAAGCGGCCACACGATCAGCGCCGACAACGCCGAGGAGCAGCTGTTTAACCTCCTGCACGCCTTCCCCGGCGGCTGGTTCTTCGGCGTCGTCGCCGTCATCTTGCTCGCGACCTTCTTCATCACCTCGGCGGACTCCGCCTCCACCGTGATGGGGTCGATCTCTCAGGACGGCCGCGCCAACGCCACCCCGTGGATGTCTGCGATCTGGGGTGCGGCCACCGCCGCCATCGGGTTGCTCATCCTTGTCACCGGCGGCAACGAGGCGCTGACCAACCTCCAAAACGTCACCATCGTGGCGGCGACGCCGTTCCTGTTCGTCGTCATCGCGCTCATGGTCGCCGTGGTGCGGGACCTGCAAAACGATCAGATCTATCGCGACATCCACGAGCAGGAGGAATTCGCCCGCAAGCTGGCCGTCGAACGCCGGCTGGTCCGCGAGCACGCTGAGGTGGAGCGGGTCAAGGCCGCCCGCAGGAAGCTCATGCGCGGCGCGCGCCTGCCCCACCACGAAGGCCACCAGCGATAAGGAGCGCCACCCGGCTAGTCCCGCTGCACCGTCGCCGGCCACCAAAAGCGCTCGCCGAGCAGCTGGACCACCGCGGGGATGAGCAGCGTGCGCACCACCAGGGTGTCGAGTAGCACGCCGATGAAGATGACGATGCCGATCTGCGCGAGAACCACCAGCGGCAGCACGCCCAAGGCCGCGAACACCGCGGCCAAAAGGATGCCCGCGGAGGTGATCACCCCGCCGGTGGCGCTCAGCGAACGCAGCACGCCTTCCTTCGTGCCGTGCTTGGCCGCCTCCTCGCGCGCCCGGGTAATGAGGAAGATCGTGTAGTCGATGCCCAGCGCCACCAGGAACACGAAGGCATACAGCGGCGTGGTGTCGGCGAAGGCCTCGAAGCCGAAGACGTAGGTGGAGATCCACCACCCCAGCCCGAGTGCTGCAACGTTGGTCAAAAACACCGAGGCCACCATGATTAGCGGCGCCAGCAGGCTGCGCAGGACCACCACCAGCGCCAGGAAGACCAGCGCGAGCACCAGCGGGAAGATGAGGGCGCGATCCTTAGCGGCGTTGGCGGCCTGGTCATAAAGCTGGGCGTCCTGGCCGCCCACCTTGGCGTCGTTAAGCGAGGAATCGGCGATGAGCGAGCGAAGCTCGCCCGTATCGGGCCCGGAGACGTTGAGCACCTGCCACGACCCGGCCGGCTCAGCCTGCGTGACCACCGCGCCACGCTCGGTGAGGTAGCTCGATAGCTCTTGGGCGTCCGTGGTGATCACCACCGCCGGGGTGGCGTCCTGGCCGGGGAACTTCTCCTCCAACACGCTCGCCGCCGCGATCGATTCCGGGGTGTCGATGAACTGTTGCTCCTGGGTCAGCCCCGTGCGAATGCCCAGCGCCCCGGCGCTCGCGGCACCGATGAGCAGCAGGGAGACCGCCACCACGTGGCCCGGGCGCGCGCGAACCATCCCGCCCACACGGTCCCAGAACGCGTGCTCCGGCTCAGCGCCCAGCTGCGGCCGGCGCGGCCAGAAGATCCACCGGCCAAACAGCACGAGGATTCCCGGCAGCACGAACACGCCGAAGGCCAGCGCGATGAGAATGCCCACCATCGAGCCCACGCCCAGGCCTCGGGTGTTCGGTACGGCGGACAGCAGCAGGCAGGCCACGCCGAGCACCACGGTCATCGCGGACATCGAGACGGTCTTGGCGGTAGGACCCCAGGCCGCGGCCATGGCGTCGAAGCGCGAGTCGTGGCGCTGCAGCTCGTCGCGGTAGCGGGAGATCAACAGCAACGCGTAATTCGTTCCCGCGCCGAAGACCAGCACGGACAAGATGCCGGAGACGGACTCGTCCCAGCTTTGCCCGAGCGCGCCGAGTACCCAGGTAAACGCGATCTGCGCGAAGCGGTCGGCCACAGCAATGACCAGCAGCGGGATTACCCACAGGATCGGCGAGCGGTAGGTGACGATGAGCAGGATCGCCACGATCACCGCCGTTATGGCCAGCAGCATGAAGTTCGCACCGCTGAACACGGCCGAGAGGTCGGCGGTCACGGCGGCGGGGCCAGTGATCGCGGACTCCACCCCGGTTGGCACCTGCGTGGCGATGTCTTCGCGCAGGTCAAGCACGCGCTGCGAGGATTCGCTGAGCCCCTCGTTGGGGATGTTGATCGGGATGATGGCGGCGGTGCCGTCGGCGTTGGGCACCAAGGGCCCGCCTGCCTGCTCGGCGATGGGCGCGAGCTCGCCCAGCGGCAGCGTCTGCCCGTCGGTTGAGGTCAGCAGGATAATGGCGGCTTGGGTGTCCTCGCCGGGCCGCTGCGCCAGCGCCTCGGCAACCAGCGTGGAGTCGGCCCCGTCAGGCAGGTTGCCGGTGGTGTCGCCGGGTTTGTCGGTGGCGCCGAGGCCCATGAGGCCTCCGGTGATGAGGATGAGGACTATGGCGACCCTGCGCATCGCCTTCATGGTGGTACCGGTCACGGTGGCCCCTTTTCTTTTGTGCTTTCCGACGCCTACGGTACAGCAGCCGCTGCGCCGCGCCGTACCCGCGGTCCCCGGTTGTGTTGTAGCCCGCATCCGTTTGCCCGGGAGCGACTCCCGAGAAGCACAATGGGCCTCGTTAGCATCTCGACATGCATACCCCTCACACTCATTGAATGAGGAACAGTGTCCACCACTGCCAACACCACCGTCGGCTTCGGCGTCTACCAGATCCCACCAGAGCAGGCCGCGCAGGCGTGGGATTACGCCGCTGGCCAAAGGCGTGCACGCCGAGCGGATGTCGCGCATCGCCACCCTCGACACCGGCCTCAGCCAGTTCCTCGATCATTCCACGCTGGAGAAGGTCGACTTCCCCTGCTCACCGGGCCAGAAGTACAGCGCGCAGCGCGGCACGCTTCCTGCCTTGCGTGCCGACGCCTACGGTGCGTACTGTCAGAATCCGTGCCCACCAGTTACTCGACGCGACCGTGAGCAATCCGGACGCGGTTTTCGTGGCGCTATCGGGCGATATTCCGATCATGGCGCGTGCCATCGTAGAATCGATACAGCGGGTGAGCACCGGACGGATCAACCTTGCTTTCTCCATCGGGATCTACGGCGAGGTCGTAGGCGAGCCCCGGGGCGTGGTCCCTGCGATCTTGAAGCCCTATCGTGAAGCCGCCGACATCGTGGAGGCCTCCGGGCTGGACTTTACGATCCTGCGTCCAGGCTGGTTCGATGATGGACAAGACACCACCTGCCAGGTCACCACGAAAGCCGAACCCTTTGCCGGCCACGATGTCTCCCGCGCCGCGATCATCGCCGTGGTTAAGGACATGATCGTCACCGATGGCCTCTATGTCGGCGAAAGCGTGGGGCTTTATCGATAACTCAAAGCCAGAGCCATACATATCCCCGCCCCTCACTCACTCGTGGGGGCGGGTTGGTATCAGCGTGCGAGGAATGCTCGATAGGCATCCGTGCGGGCTGCTAGCTCGTGCGCGTCGATGCCGGTGGCGCCGAAGGTGATGAAGGGCTCGCCCCAGGTGGTGCCGATCAGGTTGGAGGTGGCGTGCAGCGGTGCGAGCAGTGCTTCAGCAGTGTAGCCGAAGCGCTTCGGACCATAGCTGTCCCGCGAGGCGCCGAAGCTGGGGGGCAACCACGAGCTGCTTGCCATGCAAGGCGGTGTCGGTAGAACCATAGGCCTAGCCGTACTCGAGGACCTGATCGAGCCAGGTCTTCAGAAACGGCGGGAAGGTGTACCAGTAGACGAGGTATTGCACCACGATGCGTTCGGCCTTCTAAAGAGCCTGCTCGGCGGCGACGTCGATGCGGCCCTCTGGGTAAAGGGCATACAGGTCGCGGACCTGCGTGCCTGCGACGGTGCGGGCCGCGTCGGCAAGCGCCTCATCGACGGTGGACTGGGCAAGGTTGGGGTGAAAAACCTCAACAACTGTGGACATGATCAATCCTAAGAAAACTAGCGGATGGTGCGGGCAACCGCGAGCGACTGGGCGGCAAGGTCGTCGGCAAGCGCCTCATCGCCTGCTTCGACGGCCTGCCAGTAGCGCATCTTGAGCGCTAGGTACTTGCGGCGCTGGCGCAACAGGCGCTGCTGCTGCTTGAGCACCTCATCATGGGCGCGCAGCAGCTCCACCTGCTGGGCGGCGTTGCGCACCGCGGAGGCTCCGTTGGCGACGTACTCGCGCATCTCGGCGATGCCCATGCCGGTCGCAGCCAGGCAGGCGATCCAGCCGAGCTGCTCCACATCCTCCTCGGAGTAGACGCGGTGCCCGCTCGACTCGTCGCGCTCGATGACCGGCCCCACGCCCACCTGCTCGTAATAGCGCAAGGTGGAAGAGGCCAGCCCAGTGATCTCCGAGGCCCCCTTGATGGAGTAGGTGCGCTGCGGGGTCTGGGTTGTCGCGGTGGAAGGCATGGAGAAAACTTTACAGCTTCACGAAGGCCTTGATCGCCTCGCGCTCATCCATCGCACGATATCCCTCGGCGATATTATCCAAGGTCACGGTCTTGGTGAAGACCTTGCCCGGGGCGATCTCGCCGCGGAAGATAAGGTCGATGAAGTGCTCCAAGTACTTGCGCATCGGGGCCGGGCCGCCCATGAGGTGAACCTCGGAGAAGAACAGCCCGATGCCGTCTAAGGTGACATCATGGGAGACGCCGACGTAGCCGATGTGGCCGATGTGGCCGCCCGGGCGGCAGATCGCGATCGCGGTCTCCATGGACTGCTGGGTGCCCACCGCCTCGATGACACTGTGCGCGCCCAGGCCGCCGGTGAGCTCGCGGACCTTGGCAATACCCTCCTCGCCGCGCTCGGCGACGATGTCGGTGACGCCGAACTCGCGGGCAAGGGCCTGACGGTCGGCGTGCCTGCTCATGGCGATGATGCGCTTCGCACCCATCTGCTTGGCGGCCAGCACGGCCAACAGTCCCACCGCGCCGTCGCCAACCACCACGGCCGTCTTGCCGGGTCCACCTGGGCCTCGTCGGCGGCGAACCAGCCGGTGCCCAGCACGTCGGAGGCGGCCATGAGATGCTTGAGTTGCTCCTCGTTCGGCACGGCCGGGGTCTTCACCAAGGTGCCGTCGGCCTGCGGGACGCGCAGGTACTCGGCTTGGGCGCCGGACATGAAACCGCCGTGCTCGCAGCGCGAGGGGTATCCGTCGGTGCAGATCTCGCAGGTGTTGTCGGAGATGCAGAAGGAGCCGACGACGAAGTCGCCCACCTTGATGTCGTGGACGTCCGCGCCGACCTGCTCGACCACGCCGACGTACTCGTGGCCCATGGCCATGGGCTCGGAAATCGGGTCCTCGCCGCGGTAGGGCCAGAGATCGGAACCACACACGCAGGTGGCAGCCATCTTGATGATGGCGTCGGTGGGCTCAATCAGCTACGGGGCGGGGCGCTCTTCCACGCGCACGTCGCGGGGGCCGTAAATATAGGTTGCCTTCATGGCTTGTCCTTCTTCCTTGTGGGAAACGATTAAACCAAGGGTAGAAAACTTCAAGCGCTTGAAGTCAAGCATGTGTCCTAACAGGCAGAAAAGGCACAACCATTGAAGGTTGCGCCCTTTTTGAAGTGCCCTTTTAAGCGACCGCCTAGCTACACGTCACAATGGGAGAGGGATCGTAGACCGTGGTGGTGGTTTCGCGGGAGAGCTCGGTACCGGACAGGTCGCGGATCACGCGGGTATCGGAGGTGGTAAAGCCCTGCGCGCCGGTAGAAGGCGAGCAGTCAGCGCCGCTTAAGGTGATCGAGTTCGGGGCGGTGTAGTTCCAGCGCCCGCCGTTGATCGACTCAACCTCCACGGTCTTGACGCCCATGAGGGACACGGTGATGCTCGCGCCGTCGAAAGCGGTGTCGATGCGCACCGGGTACTGCGAGGTGTTCTTGAACTGCAGATCGATTGCGCCCTCGTAGACCGTTGCCTCACGGCCGGCCGGGTAGCGGGAGATGTAGTAGGAGTGGGCGGTGTGCGCCACGTCCTCCATGCCCGCGAAGTAGGCGGCGTTGTACAAGGTGGTAGCGAACTGGGAGATGCCGCCGCCGACGGCGGTGTCGGCGTGTCCGTTGAGGATGATGCCGGACTCCACGAACCCTTGGGCCGTACCGCGCGGGCCGGTGTAGCCGTTGAGCGAGAAGGTGTCGCCGGGGGCGACGATCGCGCCGTTGACCATCTGCGCCACGCGCTGGATGTTCGTCCCGGAAGGGCCGGAGAATCCGCTGGTGCTGAAGGTGCCCACGGTCTGATCGAAGGTGGCCGCGTTGGCCTGCTCGGTGGTGAAGGTGGCCGGTTCGTCGATGTAGACCGCGTCGAAGGTGCGCGCGGCGGCGTCGCCGAGCACGCGGTCGGCGAAGCCATCCATGGTCGGCGCCCAGTCCACGTGGACGCCGTCTTGGCTCGGGGTCACCGACTTCGAACCGCCGCTAAAGGAGATCGCGGCGTTGCGGCGCTCCTTCTCCGTCTGGCCCAGCCCCTCGCCCAGGATGGCCTGGGCCGCCTCAACGTTGATGTCGGTGCGCAGGTTCTTGCCGTCAGGGACGAAGGTGACCACCTCGGCCAGGCGCTCGACGGGGATCGCCCCGTCGATGCCCTCGCGGCCACGGGCGGTGATAGCGCCCCCGGCCACGGCCTTGGCCGCGTCGCCTTCTTGGACGGCCTTGATCGCGTCCGGGCCTAACACCGGGTGGGTGGTGGTGGCGTCGACCTGCACACCTTCCGGCTTGAGCCAGTCATTGGTCACCGCGGTCTTGAGTTCCTCCACATCGACCTCCTGGCCGTCGGCGGGGACTGGTTCGACATTGACGGTGCCACCGTTGATATTAAGCCCACCCTCGACCGCTGCGGGCGCGACCGCGGCGTGGATCTGCTCGAGCGCGGGAGTAAACACCGCCTCGTCGACCTTGGTGGCCGGATCGATCTCGTGGGTGCTAAAGAAACTGCTGATCCGCGTGATCGGGTTCATGGACTGACGTCCCGCGCTGAGCACGGTGGCCCGCCAGTCGATGCTCATGCCAGCCTGTTCGGGCACGAAGGTGGTACTCAGGTTGCCAGCGCTCACGGTGACGCTCTTCGACGTCGCCGACTCCAGCTCGTTTTCCAGCTTTGCGACGGCGGCCGCCTCATCAAGGCCACCGATTTCCACCCCGCCCACGGTCACACCGCGCGGCACCGCGTCTTTAGACAGAAAGACGTCGGCGCCGTAGGCGACACCGCCGATAACAATGAGGCCTGCGGCTACGCCGCCGATGTATGTGGCAGCGCGGGATCCCCGCTTGGGGGTTTGCTGATTTGAACCTGAGGCATGCACTCCCACTAATTTAGTAGCAGTTGGCCCTCAATCAGCAATAACAGCGTAAACCCCCAGCCCACACGCCCCCATTTTTGTGTACGCGGCAACCTGTGGCGTCGTTAAGCTTCTTAGGAAGCGGCAACACGCGCAACGGAGGCGTCGAACTGCGCGCGCGGGTAGCTGCCGGACTGGACGGCGGCCACCACCGCGTCGACGGCCTCGACAAGCCCGGCGGTGGAAATCCACAGGGCCTGGTCCGCACCGGCTGACAAGGATGCGACCGCAGCCTGCGCGGGTGTATAGGAATCGCTGATCGCGCGCATTCCCGACAAATCATCGGTGTAGATAAGTCCCCCAAAGTTAAAGGAACGCAGCAAGTCGTAGGCGGCCGGATTGAGGCTGGACGCGGTGGCCTCGCCCAGCCCCGGCACGCTCATGTGCCCGACCATGACCCCAGCCCCCTGCGGGCCGGTGGGACCGAGCAGGCTGTGATAGGGAACCAGGTCGTAGGTCTGTAGGTCCGCCAGCGGCGGGGTGAGCACCTGCCCGGTGTGGCTGTCGCCGCTGGCGCGCCCGTGGCCGGGGAAATGCTTATACACCGGCCGCACGCCGGCATCCAGCATGCCCTGGGAAAAGGCTGCGGCATAGGTGGCAACCACCGCGGGGTCATCGGAAAAGCTGCGGTCGCCGACCACGTCGAGCCCCGCACCATCGACGTCGACGACCGGGGCGAAGTTCACGGTAATGCCGTGACCAGCAAGCGTTGTGCCCAGATCGAAGGCCAGCCCGCGCACCTGCTCGGGGCTCATCGTCGCGGCCATTTGCTGTGGGGAGGGATAGTTGCCTAGAAGCTCGGCAAAGCGCTGCACGCGGCCGCCCTCGAAGTCGATGCTGACGTCAAAATCGCGTCCTACCTGCGTGCGCAGCGCGGCGATGTCGCGCCCCGGGGTGGAAAGCAGCTCCGGGTTGGTGGTCGAGCTGAGGAAGATTCCCCCTGCCCCCTGACGCAGTGCCCACAGCGCATCATCAAAGTCGGCCACGCCCACCATGATGAGGCTGGCAGCCTGCGCACGCAGGTCAGCGGGGATGGCAACCGGGGCAGCGGCGGTTGCACTTCCCGTTACGGTTGCTTGGCTGCTTGCGGTCGCGCTTTCCGACGCCTGGGGCTCGGCCGGTGCAGGTGAGAATGATTGCGCGGTTTCTACGATCCCAGTGCTGGAGTCCTTCTGCCCCGGGGCGCTGCAGGCACTCAGCGCCCAGGTGCCGCTCAAAAGGGCGAGAGCGCCCACGAGGGCTACAGCGGACGACCGACGGTGGCGGGCAGGGCGGGCGAAGAATTTCATAGTCTCCACCAGTATGGCACCTTCGTGCGACATGAGCGTTGTGCCACTTCCTACCCGGGGCTTATTTGATAGGGTTTAACCCATGGCTTTCGAATCCGATTCACTCAACCGACGCAGCCTCGGCCCGGTGGTGGCTAGCGCTGCCGTGGGAATCGCGCTCGGAATCGTCGCCGTAGTTGGTGCCAACGTCTTTTCGGACCGCGATACCCTGCCCGCCTCTGGGGCAGTGACCGTGGATTCCTCCCTGCTGGGCGACCCGCAGTACGGATCCCGTAACTAGAAAAAGGCTCGCGTGCGCTTCCTGCACCCGCCGAGGGTTCCCGCATCGACCTCGGCCCACCTCCTCGGCTGGTTTGGCTTCGCCCTCATCTTCTTTCTTCAGTCCCCGGGGCTCGTCGCCGCCGACACGAAGCTAGACCTGGTGCTCAACCCTGCAAAGTTTCTGCACGGTGCACTCTTCGCCTACACGGACACCTTTACCCTGGGGCAGCTGCAAAATCAGGCCTACGGCTACCTGTTTCCCCAAGGACTTTTCTTCCTGCTTGCCGATCCCTTGCCCGACTGGGTGGCGCAACGGCTGTGGTGGACCCTGTGCGTAGGCGTGGGCTATTCCGGGTTCCTCCTGCTGCTCCAGCGCGCACGCGTGGGCCGGGAGCTTGGCTTTCAGATTCTGGCGGCCTTGTTGTATGCGCTTTCCCCGCGCACGCTGACGACGTTGGGCGCGATCTCCTCGGAGACCTGGCCGTCCATGGTTGCCCCGTGGATCCTGCTTCCCCTGGTCGGTGCGCACGCTCGCTATGGCGGGCGTGATCGCCTGCCCCAGCTTGGTTATTCCGTGGTGGCCGTGGCCTGCCTCGGTGCCGTCAACGCCACCGCGACGTTGGCGGCGTGCGTGCCCGCCGGGCTGTATCTGTTGTATCGGCGCCGGCTGCGCGATCTGGCCCTGTGGCTTGCAGGCTGCGGCTTGGTCAGCGCCTGGTGGATCGTACCCTTGGCGGTCTTAGGCACGTACGCAAGCCCATTTACCGATTACATCGAGTCCGCCGGGGTGACCACCAAGTGGCTCAACCTCGCGGAAATCCTGCGCGGCACCACAAGCTGGACGCCCTTTGTGGAAGCCGAGCGCATAGCCGGTAACGAGCTAGTCGGCAACCCCTACCTGGTGATCGTGACCGTGCTGGTGGCTGGAATGGGGCTGGTCGGGCTGGCCAGGTTTGGCACACGCGACGCCCGCGAGGGCGGTGCGGGCAGGGGTTATCTTCTTGTCCTGCTTGCCACGGGCATTGTCATTATGGGCGGGGCCCATCTTGCCACGGGTTTCCTCGACGGCGCGGGTCAGGCACTGCGCAATGTGCACAAGTTCGACCTTTTGGTGCGCGGCCCGATTGCAGCGGGCGTGGCATGCCTCGGCGCTGCCTTTGCCGCCACCAGCCCGAAGCAGGCCAGCACGGCCATCGCAGCCCCAACCAAGCGCAAGACCCTGGCGGCGGCCTGCGCGCTGCTGACCTTGGGGGCCTTGGCTCCGGCGGTCAACAGGGTCGTGCCGATGGGCGCCTACCAGCAGGTCCCGGACTATTGGTTTGAGGCGGCCGACTACCTCAACGACAACGCGGCCGATACCCGCACCTTGGTCTTGCCGGCATCCAGCTTCGCTCGGCAGGAGTGGGGCTGGACGCGTGACGAGTTAGTGCAGCCACTGTTGGATGTGCCCTGGGCGGTGCGCGACTCCATTCCTTTGGTGACCCCTGAGGCCATCCGGGGTCTCGACGGCTTAACCACGCACCCCACGGTGGCGAATCTGGTGCGCCACGGCATCGGCGCGCTGTTGATCAGACACGATCTGGCGGGCACCGATTACTCCACGGACACTATCCTTGACGCTCTCAAGGACAGCAGCCCGCAGCCCGATCAGTTCGCGCCCAGCGTCCGAAGCTTCGGGGCGGTCGAGGTGGTGTTGCTCGATCCGGGGCGCAGCATGCTGCTGAGTCAAACCGCCGACGTCCCCACCGTCGCCGGTGGCGGGGAGATCTTAAGCTTGCTCGGCGAAGGCACCTTTCAGCTGGTCGAGGGCGACGCTGACATCGTCACCGATACGCCGGCCTTGGTGGCGCGCAATTACGGGTCGCTGGGATCGGTGTCGGCTCCACTGGCCAGCCTGGATGAGGCAACGGACGTGCTAAATCCACGCAAGGACTACGCATCGGTGGGGCCTCTCTCCGTCGTAACCGGCCAGGGTACGATCCGGGCGTCGAGCTCACAGTCGGACGCCACGGCCTTCGGCGGTTCCGATCCCAGGCGCTCGATCACGGCTGCTGTGGATGGCGATGACACCACCGCGTGGTACCCAGCACCGGGCGCGCAAGCCGGGCAGTGGCTGGAGGTGCAGGCGGACACGGGGCACGATGACGGACAGGCGGCGTCGGCAAGCAAGCGCACCATCACCATCACCACCGTCGGCGATGTCGTGGAATTGACCATCAGTTCCGGATCCGCGCACGTAAGCACAACGCTTCGTCCACGCACGCCCACCGAGGTTACGGTCCCCGGTGATGGCTCACAGCCGGTGCGCATCACGCTCGGCGCCTCGCGCTATCGCACGGGGATCGCAGAAGTGTCCCTTGCCTCAGGCCAGCTTTCCCGGATCCTCACGGTGCCGGATTCGTCCCCCAACGTTCAACAATTCCTGTTTCAGCGAATACTCAGCGGCGAGTCCCAGATAGACCGACAATTCAGCGCCCCGCGGGACATGACCGTGCGCGTTGACGCGGCCGAATGTTTCAACGAGGTGCTTATCGACGATGTCGCCTACCGCTGCGGCGACAGCGTGAATCTTGCTGCGGGCACCCACACCCTCCACACGCTTTCTAGCGTGGTAACGCTGACCGTGCCAGGCTTTAACGGGGCGGGGGCGCCCACAACTACGCTGACCTTCAACGAGGACCACACTGTGTCGGTGAGTAAGCCATCCGACCAGGATCGGATTCTGGTGACCACCCGCGCCGAAAACAGAGGGTTGGAGGGCTTTGTGGATCGCGCGGACGGCACTTCCCTACGGTTGGAATCGATCACAGTCAACGCCGGCTCCCAGGGCTTTATCATCCCCGCTGGAACCGCCGGTACCTTCCGCATGCATTTCGCGGGTACCACGGCCTACCGCCTGGGCCTAGGCATCGGCGCCTTGTTGGCGCTTGTCACCGTGGCGTGCCTGCTGGGCATCGGGCTGCAAAAAGCCCGCAAGATGCGTCGGGCTTCTGAGGCGGTGGCGGATCATAAGGAGAAGCTGCCTGGCACCTGGGCGACACCGTTTTCCGAATACGCGCCCTGGGCGCTGATGATCGCGGGAACGACCTTAACCATTGGCTGGCCCGCGCTGGCCGTTGCCGCCACGGTGTGGCTCGCGCTGCGTTTGACGCTCATTCCACGCGAAATCCTCGTCGCCGTCACCATGACGATGGCCGCGATGTGGCTGGCGCGGGCACCGTGGCCGGAGGCCAACTATGCAGGAGACAATCTGCTGCTGGGGCTCGCGTGCGCCGCTAGTTTGCTCAGCGCCAGCGCCCCGCACACCACGCACAACCCAAGGCCTCGAACGAACTAAGCGGGTAACCCTCACCCCGGATACTGAGGACCCGCCTCCTAGGTCCATCCGAGTACTTTTATGTTGCTAAGAATACTTAAAATTTTACTGAAAATCGGGGCTTTTTACCCTCCTTTCACCGCGGAGTCTGCTTCTCTGAAAACCAGAGGATTGTCACATCATCCGAAAGTTGGATGCGGCCCATACCGCCAAAACTGGTGAACGCCAACAGCTCAGAGCTCTAGTTTTGCCCCCGCAGGGGAGGAAAGAAATACGTTCAGAGCCATTCTCTCCTACTTGAGGGTTCCTTGGACTACCAATAATAACCGATAGTGACACGCCGAGAACCCCTCCACTGCGAGCTAAGTGGAGGAGTCTGCTCGATCATTTTTGAGATTGTCCCACAAAATCCACTCAAACGACTCAAGCCCTAAATGGACAAACAACCACGAAGCACATCGTTGAACAATCCTCGCGGAAACTATTGAAAAATTACTGTTCAAGTCCTTCTTTCCTTAACTGCTAAACAATCGGATCCCTTGCCGCAGATTCTCGGCGACACACAACAACATGCCTCCCCAATCGCGATTCACCGTAATTTACACGGAAAATGACACCCCCATACAGGGTCATTCTTAAAGCGTGCAAAACCCCCTTATGGGGGTGGTCGATGAATATCGCGCCTGTGACCTCATGCACACTCGTCAGGCCATTGTGATTGAACCGGTATTATTACCACTGATAGAGTAAATCCGCAAGCGCGAATTATCAATTCCTATCAAACTTTCGATTGATAAGCCCCATTTAAAGGGTGACCTCCCGCATTTGGGGATATATCAGCTAAACGCGTGTACACGTTCCGTTACACAAACGCGCTGATAGTGAACTTAAGTAATTGTCAATATGTTTCATTAGCGAGGTTTGTTAAAGTTTTTTAGGAATTCCCTCATATAAATCATGTGTGAATTAACCCCAAAATGGGTCCAGCAAGCACTTCCGCATGCCTCCCCCATTCCCCACCCCCATACGATTTCGGGATGCATTCAGGCCTCAGACGCAGTCAAAATCCGACACCCCCCATACGAAAGTTTGATAGAACGCCCCTCCGGTACAGCCCTTCAGTAAAAAAACTCGGCGGTCATACACTGAAGGAGACCTGAAAAAGAAAGAGGAAAAATACAATGTCTACCAACAAAAAAGTATTTTCCAAGGCTTGCGCCCTTGCCCTTACGGGAGCTTTCTTACTGACTGGCTGCGGCGATACCACCCAGCCGACGCCTTCGATGCCAAATCAAACCCCCGCCGCTGCTACCAACTCTGGCGCCACCAACCAGACTGCTACCAACAGCACTGATACTTTGGTTCAGGCAGCACAACAAGCTACCAATAGTGCAGTTGATCAGGCTCAACAAAACCTGGACAACGCCACTTCCAACTATTCCGGCGCTCAGGATACCTTAACGGCCATCGTCGATGGAGTCACCTCCACCAATACACCAACCACCACGAGCCCCACGCCCACCACCAAGCCTGCCACCAGCTACACCTTGGCTCAGTATGAGGCAGCCAAGAAGGCAGTCGATGAGGCACAGACGGCTCTCACCAAGGCCACCAACGACTACAACACCGCCGTTGCCAACCGCGACAAGCTCAACACAGCCGTTGCCAATGCACAGGCTCAGTTGGCCGCTGAGGACCCTAGCTATATTAAGTCCACCCCGATTGACTGGAGCAAGGTAGACCAAGAGACTACCGCCAATGTCGTCGAGTCGATCGTCTACGCCAAGGTCAACGAGTATCGCATGAACCAAGGGCTTCCGGCTCTTGCTTACACCGCTACCGGCTCTACCGAGACCCTGGAATGGTGTGAGACTATGGCTGCGGGCGGGCACATCTACCATGCTGATCTCCGAGAGAAGAACGCCTCTGCGGAGAACGTCCTGCAGACTTTCTACGGTGAGGGCGTCTTGATCCAAGGCCCGAAGCGCACGAACTCCGATGGCAGCGCACTCATCTATGACAACGAGGATCCGGAAGAACTGACCAACGACATCTTCCGGCTGTGGAAGAACTCCGAAGGTCATGACCGCATCTTCCTACTGAACTACACCGAGTCCATGGCCATCAGCGTCTACTTCGCCGACGATGATAGGGTCTACGCCACCTTGCGTGAGTATGCTCCTTACAACAGCCGCGACGACCTCACGGTGCTTGCCGATCCCGAGAAAGAATACGGCATCACCACAGTTTCTCAGGACACCACAACCCGTGGCGCATACAAGGGTGCAATTACCCCCTCCGACGCGGACTACACAACCGGACTCGCCGTAACGGACCTGACTCCGAATCTGCACGCCACCACGACTGAGGAGAGCTCCCGCTACAATGAGCTAGAATCCCAGGTCAAGGCGCTGCAGGCGCAGCAAACCGCGGCGAATGCCGCAGTCGCCAAGGCCGCGGCCGCTAAGGAAACTGCCCAGGACAGCCTTGATGCAGCAAAAGCCACCGTGACCAAGATCGAATCCGGTGTAATCGTCGGCGGTATCGAGGCCGAGCGCCCCACCGAGGAGACCACCGCTGCTTCTGCTACAGGTTCCGCCGAAGAAGTGCTCGCGGTTGAGGAGACTAGCGCGGCAGAAGCCACATCGGCTGCAGCTGTTGCTGAGGACACCGAAGCTACGTATTCAACAGAGGTTTCTCAAGCTGCCGCAGCTGCACCGGCCGCCGAAGATGTAGTTGAACCCGCGACCGCTGAGGATTCGGTCGAACAATAGCCATCCGGTCCCGGATAGCACCGGGGCTTGGCGACAATTTCAACGTCGGATCGACCCATTCCTTGTGTGGTAGCGCGGTTTCGGGTCGGACATAATTTCAGGTCAGTTTGCAGGCACCGACGGACACTGCAGACAACAAGAGCCACTCCCTGTCCAAGAGGGTGGCTCTTGTCATTCTATTTGTCAAGTGACGGTTTCAATGGGCCACCGCTTGTGTCCCCGCGGAGGCGCTTGATCACGTTTTCCGCGGAAATCAAGCACATGGGAACACCGACGCCGGGTACGGTAGTGCCTCCGGCATAGTAGAGTCCCTCGACTTTTCGGGAGGCATTGCGTCCGCGCAGGAAAGCGGACTGTTTAAGGGTATGGGCAGGCCCGATGGCGCTCGCCGACCACGAGTTATAACGTTCGGCAAAATCGGCTGGGCCGATGGTCTTTCGCACCACGATGCGTTCTTTGAGATCAGGCACGCCAATCCACGAGGCGATCTGGTCAACGGCGGCATCGGCGATCGCGGCAATCCGCGGGGACTGTTCCCGGTAGGCACTACCGAATCCTAGGCTGGCATCGGCGGGCGCGGGGATGAGCACGAACAGATTCTCACAGCCTTCCGGGGCGACCTCGTCATCGGTGGCCGAAGGCTTGGAGATGTAGATAGACTCCGAGACCCGCAGCGGGCGGGTGGGCTCGGTGCCCTCGTATACCGCGCGGAAGTCCGCGGACCAGTCGCGCGAAAACAGCAAGGTGTGGTGGAGCAGCTCGGGAAGCCTGCCCTTGACCCCCAGCAGCAGCAACACGGCAGACAGCCCTGGGTCGCGCTGCCCGAAATAGCGTTCGGGGTAGGTGCGCAGCCCCTTCGGGAGCAAGGCATTTTCGGTGTGGTGCAGATCAGCGGCGGAGACCACCACGTCGGCGGCGATGCTCTTTTTCACTCCGTGCGAATCCACCACCTGCACTCCCGTGGCCTGCGCCTTTCGCTTTCCTTGCCGCTTGGTGGTGCTAATGGCTAGGACCTCGGTACCCAGCTCGAAGCGTGCCCCGGCGTTGCGGGCTTGCTTCTCGATAGCCGCGACCAGCGCGTTGAATCCGCCCTGTGGGTAGCGCACCCCCTCCACGAGGTCGGTGTGGCTCATCAGCGAGTACAAGGCGGGCGCGGACTTGGGCTGGGAGGATAAAAACACCGCCGGGTATTGCAACACCTGGCGCAGGCGCGGATCGGAAAAGGTCTTGTCAACGTCGTGCTGAAGACTGGTGGTCAGCAGAGTAAACAGCAGGGAGAGATTCGCGAGCACGTCCCTGGTGGCCATCGTTCGGGGACCAGAAAAAGTGGTGTAGAGGAAGGAATCCAATGAGATTCGGTAGATCGTAGAGGACCGCGCCAGGTAGTCGCGCACCGCGGATCCCGCGCCTGGCTCGATGGATTCGAATAGCCGGGCCACGTTGTCGACGCCGGTGGAAATGTCGATGTAGGCCGGGTCCGTCGGGCCGGAATAGACCCGGTAGGCCGGAGTCAGGTCGGTGAGCGTGAGCTCGTCGTGCGTGGAGGTCCCGCACAATTCGAAGAAGTGGTCGAAGGCCTCGGGCATGAGATACCAGCTTGGGCCGGTGTCGAAGCGGAAGCCGTCTACTTCAAGGTTTCCCGCGCGCCCGCCGGTTACCTCCAGCTTGTCGACCACCGTGACCGCGTAACCTTCCCGGCCGAGCAGTGCCGCGGTGGCAAGTCCCGCCACACCCGCGCCGATGACCACGGCCCGCCTGTCTTGTTGGCGCATGTTCTCACACCTCTTTTTCATTGCGTACAATTGTCATAAAAACGTGGAGCTAGCAGCGTGCGGCCTTAGCCAGGAGCAGGAGTTTTCGCGCGGCGGGCACGCTCACCCGGGCAGTGAGCACCTCGCGCGCGGGACGCTGGTCAATTCGGTCGGTCAGCTCGCTAAAAAGGTCGGCGGCCGCGCGCACGCCCCGGCGGGCGTCGTCGGGAAGCAGCGGGATGACCGCATTCGCTACGGCCAGATCGTTGCGGATATCGGCGATGAGTTCGGCCTTGATGGCGTCGTCAAGCACCCGGCCGGACAGGGCCGGGAAGTACGTGCGCCCCAACACGGTGGTGTCCTCGGAGATGTCGCGCAAGAAGTTGACCTTCTGGAATGCCGCTCCCAGCGCCCGCGCCCCCTCATCGAGGCTCGCGCGCGTGGCCGGGTCGAGGTCCTCCCCGGCGACAAAAATGGCAACGCACAACAGGCCGATAACCTCGGCCGAACCGTAGATGTAGTCGTCAAAGTCACGGGCGTCATAGCTGCGTTGGGTGAGATCGCCGCGCATGCTTGTGAAAAACGCCCGCACGTGGGCTTCCTCGAAGTGGCAGCGCCTGGCCGT